>DASVNP010000257.1:0-50078 GCA_036383775.1 Paraburkholderia sp. | reverse complement strand
ATGTCGGCGGCCCGCGCGGCGGCGCGCAACAAGCCGGTGCTGGCGCTACGCTCCGGCCGCTCCGATCCCGCCGACGGGCTTTACACGGCCGCGTTCCGCCGGGCGGGCATGGTGCGCGTCGATTCGCTCGACGACCTGCTCGACGAAATCGAAACGCTCGGCGTGGGTCGCGTGGCGGCGGGCGCTACAGCAACGCTGATTACCAGCGACAGCGGCCTCGCCACGCTCGCCTGCGACGCCTTCGCCGCAGCCGGCGGCATGCTTGCGCCCTGGCCCGACGAAGCCTCCGATGCCCTGCGGCAAGTGCTGCCGCACGCGGTCGGTGGCAACCCGCTGCAACTCGGCGACGACGCCCGGCCCGAGCATTTCGGCACCGCGCTTCAGTTGCTGGCGAACCATCGCAGCTCCGGCACGGCCTTCGTGGTGCATGCGTCGACACACGGCGCGCCGGTCGGCGAGGTGGCGCAGGCACTGATCGCGAACCAGCGTTTCGCGTACCGCGGTTTGCTCGCGTGCTTCTTCGGCGGGGTGGATGCCGCCACGCGCGACGCGCTGCACGCGCAGGGCATTCCGGTTCATACGACCCCGCAGCGCCTCGCGCGCGCCTTCGCGCGGCTGGTCGATTACCGGATGGGGCGTGAATTGCTGATGCAGACGCCGGAAGGCTTGCCGGAGCGCATCCCGGAAGCGATTGACGCCGCTCAGGCGCAGGCCCGCGCGGCGCTCGCCGCAGGTGAGCACCAACTAACCGGCGAAGCGGCGGCGCGGTTTCTCGGGCGTTTCGGGCTGGGGGTCGAAACGCAAACGGCAAATCCGGCCGAGGCCAAGGTGCCGTGCGCGGACGACGGCACCAGGCCAGTCGTCGACATCACGGTCGAGCTTCATGATGACGACAACTTCGGCCCTGTATTCAGTTTCACCGCGCCATCGGTGGACGGCGTGTCCGAAGCGCTGCGCGTCTACGGCCTGCCGCCGCTGAATCCGATGCTGGCGCGCGATATCGTCACGCGCTCGCGCTACGCGCGGCTGATCGACCCAGAGCCGGCCTTGGCCGCGCTGACTGCGCTTTCGCAAGCCGTCTGCGACGTCAAGGAGCTCGTCGGTCTCGCGCTGACGCTCAGGGTGTACCGCGATCATGTGGTGGCGGTCGAGCCCACGTTGAGCCTGGCGGCCACGCGCAGCCGCCTCGCGATCGTGCCCTATCCGCGCCGCTTCGAAGAGACGCTGGAGTGGCAAGGCGTGCAGGTGACAGTGCGGCCGATTCGTCCGGAAGACGAGGCCGCGCATCATGACTTCGTCGAAGCAATGACGCCGGAAGATTTGCGCCTGCGCTTTTTTGGCGCGGTGGGCAACTTCGACCACTCGCAACTCGCGCGCATGACGCAGATTGACTACGACCGCGAAATGGCGCTGATCGTCACCGTGCAAAGCGAAGAGGGTCTCACGAGGACGCTGGGCGTGGTGCGGGCGGTGGCCGACCCCGACCACGAAACGGCTGAATTCGCGGTGGCGGTGCGCTCGGACCAGAAAGGCCGGCGCCTTGGCCAATTGCTGGTGGACCGGATCATCAAATATGCGCGAGCGCGCGGCATTCATTGGCTGGTCGGCGAGGCGCTGCGCGAGAATGCGCCGATGATCGCGCTCGCCAAAGCCAGCGGTTTCACGATGGTACGGACTGAGGACCCCGGCATAGTCGGGTTCCGTATGGCGCTGGATGAACCGACCGCGGTGAGCGCCTAAGCCGCCTCAGGCCGCCAGCTTCGCGATGGCCTCGTCGACTTGCGCGCGCGTCACGGACAATTCTTCCAGCCACGCATCGCCATACACCGCCCCGGTCTCACGCTCCAACCGCGCAATCGTCGCCGCACAACGGCTCGCATCCTTCGGCGTCGCAATAAACGACTTCACCGATTCACCCGCCTTGAAGGCATCGAACAACGGCACGCGAATGTCGTCCGGCAGAGCGCGCGCCGTCCACTGATACGGCTTGCCGTTGAACGTGAATTGCGGCGGCAGCACGCGTTCTTTCTTTGCTGCCGGAATCAGGCCGTAGGTGCGTGCGGCCTCGCCGATCTGCTCCGGCGAAAACAACTCGTCCGGGCTGATGTCGAATTGCTGGATGAAGGTCTCGATGCTTTGCATCGCCGCCGCGCGGTCGTCGCGGCGCTTTTGCGCATGAGCGACGATGTCGCGCAGTTCGTCGGCTTCCTCGGGCGTGATCGTGAAGCTCGACTGCTTCTGCTGGAGTTCGGAAAAACGCAGGAATTCGGAATCGGTCAGAAGTTTCGCCATTGCTTATCGATGGGCGCGCATGGGCGAACCCATGTGGCGTGATTTTTGAGAGGGTCGCCATTCTAAACCATGTGCGCGAGCGGTTGAATTTCATCAGGCCGCTGCTCAGACTCTCGGTTTGGCGTCGCGGGTCAGGCGGCGTTCTCGTGAAACATCGACAGCGCCTGCACCGTCTCGCGCAGTAGGGCAGTGGCCGCTTCCAGCGTCGGCGCGACGTATTCGTCGATACGCCGCAAGTACGGACAGGTAAGCGCCGCAATGGCCTGACCGGACGGCCCCTGGATCGGAAAGGTCACGTCCGTCACGCCGAATATCTGCTGGCTGTCCTTCTGCGAGAAACCGGCCGCGCGAATCCGTTCGCAGGAATCTTCGAGCGCGCGGCGATCGATCGTGACCTCGCCTTTCACCTTGGTGTGTTCGGTCAGCATCTGTTCGCGCTGCTCCATGCTTTGAAACGCGAGCATCACGCGCCCCGAACCCGTGTCGATCAGACCGACTCGCGAACCGAGCCGCACCGACATGCCCCACGTGCCAGGACCATCCACCTGGGCGATCACCAGCAGGTTGCCGCGGTCGTACACCGCGAGGTGACACGATTGCTCGGCAGCATCCGCAAAGCGCTGCATGAGCGGCAGCGCTTCGGAGATCAGGCGGTTCATCGGCGGATGACGATGGGCGAGCGCGTACAGCTTGAGACTCAACGAGTAGCGGTCTCCCCCCGCGGAGCGCACCACGTACTGCCGCGCGACCAGCCGTTCGAGCATGCGATACATCTCGCTCGCGTTGCGTCCCAGCAGCTTGGTGATTTCGGCGCGCGTCAGTCCTTCCTTCTGCTCGGCGAGCAGCTCGAGGATGTCGAGGCCCTTGTCCAGCGCCGGGGCGCGGTAGCGGTCGGCGTCGTCTTTGTCGTCTGCGTCCATGGTGAGCGAGGTCCCTTGCGTTTTTCTCATTATCTGGCGCGTCAGTGTAAGTGCGTGGCGAATCTCGTGTATCACGATGCACGTCCAGGGAAAACACGGACGTTTGATGCAGTGCACATTCCTTGACTTAAAAAAGTTCGTATATGAATAATACGTTCACTGGTGAATGAGCGCACGCCAATACTCGATAAGAAAGCGCAGGACGAAGTGCCGGCATCCCGATGCCGGATCACGCAGTTCCCACAACGCAGATCTGGAGACAACCATGTCGTTCGCGAAAGGGCCGCATTCGGCCCGCCGTTTGTTCCGCAGTTCGCTATCCGCCGTGGCCGCCGCCGCGTGTCTCGCCGGCCTCGGCGTGAGCGGCGCAGTACAAGCCGCCGACACCGGCAAGATCGGTCTCGGCCTGCCGCTGCTCACGTCGCCGTTCTGGCAGTCGTACAACAACTACCTGCCCAAGTACGCGAAGGAGATGGGGATCGACATCCTCGCGCCGGTCAATTCGAACGGCGATCCCGCGCAGCAGATCACGGACATGAACAACCTGCTGAACCTCGGTTCGAAGGGCATCGTGGTTGGCCCGCTGGATTCGGCGGCAATCAGCCGCGCGCTCGACGCCGCCGCCGCGAAGAACGTCCCCGTGGTGGCCGTGGATGTCGCGCCGACGCAAGGCAAAGTCGCGATGGTGGTGCGCGCCGACAATCGCGCGTATGGCGAGAAGGCGTGCAAGTACATCGGCGATCACGTGAAGTCGGGCAAGGTCGTGCAGATCATGGGCGATCTGGCCTCGGTCAACGGGCGCGACAGGTCGGAAGCCTTCCGCTCGTGTATGAAGGGCTATCCGGGTTTGTCGCTGCTGGAAATTCCGGCGAGCTGGAAGGGTGACGTGGCGGCCACCGCGCTCGACAGCCTGCTGACCGCGAATCCCGACGTGAAAGCAATCTACATGCAGGCGGGCGGCGTTTATCTTTCGCCGACGCTGCAAACCTTGCGGCGCAAGCAGATGCTGTTCCCCGCCGGCGACGCGAAGCATGTCGTGATCGTCAGCAACGACGGTATTCCTCAGGAATTCGATGCGATCCGCCGTGGCGATATCGACGCGACCATATCGCAGCCCGCCGATTCGTACGCGAAGTACGGCCTGTTCTATATCAAGGCGGCGCTGGCAGGGCAGACCTTCAAGCCGGGTCCGACGGATCATGGCAGCAACATCATCCAGCTGGCGCCGGGCGTGCTCGAAGACCAGTTGCCCGCTCCGCTCGTGACGAAATCGAATGTCGACGACAAAGCCTTGTGGGGCAATACGGTCAAATGAGCGGTCAAATGAGCGCACTCACGCCCTCCGCGCCGGTGGTCGAAGCGTTTGAGGTGACCAAACGCTTTGGCTCGACGGCCGCGCTGAAAGACGTGAGCATCCGCGTGAGGCCCGGCGAGTCGCATGCGCTCGTCGGGCGCAACGGCGCGGGCAAATCGACGCTGGTGTCCATCCTCACCGGCCTGCGCAAGCCCGACGCGGGCGAAGTGCGATTCAGCGGCGCGGCCGCGCCGCCGATCGCGGATCGCGACGCGTGGCGCGAGCGCGTGGCCTGCGTCTATCAGCATTCGACGATCATCCGCGATCTGAGCGTGGCGGAGAATCTGTTCATCAACCGGCAGCCGCTGCGTGGCGGCGTGATCGACTGGCAAGCCATGCGGCGCGACGCGCGCAGATTGCTCGATCACTGGAAGATCGACGTGCGCGAAGACGCTCGCGCCGGCGATCTGACGGTGGAAGCGCGGCAGCTGGTGGAGATTGCGCGGGCGCTGTCGTACGGCGCGCGTTTCATCATTCTCGACGAGCCGACCGCGCAGCTCGACGGCGACGAGATCAAGCGCCTGTTCCGGCGCATCAGCGAGTTGCAGTGCGAAGGCGTGACCTTTCTCTTCATCTCGCATCATCTTCAGGAGGTCTACGAGATTTGCCAGGCCGTGACGGTGTTGCGCGACGCGCGGCATATCATCAGCGCGCCGGTCTCGGCATTGCCGCGCGAGCGGCTGATCGAGGCGATGACGGGCGAACGCGGCGGCCTCGCCGTCGCCGACGCGGCAGCGCGCGACGCATTGCCCGCCGACACGGCGGCGGCACTGGAAGTCAAGCGACTGGCCGGCACCGATTACGAAGACGTGTCGTTCGCCGTGAAGCGCGGCGAAGTCGTCGGGCTGACGGGCGCGACCAGCAGCGGCCGCACCAGCGTGGCCGAAGCGATTGCCGGCCTGCGCGCCGCCAAACGCGGCACGGTCAGCGTGGACGGCGCCGTTCTTCCGTCCGGCGACGTGCCGGCGGCGCTCGCGCACGGCATTGGCTGCGTGCCGAAAGACCGGCATCACGAAGGGCTGGTGCTCACGCAATCGATCGCGGAAAACGCCTCGATGACGATCGCGCGTCTGCTCGGCAAATTCGGCATCGCAGCGCCCGCGAAGAAAAACGCCTTCGGCCAGAAGATGATCGACGCGCTCGGCATCGTCGCGCAAGGTCCTGAGCATGTCGTGTCCGGGCTATCCGGCGGCAATCAGCAGAAGGTGGTGATGGCGCGCGCGCTCGCCACCAACCCCAATGTGCTCGTGCTGATCGATCCCACCGCGGGCGTCGACGTGAAATCGAAAGAAGCGTTGCTCTCCGTCGTGGATCGTGTGCGTGAAGAGGGCAAGGCCGTGCTGGTCGTGTCCGGCGAACTCGACGATCTGCGCACCTGTGACCGCGTGCTGGTCATGTTCCGTGGCCGTGTTGCGGCCGAATTCCCCGCGGGTTGGCAGGACCACGACCTGATTGCATCCGTTGAAGGAGTCAGTCTCCATGAAGAATAGTGCGCCTAGCCCTGCATTCGGCACCACGCAAGGGCAAGCCCAGCCGCAATCGGCAGCACAGGCGTCACGCGGCAAACGCGCGCGCTGCGAACTCGCGCGCTTGCGCGAACTGGCGCTGCTGCCCGCGCTTGCCTTGCTGATCGTGATCGGCGCGTTTGTCAGCCCGAGCTTTCTGACACGCGCGAATCTGATCAGCGTGCTGGGTGCGTCGGCGGCGTTGGCGCTGGTCGTGCTCGCCGAGTCGCTGATCGTGCTGACCGGCAAGTTCGATTTGTCGCTCGAATCGACGGTCGGCATTGCGCCCGCCGTGGGCGCGATGCTGGTGATGCCCGCGGCGTCGGCTGGCTTCGGCACACAATGGCCCGCGGCGGCCGGCTTGCTCGCCATAGTGGCGGTCGGCGCGCTGATCGGCCTCGTCAACGGCTTTCTGGTGGTGCGCTTGCGGCTCAATGCGTTCATCGTCACGCTGGCCATGCTGATCGTGTTGCGCGGCATGCTGGTCGGTGCGACCCAGGGCGGCACGCTGTTCGATATGCCGCCGTCGTTCTTTTCGCTCGCCACCACGATCGTGTTCGGCTTGCCCTTGTCCGTGTGGCTCGCGGCAGTGGCGTTCGCCATCGCAGCCTTCATGTTGCGCTATCACCGGCTGGGCCGCGCGCTGTACGCGATCGGCGGCAACCCGGAAGCGGCGCGCGCGGCGGGCATTCGCGTGGAACGCATTACGTGGGGCGTATTCGTGCTCGGCAGCGTGCTCGCCTCGGTGGGCGGCTTGATCGTGACCGGCTATGTCGGCGCGATCAATGCCAATCAGGGTAACGGCATGATCTTCACGGTGTTCGCGGCGGCGGTGATCGGCGGCATTTCGCTCGACGGCGGCAAAGGCACCATGTTCGGCGCGCTGACCGGCGTGCTGCTGCTGGGCGTCGTGCAGAACCTGCTGACGCTTGCCCAGGTGCCGTCGTTCTGGATTCAGGCGATCTATGGCGCGATCATTCTGGGCTCGCTGATGGTGGCGCGCCTGGCTAGCGGCGAAGGCCAGAACTGATGCGTACGAATTCAGGAGACCTCGTTTGACCAGCCGCTCAAATCAAACCGACCCGCGCCTGATCCTGCTCAGCCCCGCCGACAACTGTCTGATTGCGGCGGCGCGCCTGGATGCGGGCACGCTGATCGAAATCGAAGGCGAGCGCGTGACGTTGACCAAGACCATTGAACTCGGTCACAAGGTGGCGCGCCACGAACTCGCGAGAGACGACAAGGTGCTGCGCTACGGCGCGGTGATCGGTCATGTGACGGAGGCAGTGGCGCGTGGCGCGCATCTGCATACGCACAACCTTCAAAGCGATTACCTGCCGACGTATACGCACGACGCCGGCCACGAGTTCGTCCATCACTAACGCGAGCACAACGACGTGGCCTTGCGCCGCGCTGGAACGATCATGACTGACATTTCCGTAGCACCCGCCACCGAGCGGCCGCCCATGCTGCAAGGCTATTTGCGCCGCGACGGCCGCAAGGGCATCCGCAACGTGGTGGCGGTGGCGTATCTGGTCGAGTGCGCGCATCACGTGGCGCGCGAGATTGTCACGCAGTTTCGCGATCCGCTCGATGCGTTCGACGATCCCTCCGCCGAGCGCGAACCGCCCGTGCACCTGATCGGCTTTCCCGGTTGTTATCCGAACGGTTATGCCGAAAAGATGCTGGAGCGGCTCACCACGCATCCGAACGTGGGCGCGGTGCTGCTCGTGTCGCTGGGTTGCGAGAGCATGAACAAGCACTATCTGGCGGACGTGGTGCGCGCGAGCGGCCGTCCCGTCGAAGTCCTCACGATCCAGGAAAAGGGCGGCACGCGCAGCACGATTCAATACGGCGTCGACTGGATTCGCGGGGTGCGCGAGCAACTCGGCGCGCAGCAAAAAGTGCCGATGGCGCTGAGCGAACTGGTGATCGGTACGATTTGCGGCGGCTCGGACGGCACCAGCGGCATCACGGCAAACCCGGCGGTGGGCCGCGCGTTCGACCATCTGATCGAAGCGGGCGCGACGTGCATCTTCGAGGAAACCGGCGAACTGGTGGGATGTGAGTTTCATATGAAGACCCGCGCGGCGCGTCCGGATCTGGGCGAGGAAATCGTCGCCTGTGTCGCCAAGGCGGCGCGCTATTACTCGATTCTCGGACACGGTAGTTTTGCAGTCGGCAACGCGGACGGCGGCCTCACCACGCAGGAAGAAAAATCGCTCGGCGCCTATGCCAAGAGCGGAGCATCGCCGATTGTCGGCATCATCAAGCCAGGCGACATACCGCCCACCGGCGGTCTCTATCTGCTCGACGTGGTGCCGGACGGCGAGCCGCGCTTCGGCTTTCCCAACATCAGCGACAACGCGGAAATCGGTGAACTGATCGCTTGTGGCGCGCACGTGATTCTGTTCACCACGGGACGCGGCTCGGTGGTCGGCTCGGCGATCTCGCCGGTGATCAAGGTGTGCGCGAATCCCTCGACCTATCGCAATCTGTCCGGCGACATGGATGTCGATGCAGGCCGCATTCTCGAAGGCCGCGGCACGCTTGATGAAGTGGGTCTTGAAGTGTTCGAGCAGACGGTGGCGGTGTCGCGAGGCACGGCGTCGAAATCGGAAACGCTCGGCCATCAGGAGTTCATCCTGACCTACAAGACCTTCGAACCGGTTGGGCCGGCATGTTTGCCCTCGAGCGCTACGCCGCCGCAGCGGGTTGTCGCGATTGAGCCGCATTGAGCCGCACTGAGCGGCGCGCTGGGCAAATATCGCCCATGCGTGCTAAAACACTATTCGACAGCAATAAATTGCATGGGACGCGTTCAATGACGGCAACGAGCGGATCAAAGATCGGGCAGCGCCGCCGCATCGGCCACAGCACCTTGCAGGTAAGCGGACTGGGACTCGGCACGGCGCCTTTGGGTGGCCTCTACCGTGATCTGTCCGATGAAGAAGCGCACGCAACTATCGACGCTGCGTGGAACGCCGGTGTGCGCTACTTCGACACTGCGCCGCATTACGGCAATACGAAGGCCGAACATCGTCTGGGTTACGCCCTGCGCCGCTATCCGCGCAGCGACTATGTCCTGTCCACCAAGGTAGGGCGTCGTTTCGTGCCGCGAACCACGCCTTTCGACGACAAGGAAGGCTGGCAAAACCCGCTCCCGTTTCAGGCGATTTACGACTACACGCACGACGGCATTCTGCGTTCATTCGAAGACAGTCAGCAGCGCCTGGGCATCGTCGATATCGACATTCTGCTGGTGCACGATATTGGGCGCGTCACGCACGGCGACCAGCATCCCCATTACTGGCGGCAGTTGACCGAAGGCGGCGGCTTTCGCGCGCTGGACACGCTGCGCTCGTCGGGAGCGATCAAGGCCGTCGGACTCGGCGTCAACGAAGGCGCGGTCATACTCGATGCAATCGCCGAGTTCGATTTGGATTGCGCATTGCTCGCGGGACGTTATACGCTGCTCGAACAGAGCACGCTCAACGACCTCTTGCCGGCATGCGAGAAGCGCAACGTCAGCATCCTGTTAGGCGGCGCGTTCAACTCGGGCATTCTGGCGCGCGGGGTCGAGGGCGATCTGAAATTCAACTATGGCGAAGCGCCGCGCGAAGTGATCGAGCGCGTCGCGCGGCTGGAAGCGGTGTGCCGTGCCCACGGTGTGCCGCTGGCGGCTGCCGCCTTGCAGTTTCCGTATGCGCATCCGGCGGTCGCCACCGTGTTGACCGGCGCGCGCAGTGCCGACGAATTGCGCGAGAACGTCGCGTCGTTCGAGCAGCCGATCCCCGCAGACCTGTGGTCCGCGTTACGCAGCCAAGGCTTGCTCGACAGCCGCGCGCCCGTGCCAGCGGATTGATTGGACGATGCATATCGATGCCCACCAGCACTTTTGGGATCCCGCTCGCGGTGACTATGAGTGGCTCACACCGGAACTGAAGATCCTGTACCGGCCATTCGGCCCCGCGGATCTCAAACCGCTGCGCGAGCGAGCGGGCATCGAACGTACGGTGGTGGTGCAGGCGGCGCCTACGCTCGACGAAACACGTTATCTGCTGGATCTCGCGCGGCATGAGCCGTCGATTGCCGGCGTGGTCGGCTGGGTGCCGCTCTTGCTGCCTACCGCGCCGGCCCTGATCGAAGCGCTGGCGCATGAGCCGAAATTCAAGGGCGTGCGGCCGATGCTGCAGGATTTGCCGGACGATACGTGGATTGCGAACCCCGATCTTGCCCCGGCAATCGAATCGCTCATGGCGCACGACCTCACATTCGACGCGCTGATCTATGCGCGCCACGTCGAGCCGTTCGAAACGTTCGCGGCGCGTTTTCCCGCGCTGCGCATCGTGGTCGATCATGGCGCCAAGCCGCCCATCCGCTACGGCCGCGCGGGGTATCAAAGCTGGGCCGACGCGATCACGCGGCTGGCCAGACTGCCACACGTGCACTGCAAGCTGTCGGGCCTCGCGACCGAGGCCTCGCCCGGCTGGACTGAAGAAACGCTGCAACCGTATGTCGAACATCTGCTGGCCTCATTCGGACCGGCGCGTTTGATGTGGGGCAGCGACTGGCCCGTGCTGGATCTGAACGGCGACTATCTGCTCTGGCATTCGGTGGCGAGCACCTTGCTCGCGTCCTTGAGCGACGGCGAGCGCGAAGCGGTTTTCGGCGGCAACGCCGCGGCGTTCTATCGGCTTTGATGACTGAACGAGACGCCCCGCAAGACGTCCCCGCGAGGGACACGCAGGATAGGCAACACACGCAAAGCCCATTCAACTGGAGTCGTAGATGACACAAAGACTGGCCGGCAAGACGGCCCTGATCACGGCGGCAGGACAAGGTATCGGCCTCGCCACCGCCGAACTCTTCGCACGCGAAGGCGCGCGCGTGATCGCCACGGATATCCGCATCGACGGGCTGGCCGGCAAGCCGGTCGAGGCGCGCAAGCTCGACGTGCGCGATGGCGCGGCGATCAAGGCGCTGGCCGCCGAACTCGGCCCGATCGACGCGCTGTTCAATTGCGCGGGCTTCGTGCACGCGGGCAACATTCTCGAATGCAGCGAGGAAGATTGGGACTTCGCGTTCGACCTGAACGTGAAGGCGATGTACCGTATGATCCGCGCGTTCCTGCCCGCGATGCTCGAGAAAGGCGGCGGCTCGATCATCAACATGTCGTCGGCGGCGTCGAGCGTGAAGGGCGTGCCGAACCGCTTTGCGTATAGCGCTTCCAAGGCCGCGGTGATCGGCTTGACCAAGTCGGTCGCTGCAGACTTCATCACGCGTGGTGTACGCTGTAACGCGATTTGCCCGGGCACGGTGGCTTCACCGTCGCTCGAACAGCGGATCGTTGCGCAGGCTCAGGCGCAGGGCGCGACGCTGGAAGCCGTGCAGGCGGCCTTCGTGGCGCGTCAGCCGATGGGCCGCATCGGCAAGCCGGAGGAGATTGCCGCGTTGGCGCTGTATCTCGCGTCCGACGAGTCGTCGTTTACCACGGGCCATGCGCATGTGATCGACGGCGGCTGGTCGAACTGAGCCACGCCGACTACGAACCCAATACCACTGAAAGGAAGTATCAGGATGAAACTGCTTCGTTATGGCCCGAAAGGCCAGGAAAAGCCGGGCTTGCTCGACGCGCAAGGCAAGATTCGCGATCTGTCGAACGTGGTCGCAGACATCGACGGCGCCGCGCTGAGCGACGCGGCACTCGCCAAACTGCGCGCGCTCGATCCGGCGTCGCTGCCGCTGGTCGACGGCAATCCGCGCATGGGGCCGTGCGTCGGCAAGATCGGCAAGTTCATCTGCATCGGCCTGAATTACGCGGATCACGCGGCGGAATCGAATCTGCCGGTGCCCACCGAGCCGGTCATCTTCAACAAGTGGACGAGCGCGATCTGCGGCCCGAACGACGGCGTGGAAATTCCGCGCGGCTCGAAGAAGTGCGACTGGGAAGTCGAACTCGGCGTGGTGATCGGCAAGCCCGCGAAATATGTCGACGAAGCCAACGCGCTCGATTACGTCGCCGGTTACTGCGTGATCAACGACGTGTCGGAACGCGAATGGCAGATTGAACGCGGTGGCACGTGGGACAAGGGCAAGGGCTTCGACACGTTCGGCCCGATTGGCCCGTGGATGGTCACGCGCGACGAAGTCGCCGATCCGCAGAATCTGAGCCTGTGGCTCGAAGTGGACGGCCATCGCTATCAGAACGGCAGCACGAAAACCATGGTGTTCGGCGTGGCAAAGCTGGTGTCGTACGTGTCGCAGTGCATGAGCCTGCAACCGGGCGATGTGATCTCGACCGGCACGCCGCCGGGCGTTGGCATGGGCGTGAAGCCGAATCCGGTGTACCTGAAGCCGGGCCAGACGATTCGTCTGGGTATCGAAGGTCTGGGCGAGCAAACGCAGAAGACGTACGCGGCGGAGTGAGCGAGCTGTCCGGTTGAATGACCGCGCGATTGTCGTTGCAAAGGAGCCGTTCCCGCATCATGCGGGAGCGGCTTTTCTTTTACCTTTACCGAACAAAACACTAATGCGAAACGCCCCTGCGCTCGCATGCGTGCCCTTTGTTACACGTCTTCCTTGGTACGGCTGTTAACGCGTCTCATCTTTTTAGTGGTGTTCTGAATTAATCTGCTTGCACATCCAGGAATCCGACAGACCTATTCAATACTACTTACGGCCATTGATGACGGCATTGAAGGCAGTCGTTGCTAATTTGAATGAATTTGGTAAGTTTAAGAGTTCTCGGATTTCCTCGTTGCCATGCCCAGCATAGGCTCCTTGTGCTTCAAACAAATACAACCAACAAGGAAGACTATGAAAAACAAAAGAGCTACCGATAATCCAGCAGGTATGGCCGCCCGCCTGTTGGCCGCTTTCATGCTGCTACTGGTGGCATTCGGCGCAAATGCGGCTGACTGCAACGCGGTGTGGACGCGACCGGCGCAAAACCGGGCTCGCCCACCTGCCGGTGGGATGCATACGCCGGTGTACCAGGCGGCATGCAGTACTACAACTGCGTGAGTTTGCCGCTTATCGACGCGTGGTGTGCAACACCCACTGCTGAAGAGCCCGAAGCGAGTTGCCCGGTCGCTGACCCTGTTTATCCCGGCAACGGCGCTGTCACCTTGACTGAAGCTGACTTTGTCAGCGGCGACGACAATCCGATGCAGTTCAGGCGGACCTACCGGTCGAAGGCACTAGGAAATTCCGCGACTGCGATGGGCTCGGCCTGGTTCCATAGCTGGCAGCGCAACCTGGGGCTTGCAAACGCTAATACCGGTGGCGCATCGAAGGTTCTCGCTTATCGCGAGAACGGTGAGCCTGTTACGTTCAACTGGGCAGCCGGCATTTGGAGGACGGCTGGATTTACAGGTCTCGCGCTGGCTCAGTCCGGTTCGGGATGGACGCTTACCGATCTCAAAACAGACACCGTCGAAGCATATTCTGCGCAAGGCGTGCTGCTTTCAGAAAGCACGAAAACGGGATTTGTCCGCACGCTGACCTATGACGGCTCGGGCTTGCTGACCGCGATTACGCAACATGCGGCGGGGACGGACGCGAAAAATGACATTACGCTTCGCCTGGATTATGACGACAAACGCCGGTTGTCACGACTGAATGATCCGCTGGGCCGCATGACGCAGTACGGGTATAACGCGAATGGCAATCTTGTTTCGGTTACCTGGCCTGACGGCTATGCACATCGCTATGTCTACGACGACACCCGGTTCAAGAATGCGCTGACGGGCGAGGTTGATGAGACGGGTAACCGCGTCGCAACGTGGAGCTACGATGCGCAGGGTCGTGCGACGACAGTTACGCATCCTGACTCGTCTCTCAACGCGCAGTTCACTTACGGTGCAGGGACATCCTCCGTCACAGATAGCAAGCACACGACGACGCTGAATTTCTCTTCCGTCGGCGGCATGCTGCGCCCCACCTCCAGCAGTTCTCCTGATGGCGCCACCAGTCTGATCTGGGATACGTCGGGCAATTTACTGAACGATGCTAACGCAAACGGCAACGCTGAATACACCTACGATGATGCAGGGCGGCCAGTTCGTCTAACGGTTAATAACACGTCCGGCCTATCCATCACAACCATCCGTTACGCCGACGCAACGACTTTGCATCCGGCCATTATTGCGTCGCCTGGCGTTATCCAGTCTTTTGTCTATGACGGGCAGGGCAACGCGACCGGTATGAGCGAAACGCCGACCACTGACAGTACGGGGGCAAGCGGATTCGACGCGGGTAAATCGGATGGCGTGACGCGTGCGTATGGCATGGTGTATGACGCGATGAACCGGCTTACATTCGTGCAGATGCATGAAGGTGGTGCTTTGGCGGGACAGTGGAAGGTTGCGCGTGATGCCACAGGCAATGTTTATGCAATCGTCCTCCAGCAGCCGTTTCCGCAAGCGACGGAAATGGCCTCACGCGACGCCGCTCACCGAGTTGAATATGGGTTTAACCCGACCGGTGATTTCAACCTGCACTACGATCGGCGTGGACGCATTGATAACTTCAAGTTCAATGAATATGCGAGTCCGGAAAACGGCGGTGTGAGGCGTGTTTTCAAGGTCAAGTTTGGCTATTCACCGAACGGCGAGGTCGTTTCTCGTACTGGCACCGTAGCGAAGAATGGCAGCATTCTTGATATGGGTGACGGCACGGATATCGCTATCTCTAGCGATGAAATTGACCAGTGGATCGACAACTATAACTTCGGCGAATCCCCGGTAGGACCGCCCGCCAATCTTCAGGGTGCGAGCCGGTTGCTGGGCACTAACTTACTGGGCACGTCGACTGTATGCAGTGGTTGCCATTTCTCCGCTGGCCTACCCGACGGCATACTTCGCGGGATCGTATTCGTCTGGCGACTGATACAGAATCCGGCAGTCCGATACGGCATTGGGCAAGGGGCGAAAAAAGCTGCTGAAACAGTCGAGCGCATCAAGGAGATGTGCAAGCCGGTTGTTAAGGGGGAGGTCGAAGTAGACTGGGGTAGGAACGATAATCAGCTCTATCACACCTTCCGTTACCTCGAGGGGAAGAATATTCCCGTGCAGCCCGTCAAGGACGCTATTACTGCAGACTTGGAGGAAGCTATAGCAACACTACCATTGCGCGAGGGACGCACACGAACCGTGGAGGTGGACGGCGTTGTCATAGATTATGTTGCGTTTAAGACAGGACCCAACTCGGTTCGAGTTGGGTCTATCCGACCTCCCCGATAACGATCTCAATGGATATGCATATGGAACGATACTTGGAGCCTCACGAGCGCCAACTGCTTGAGTTCATTCTAGATGTGAATGCGCCACTTTATCCGGATCAATCAGGTCGCTGGAAAGCTCAAGTTGAGCGTTGTACGGTTCATGAGGTTGACGTGCTGCATTGCTTGAGAATCAGTCATGGGGGTACGGCTCTTAAACCTGAAGGACGTAGTCACACACTGAGGTATGAGCTTGTTGGCCTTGATGAGGGCGTACCGGTGCTTATATATGTGATCATTGAAGAAACGGATGATGGATTCGTCCTGGACACTTTTTCAATTGATCGTCTCGACGGCGAACCTGTTGTCACTTACCCGGAAGTGGGCGACAGGTTAATGATTGTGGACGGTAACAGACGCGTTGGTGGGGCGGACCTTCGCCATGTCTATGGGGGATCCGATTCGTAGTCCGCTCTTGTGACTAGGCCTCGCGACTTAACAACGGCCTAGCGTAGAGATACGTCACTTTAAAGTTGCAGGCCAGCACATCGATTTCCCGGTGGTGCTGGCTCTGCACGTGTCGAACGTTGACATGCCGACCACTGATTTCACTCCGGTTGAGGAATTCCGAACTTCGGCGAGCGCGATTCCAGTTGGATCTATTCGCGTACATTGGCCATACTTAGAACACTATCGGATGCAAATCGTGCAACGGCCTTTAGCGAGCGACGAACTTCGGCTGCTAGAATTTTTTCTCGCTGCGAACGAGCCTTTTTACGGTGCTTACGTTCCTCGGTGGAAAGCTCAGGTAAAAACAAGCACGGTTCACGACGGTAACGTGCCGTATTGTCTAGCCATCAGTCATGGTGAAAGTCGACTGCCTGGTGGTGGCTACGCTACGCTCGCGCGTGAGTTGGTTGGCATTGACGGAGGCATACCGGTGCTTATTTATGGTTGCGCGGTGGAGACGCAGTCAGGCTATGTCCTGGACTCTTTCAACACTGACCGTCTTGATGGAGAGTCACTTGTTGCCTACCCGGAACCAGGCGACAGTCTCATGATCATGGAAGCCGGGAAGCGCGTTGGTGGGGCAGATTTGCGGCATGCGTACAAGGAATCGGACTTGCCTCCACGCCGCAAGCTTCCGTACGCATGAGGGAAGGCCGTTCCTGCATTCAGCAGATAAACGGCCTTTTTTTCGCCTCTCAGGTCAGGTGCGCTGTTCCGCGAGCAAGCGCGCGAGCAGCGCCACCAATTGATCGACGTGCGTGTCTTCGGTGCGCCACGACGACACGCTGATACGAAACGCCGGCCTGCCTTGCCAGACTGTCTGCCCGAACCACGTTTCGCCCGACGCCTGCGCCGCTTCGCGAATCGCAACCGTCTGGGCGTCGGTTTCCGCCCGCACCAGCACCTGGTTCAGTACGACGCGATTCACTACCTCGAAGCCCGCGGCACGCAGACCATTGGCGATCCGCGACGCCTGCGCACAGTGCCGGTCGACCATCTCCCGCACACCGCTGCGGCCAAGCGAGCGCAACGCTGCCCAGATGGGAATGCCGCGCGCGCGGCGCGAGAACTCGAGGTTCAGATTTTTCTGCGCGTCGCGGGCGCCGCTCAGATAGACCGCGTCGCTGTTCATCGCCGCCGCTATCGCCTGCGCGTCGCGGCAGATCGCCATGGCGCCGTCGTAGGGCGTGTTGAGCCATTTGTGGCCGTCGGTGGTCCAGCTGTCGGCACCGTCGATGCCGTCGGTCAGCGCCCGCTTCGACGATGCGCGTGCCCATAGACCAAATGCGCCATCCACATGAACCCACGCGCCGGCTGCCTTGGCGCGCGGAATCAGATCCGCGAATGGATCGAATTCACCGGTGTTCACTTCGCCGGCTTGCACGCAGAAGATCGTCATGTCGTCGAGCGGCGGCAAGCGCGTGGGATCGATTCGGCCATGCGCATCCACGGGCGCGGCGATGATGCGCTTCATGCCGAACCCGAGCACGCGCAACGCTTTTTTCACCGTGATGTGCGCCATCTCCGAGATCACGACGCGCACCGGCGGCGCGCCGTCCAGTCCGTCGTTGTCGAAATCCCAGCCCTTGCGCGCGAGCAAGGCGCGCCGCGCGGCGGCAATGCAAACGAGCGTGCAGGCGGTCGCGCTGGTGCCGAAGCCGATCGCCGATTCGCGCGGCAGGTCGAGTGCGTCGAGCACCCAGCGCGCCGCAATTTTCTCGAGCGTGGCCGCGACCGGCGAGTTGTCGAAGGTGGACGCGCACTGATCCCACGCGCCCATCAAGCGTTCGGCCGCGGCAGCAGCCGGCAATACGGCGCCGATCACGAAGCCGTAGTAGCGCGGATCGTTCGAGGCCACTGTGCCAGGCGTCCCGTGTTCGTCGAGCAGGCGCAACACGTCCGCGGGCGCGTGGCCGTGTTGCGGGAAGGCTTCGTCGAAGGCGGCGAGTTGAGCGAGGGCGGCGGCGTCCGGGAACACGCGGCGTTTGCCGATGCCGGCAAGGTAAGCGTGGGCACGCCGGTCCGCGTCGGCGGCAAGAGTGAGTTCGTCCATGTGACTCCCTGGAGTATCGAGACAGTGACGGCGCGGTGTCGTGACGCGCGTCTGGAGATTGGCGAGGTCGCGGTCGAGTTTAACGAAATATGGCCCGTCGCGTTCCAGGGTAACGCGATGAGCGCCGTCCAGGCGCGGGAGGATCAGCCCGTATGCTCGTGCTCGCCGCCGTTCTCGCTAATGCGGTTGACGGTGCCTTGCGCGACCGCGATCAGTTTTTCGCGGTTGCCGTCCATGACATACACGTCGCACTGACAGGTCGCTTGATGCTGGCCCGCGTAGACGACCTTGGCGCGCGCGATCAGGATGCCGTGGACCGCCGGGCGCAGATAGTTGATCTTGTATTCACCGGTGACGACCTTCGGCCCGAGCACGAGCGCGCCGGCGAACGTCAGCGCGTTGTCGGCGAGATAGCTGATGACGCCGCCATGCACGAAGCCATGCTGCTGCCGCAGTTCATCGCGGATCTTCAGGCTCAGCGTGAGTTCGCTGGCGCCCGTGTGCATCAACTCTGCGCCCAACAGCATGCTGAACGGCTGGGCATGCAGTGCGCCGCGCGCCCGGTCGAGGAGGTCGGTCATTGTGATTCCTTCGGGCGTGGCCCGCAGTGGCAATCTGCACTGGCCTGCGTCGTGCAGTCCCTACCCACTCTAGGAAGCGCTCCCGCACCGCGTCAAGGTGAATCGGCAAAATGCGTGGCGCATTGTTGCGTCAAACGATTGCAATAGTGAAGTTGGCTGCTGAAAAGGGTGCGTAAGACGATCTTTGATGGAATTGTTCTTAAGCCACGCGCGCCCTTGCCGTTAACCCTGAGGTCGCTCCCGTTATTAGGTATTCACGATGTTCAGCAAGATCAAGGTCGCTTCCGGCCTGTTGTGTGTCCTGGCCGCGTTCTGCGTTTTCCAGCTCGTCACGGTGGGTTTGGGGTTCTGGTCGCTTACGCGCACACACGACGACGTGGGTGATCTTTCGAGCATCGCGTTGAAGCAGGTGGACGCGGTCAACGAGACGACCCAGCATTTGATGGACGCGCGCATCAACCTTTCGCGCGCCGGCACGCGCATGGTGCGCGGTGGCGCCGAGCCGAGCGATATCGTGCAACACGCCCGCGAGCAATTGACGACCGCTGACGAGTCGTTCGCGGCTTTCATGAGCGCACCGAAGACCAACGACGAAAACAGCACCCGCGCCGCCGCGCTCGCCGAGCGTTACAAGAAGCTGCACGACGCGCTGGCGGAACTGGTGCAGTATCTCGACTCGAACAATATCCAGGCCTTTCTCGACCAGCCGACCCAGTCGTTCCAGGATGCTTACCTCGGCGAGTCGCACAATTTCGTGCTGTTCGGCAAGGCCGCGAGCCGTGCGTCGCTCGATTCGATCGATGCGCGCATGGCGACATTCCGCGCCGTCAGCATCGTGATCCTGCTGGCGCTGGTGGCCGGCACGGTCGGCGTGTACACGACGCTGCGCCGTGGCGTGGTGGCGCCGTTGGAAGAAGCCGGCCGGCATTTCGACCGTATCGCGCAAGGGCGTCTCGACCAGCCGATCGCCGCGCGCGGCACCAATGAAATCGGCCGCCTGTTCTCGGGCCTCGCGAAGATGCAGGCGAGCGTGGCGCGCACGGTCCAGACGGTGCGCGAATCGGCCGCCTCGATTCACCTTGGCGCCGATGAAATCGCCACCGGCAACGCCGATCTGTCGGCGCGTACGGAAAACCAGGCAGCCTCGCTCGAAGAAACCGCGTCGAGCATGGAGGAGTTGACGGCAACGGTGCGCCAGAATGCCGATCACGCCCGCGAAGCCAATGCGCTTGCCGAGACGGCGCTCGAGGCGACCTCGCGCGGCAGTGAAGTGGTCAACGAGGTGGTCGACAAGATGCGCGGCATCGCGCAGAGCTCGGACAAGATCGCCGAGATCATTTCGGTGATCGACGGCATTGCGTTCCAGACGAATATTCTCGCGCTGAATGCGGCCGTCGAAGCGGCGCGCGCGGGCGAGCAGGGGCGCGGTTTCGCGGTGGTGGCGGGCGAGGTGCGGGGTCTTGCCCAGCGCAGCGCGCAGTCGGCCAAGGAAATCAAGACCTTGATCAGCGAATCGGTCGCCGAAATTCAGGGCGGATCGGCGCTGGTCGAGCATGCGGGCGAAGCCATGAGCAACGTGTCCGCCTCAATTTCGAGGGTCACGCAGATGATGGCGGAAATCAGCGCATCGTCGCTCGAGCAGAGCACGGGCATCGAGCAGGTCAACCAGGCGGTGGTGCAGATGGATGAGATGACGCAGCAGAACGCGGCGCTCGTCGAACAGGCTGCGGCAGCGGCGGCTTCACTGCATCAGCAGACGCAGCAATTGAAGCAGGCGGTTTCCGTGTTCGAAATTTCCGAATCTGTATTGCGCACGCAACAATTTGACGGAACGCTCGAGCAAGCGGCCGATTTTGCGTTGGCGGGCATGCGAGCGATCTAATCAGAACGCATACTCAAAAAGAAACATCAGACAAAGAAAATGGCCCGCTTTCGCGGGCCATTTTTGCATTAGACGCAAACGCCTAAAAGTGCCTCAGGTACCTGTTGGTACTTAGGCCGGCGTGATGTTCGCAGCTTGCTTGCCCTTCGGGCCTTGCTTAACTTCGAACGACACCTTCTGGTTTTCCTGCAGGGACTTGAAGCCGCTGCCTTGAACTTCCGAAAAGTGCGCGAAAAGGTCTTCGCCGCCGTCGTCCGGCGTGATGAAGCCAAAGCCCTTTGCATCGTTAAACCACTTCACAGTACCTGTTGCCATTTTTGATCCAGTAAATGTTGTGTGTTGCATTCGCGCCCGCTGTTTCTCAACACGAGATCGAAGCGCGAAGTACGAGTTGTATCACGTCTTTAAGATGGACGCCAACCAACCCGTATTCGGGTATTCCCCGCTTCGGCCTTTTTTGAGGCCTGGAAAGCGATTGAAAAGGTGCCCGCGCGACTAGGATAAACGGCCTGTATTACATTTCCAGGAAAAGTATTGATCGCGCATTTTTAAGAAGAATTTACTTTATTCTCGAGTCGTACAACCCGTTATTTGCCGATATTGGAGTCTAAGTCGCTTCTAACTGCTCGATTCCGGGCGGCACCCCTTGGTCCTTTCGGTCTCGTTCAGGCCGGCAAGGCCGCATAGGCCGTGGCGAGGTGGTAGGGCGTGGTCGACGGCATGTCGGCGCGCGCCACTACTCCCGCTTGCGTCTTGCATTCGAACCAGCCTTGCGGGCGCAGGAAGCGTTGCTGGAACCGTTCAATTTGCTGCGGCAGCGCGGCAAGCGACGCCGGTTCGCCGTGGCTTGCCAGGGCGCGCAGATATTCGGTCTGCGCCCAGATCCGCTGGGTGGTGTCCTTGATCCGGCCGGTTTCGTCGAGCGAGGCGCACACGCCGCCAGTTTCCCGGTCCACGCCATGTTGTTGCGCGAAGCGCAACGCACGGGGCAGGGCTTCGGCGAGTCCCAACCCCTCGAACATGGCGTCCGCCTGCTTGATCAGCCAGAACCATTCGAACTGGTGTCCGGGTTCCAGGCGGTTATCGTCCGCGCCAATCGGCAATTCGGCGATGCAGCCCGTGGGTTCATGCACGAAGTGCCGCGCGACCGCGCCGGCGAGACGCCGCAATGCGGCGTCGAAGGTGTTGTCACGCGTGGCCTCGCGGGCAGCCAGCCAGGCTTCGGTCAGGTGCATCAGCGGATTCTGGATCGGCGTGCCCGTGACGCCGGCGAAGTCCGCGCTCAGGGCGGCGTTGAATAGATCGCCGTCGGCGGCGAAGCGCGACTGAATCAGTTCCGACGTGTCGTGCACGACCTCCAGCGCGGCGCGATTGCCGGAGCGCCGGCCGTATTCCGCGCAGGCAAACACAACGAATGCGTGCGTGTACAGGTCTTTGGTGGTGTCGAGCGGCGCGCCTTGCGCATCCACGCTGTAGAACCATCCGCCGTGGCGCGCGTCCTGAAAGGTGTGCAGCAAGGAGTCGAAGAGCACCTGGGCATGGGCTGCATCACCCGCTTGCGAGAACACGAACAATTGCCGCGCGCAGGCCATTGCTCGATAGCGTTCGGCGGGGAGCGGCTGTTGGTCCTCGCCGCTGAGCGCCTCGTAGGGCAGTTTCAGGGCGGTGTTGAAACCCGGTCCGCGCCACATGGGCAGCACCACGCCCGCGAAGTGGTCGCGCAGCGTGGTGGCGAGTGCGACCGTCGAAGTGGCGGGAGGGGTCATGCTCGGCATAGTCAAATTGATCAAACAAGGTAAGTCGATGCATCCACGGACTTTGTCGTTGTCCGTCGCGCGAGTTGCGGCGTGGCGCCTGGCCGGGCGCCACGCAGGGCGGCGTGCGGCCCAGCATAATGCAAACGGGCTCCGATGATACTCCGGCGCGGATCACGGCCGTATCCGCCGACGCTTTTGCCGATGGGCGCAAAATCGGAAAATCCTCGGCGAATGGCTTCGGCGGGGGCGTGCGGCCATGCGACAATGCGGTCTCGAAAAATTCCAATGGCATTGACGAGCGGTGCTCGGCGCCCGCTTTCCGGCGACGACCGCTTTTTTATCTATGGCAGATTCCGTAGCATCCTTGCAGTCCCGGCCTCCGCGCGCCGCTTCAAAGAAGCGGCGTCAGGCCACCGTCTCGACCGAAACTGAAAACAAGCTGGCGCGCGCTGCGCGTTCGGCACAACGCCTTGCCCAACTGAGCGGCGCGTCCCGCGACGACAGCACGCTCGACCTGTTCCCCGACGATCCCACCCGCGCCACGCTGGAAGCGATGAACATCGACATCCGGCAAGGCACGCTGCATGGTTTCGAATTGCCCGATGTGGTGCTGGCAGCGGTCGGCGCGATCGACGCCGGCGACAGCGCGTCGCTGGACTCGCGAGCGGCGCGCCGCGCGCCCCGCGCTGCGAAGTCCGACGAACCGGTGCAGTTCAACGCCCAATTGAGCGGACTCGAGATCGAGCCGGTGGCGGCGGCTTCGTCGGCTGGCGAGTTGGCTTTTGGTGACACGAAGCAGGCGGCGACTGCGGAAGAGAAGGCGGTGGCGTCGGCGCCCGTTGCATCGGCTATGGCTGCAGCAACGGCAGCGCGCAGCGTGACCGCTTTGCGCCAGTCGGCGGAGTCGGGTGCGGCGACGCGCGACGCAGCGGGTCAATCGACCTCACGTGGCGGCAACGCGCCGCAACGCGTTGCGGCGACTTCAGTGGAGGCGGCTTCGGCTTCGCGGGAAACGGCTGAAGCTGCAGCGGACGCCGTCAGCGTGGCGGAGGAACGGGCATCGGCGGAATTGGACGCTACGCCTGCCGAGCCAAAGCCGGGAGCGCAGACGCCTACGACTCAAACAGCCTCTGCGGCGCAGGCCAGCCCCGCGTTTGCCGCGCCATGGCGGGAAGCACAACGTGCCGAAGCGGCCGCGGCTGCGCTGCGCGCCGCGCCGGAACTCGATCGGGCAAGGGCAACCGCATTCGCCGATACCGTCGACGCGCTATATGGTGTGATCGCCGATCAACGCCGCGCCGCGACCGATCATTCGCGCCGCATGAAATGGATGCTCTCGATCGTGGTGGGTGCCTTGCTGATGACGGTCGCCATCGGCATCACGCAAACGTTGCTTCTGATGCGCCTGACGCGCGAGACCACAGCCCAGCAGCGCCGCATCGAACAGATGATGCAGAACCAGCAAGCGGCTATGGCCAGTTTGCTCGACACGCATATGGCGATGGCGAACGCGGCGGCCGCGAATACCGCTTCCGATGCGGTGGCGGCAGCGCCCGCCGCGTCTCAGCCAGCCGCCACGACCCCGGCGCATGCGAAGCGCGCCGCGCGAGCGCAGCATCCGCATAAGCCGAAAGTGGTCAATCCGCACTGATAGTGAGTAAGCGTCGCACCGGCCGTGAACCGGCTGCGGCGATCCTCTCGACAACCGCCGGCCGGCGGTTCTCCCGTTCTCCCGCGTGTTTCGCCGGATAGGCGTCGCAAGGCGTCTATTCGTGGCATCCCTTCGCAGTCCAATTCCCGCGTTCAACAGATAAAGCAGGCGGCCCCTTGTGACCCTGAATATCGAAAAACAGGGCCGTTGTCATGATGCAACGCACCATGCACGTCAAAGGCTGTGACAACACACCACACCCGAAAATTGCTGCATTGCACTAGCTTTTGTCTAGGGAAAACCCTATACTTCATCTTAAGGGAAAACCCTAGCTAATGCAGTAACCAACCGGGAGTCGCCATGAGCTTCATTTTTGCTTTGTTCCAAAAGGTCAGCGACCTCTTTGCGTCGCCCCATCTGCCGCTGGATGCGGACTACTCGTACGAAGCGCGTAGCCGCGAAGCGGAACGTATGCGCCGTGCGCAAGCTACGTTGTTCGGCATCAAGCTGAGCGACTAAAAACGAGGTCGTACCGGCCTGAGCGCGGAACACTGCGCACGGCCGCGCACTTCGGGTGCGCATTGCATGATTGAAGCCACTGTTCGCGAAATGCGGACCGTGGCTTTTGTTTTTTTGACGCCAGGAGGCCTCAAAATTCACCTTCCCGAATATTTCCCGCCCGAAATGGATGTAACGGCGCCTCACACCCTGCCGCGGCCCCATGGGGTCGAACCACTGCGCATAGCATTGCAGACGGACGCAGAACGCTAAATTGCGTGCCGGTTATCTGTCCCCAAGTCTGAAATGTGCGCTTACAAGTGCTCACGTCTTCACGCGGTTTGCGCCGCTAAAGTTGGTCTCAAGCGTACGGCGTCTGGTTCGAGCCTGAAGTTGCCGGTCGAATCCAGCACGGACGCCGGCTTGAGACAAAACTTTGATGGGAGGTCACTATGAAAACTTTTAACAAGGCATCGCGTTCGATCATCGCGACTCTGCTGGCGGGCGGCGCGTTGCTCGCGGGCGGCAGCGCCTTTGCGCAGGAACGAGGAGGTGTCGAGTATGGTCCGGGACCGGCGGTCTACGGTCAGCCGCACATGACGCCGGTGGATCTCCGCGTGAATACCGGCTGGCACGGCGACCGATACTACGACGGTCATCGTTACTGGGAGCATGACGACTGGATGCGCCATCATCCGCACGACTACGATCCGCATCACCACGACGACCATCGTCCGCCGCCGCCCCCGCGCTATTAATCCACGCGGCACATGCGCCGCACATCGCGGCGTGAAGTCCACAAAGCCGGTCCTTCCTCGCGGAAGACCGGCTTTGTCATGTTCGATCTTGGGAAACGGCGCGCTGAGCTATTCTTGATAGCTTTTATCGACGGCAGCAGGAGAGCGGCGTGGACAAGGCAGTGATAGGCGTAGTGGGCACGGGGCTGATGGGTGTCGGCATAGCAACGCAGAGCGCGTTGCACGGACACAGGACGATCGTTCACGACGTCGATCCCGCGCGTCTCGCAAGCGTCGCGCCGAAAGCGGCCGCGGTGCTCGACGAATTGATCGACGCCGGCCGCATCGATCACGCGGCCAAACAGACAGCGCTGGCGCGTATCGAAACTCATGCGCGGCTCGACGTGATGGCGTCGGCGCATTTCGTGATCGAGGCCATTCCAGAGGTACTCGAACTGAAGCATCGCCTGTATGGCGCACTGACCGAACTGCTGGCCGGCGACGCAATTCTCGCGAGCAACACCAGCGGTTTTCCGCCCGATCAACTGGTATCTGATGCCGGAACTGGCCAAGGACGAAGACGTGCTGGACCTCTTGCGTGAGCAGGTCGAAAAGGGGCGGGTCGGCGTGCGCAGCGGCGCGGGCTTCTACGAGTGGGACGAGGCGCATCTGGCGCGCGTGAAGGAAGGGCGCAAACGCGTAATTAGCCGCGGCTAATGAAGGACCATGCGGTATAACTACCGCCCAACCCCATCTGCACTACCCTACTCATACTCATGTCCCACTACTTCTACAATCCCGCAACCGGCCACGGTCTCCCGCACGATCCGTTCAAGGCGATCGTCGCGCCGCGTCTGATCGGCTGGATCTCCTCATGCGATGCCGAAGGTGCTCTGAACCTCGCGCCGTACAGCTTTTTCGGAGCATTCGCCACCTTTCCGCCGATCATCGGTTTCTGTAGCGAAGGCCGCAAAGACAGCGTCGCCAACATCGAAGCCACCGGCGAATTCGTCTGGAACCTGGTCACGAGGCCGCTCGCCGAGCAGATGAACCGGTCGTCGGCGCCGGTGCCGCCGCATGTCGACGAATTCGAACTCGCCGGCCTCACGGCAGCGCCAGGCCGCAACGTCGCCGTGCCGCACGTCGCGGAATCGCCGGCTGCGCTCGAATGCAAGCTGTTGCAAGTGGTGCGTTTGCATAACCTCGACGGCGAGCCGATGGACAACTACCTGTCGCTTGGCCAGGTGGTCGGCGTCCACATCAACGAGGCGTATCTGAAAGACGGCCTGTTCGACACCCATGCCGCGCAGCCGATCATGCGTGCGGGCTATCGCGCCGACTACGCGCAAATCGGCGAGATGTTCCAGATGTTCCGCCCAACGGCATGACGTAATCGCTCGAAGACTGGCTCGCTTGATGCTTGCAAACGACGCTCCAACGCGTCGTTTTTCATTGGCGGTTCACTCTTCTGGAGCGCAATCATGTCCACCGAATTTGCCACGCAGTTCAGCCATCTTCGTCCGCAAGACACGTCCTACGTTGATCAAGGCTTACGCGACTTTTTTCTGTACCGTGACCTGGGCATCGCGCAGGCGACCGGCGGCAAGGTGCTCGCGCAACTCGTCAAGGCGCATCACGCACCAGAGCAAGGCACCGGCTGGCACCGTCATGAGGCCGATTTTCACATCGTGATCATGCTGAAGGGCTGGGCGCGCTTCATGTACGGCGACAAGGAGACGCTCGTCGCGGCAGGCGATTGCGTGCATCAGGCACCCGGCATCGTCCACTACCTGTTCGATTACTCAGAAGACATGGAGTACATCGAAATCGTGTCGCCGGCCGATTTCAAATCGATCGAAGTCGAGGGGCCGTGCGACGTGCCCGCCATCACGCCGCGGAAGAGCGTCACGGTTTAGCAGCCTTCGCCGCCGCTGCCCCCGCTTCCACGCCGACCACGGACGCCGCAGCCGGTGCTGCTGCCGTGACCTCGGCGGCCGTGGCCGCGGGCACGGGCCGGATCGCGCCCGCCCGTGAACTCACCAGCACGGCACGCGGCTCGTTGTCGTAAATCACAGCTCGCACGCGCGGATAAATTTGCCGCTCCCAGCGGTGTCCGTTGAACACGCCGTAGTGTCCGACACCGGTTTGCACATGATGCGTCTTCAGATACGGCCGCAGCTTGTCGCACATGTCCTGCGCGGCGAGCGTCTGGCCGACCGCGCAGATATCGTCTTTTTCGCCCTCAACCGTGAGCAGCGCGGTGCGGCGAATTTTCGACGGCTCGACGAGCCGCCCCTCTACTTCGAGGGTGTGCAGCGGCAGTGCGTGCCGCTGAAAAACCGTATCGACAGTTTCCAGGTAGAAGTCGGCTGTCAGGTCCATCGTCGCGAAGTATTCTTCATAGAAGGCGCGAATCGTGTCGGCCTTCTCCGGGTCGCCTTTGGCGCGCTCGTAATGCATGGTCTCGAACGATTCCAGATGACGTTCGAGGTTCATCGACATGAACGCGCTCAACTGCACAAAGCCCGGATAGACGCGCCGGTGCGAGCCGGCAAAGCCGAACGGCACGGCGCTGATCAGATTCTGCTCGAACCATTCGATCGGTTTGCTCTTGGCGAGTTCGTTCACGCGAGTCGGGTTGATGCGCGTATCGAGCGGGCCGGCCATCAGCGTCATGCTGGCGGGCTGCGCGGGATGATCGTCGGCGGCCATCAGCGCGACTGCTGCCAGCGCGGCGACGGTCGGCTGGCACACGGCCAGAAGATGGGCGCCGGGCCCGATAGTTTCAGTGAAGTCGATCACATGCTGAACGAATTCGTTGAAACCGAAACGTCCGCAGCTCAAGGGCACGTCGCGCGGGTTGTGCCAGTCGGTGATATAGACGTCATGTTCGGCCAGCATGGTGCGCACGGTGCCGCGCAGCAGCGTCGCGAAGTGACCCGACATCGGCGCGATGACCAGCACGCGCGGTTGCGGTGTCGAAGGCTGGGTGTCCTTACGGAAATGCAACAGCGAACAGAACGGCGTGTGCGCGACGACTTCTTCGGTGACCGCCACGGATTGGCCTTCCGTCACCACGCTGTCGATGCCGAACGGCGGCCGCACGGGCGTGAGGCCGGCCAGCATCAACAGTTCGCAGGCCGCGCGTAGTGAGCGCCCACGTGACGTTTCGCCGAACTCGGCCCAGGCGTCGAGCGAATGATTCACCAGCGCCGCGCCGTGCCGCATCGGCAGCATCATGTCGGCGAGCGCCTGGTAGGAGGAGTATGCGAACAGGTTCATAACCTTCGCACGAATGCTGGAAAATGAAGGAGCCCGAACAGAGGCAAGTCATGTGCCAATCATACCTGCGCACGGTCCAGGCCGTATGTGCGGATTGGCACATGATTTGCGCGCGTCCTGGGAGCGGACCGGAATTGCCGCCCTTTGGTGCGCGCATGCACGACAACGTGCACAGGCGGCATCAGGTGTCGGATGAGTGCTTCATCTGGAGGAGAACTGTATGGCGAATACCACGCTTACCATCAGCAGCAAGAATTACTCCTCGTGGTCGTTACGCGGCTGGCTGCTGACCCGGTTCAGCGGTTTGCCTTTCGAGGAGATCGTGATGCCGGTCGACGATCCCGCGGCGCGCGCCGAACTGCTGCTGCTGTCGCCGTCGATTCTGGTGCCATGCCTCTTTCACGACGGCATCAAGATCTGGGACACGCTCGCGATTGCGGAGTATCTGAACGAACTGAAACCGGAAGCGGCGCTGCTTCCGAAAGACCTGCGCGCGCGAGCGCATTGCCGTTCGATTTGCGGCGAGATGCATTCGGGTTTCAGTTCGCTGCGCTCGGCATTGCCGATGAATCTCAAAGCGCATTTCCCGGGTTTCAAGGTGTGGGCGCGGGCGCAGTCGGATATCGACCGGATCGTGACGATCTGGGGCGAGTGTCTGCGGCAGTACGGTGGCCCGTTTCTGTTTGGCGAGCGTACCGCGGCGGACGCGATGTACGCGCCGGTGGTGACGCGTTTTGTGACTTACGACGTCAAACTGGATCCGGAGATTGTCGAATACGGACAACGCATCATGGCGATGCCCGAGATGCAGGAGTGGATCGCGGATGCGCAACAGGAAGTGGAAGAGATCGACGAGTTGGACGTCGAGTTTTGAGGCGGGCTCTTACTGAGCCGAAGCGCCGTCGCCACTTGTCGAGCTAACGAAAGGCGCCTCGGAATGGAATCTGCCGCTGCTTGCACGGCGCTTGGCGCATCCGACTGGTTAGCGTCCCGAACGATCCTGCGCGCCGCGCCACGTGCGCAGCAGCAGCGCGTTGGTGACGACGCTGACGCTCGAAAAGGCCATGGCCGCGCCGGCGAGCATCGGGTTCAGCAAGCCGAAGGCGGCAAGCGGAATGCCGACCAGGTTGTAGACGAACGCCCAGAACAGGTTCTGCTGGATCTTGCGCCAGGTCCTGCGCGAAATGTCGATGGCGTCGGCCACGAGCGCCGGGTCACCACGCATCAGCGTGATGCCGGCTGCGTGCATCGCTACGTCGGTGCCGGTCGCCATGGCAATGCCGATGTCGGCGGCCGCGAGCGCGGGGGCGTCGTTGATGCCGTCGCCCGCCATCGCCACGATGCCGGCGCTGCGGATTTTCAGATCGTGGATCACGCGGGCCTTGTCGTCGGGTAGGACTTCGGCGTGGAATTCGTCGATGCCGAGCGCCTTGGCGACGCTCGCCGCGCTACCCCGGTTGTCGCCGGTGACGAGCACGCTCTTCACGCCCATTTGCGCGAGCCGTTCGACGGCCGCGCGCGCGGTGGGTTTGACGGTGTCGCCGAACGCGACTAGGGCGAGCGCCGTGGGCGCGTGCGGATCGCGATGCATGAGCCAGGAGACGGTGTTGCCGGCGGCTTCGAGTTCCTCCGCACGCGCCTCGAACTCGGGCGGCAGATCGATGCCGAGTTCGTTGAGCCAGCGTGTGCTGCCTAAGGCCAGCGTGCGGCCATCGATGTCTGCTTCGACGCCGCGGCCTGCAACCGCGCGGGCCGCGCTTGCGTGACGGACGGGCGTCCGAACGGGCGCGACCACTTCGCCACCGCTCACCGGCGCGATGTCGACACCGCCTGCTACCGGCGCGCGGCTCGCCACCGCGGCCTCATACGCCTTGACCACCGCCCGGGCCAACGGATGATCGCTGTGGCGCTGCACGGCGGCGGCCAACTCCAGCGCCGCGTCGCGGCCGATGCCGCCAATCGGTTCGAACGCCGTCGTCGACGGCTGACCGAGCGTCAGCGTGCCGGTCTTGTCGAAGGCGACCATCGTGACCCGGTGCGCCGTTTCCAGCGCTTCGGCGTCCTTGATCAGCACGCCGTGCCGCGCGGCAACGCCGGTGCCGGCCATGATGGCCGCAGGTGTCGCCAGTCCGAGCGCGCAGGGACACGCGATCACCAGCACGGCGACCGCGTTCAGAATCGCGGTTTCGGCGCCCGCGCCGGCAATCAGCCAGCCGACCAGCGTCAGGACCGCGATCGCCAGAATCGCCGGCACGAAGATTTCGCTGACCCGGTCGACCAGCCGCTGGATCGGTGCCTTCTCGGCCTGCGCGCTTTCCACGAGGCGGATAATTCGCGCGAGCGTGGTTTCCGCGCCGATCGCGGTGGTGGTCACGGCGATCGCGCCTTCGCCGTTGATCGAGCCTGCGGTGACCGCATCGGCCACCTGTTTCGGTACAGGGAGGCTTTCACCGGTGATTAGCGATTCGTCGATATGCGTGCGGCCTTCGAGCACTGCGCCGTCGACCGGCACGCGCTCGCCGGGACGCACGATCACCACCGTGCCGACTCGCACCTGCGCCAGTGGCACCTCGCGCTCTCCGGCGCCGACACGGATTCGCGCGCGGTCAGGGCGCAGCGCGTTGAGCGCGCGGATGGCGTCGGTCGTCTGGCGCTTGGCGCGCGCTTCGAGCCACTTGCCGAAGCGCACCAGCGTGATGACGACCGCCGACGCTTCAAAGTACAGATGCATCACGTCGCCCGGATGGGTCGCCAGCTCGTAGACGCTGATGCCGTACGCCGCCGACGTGCCGAGCGCCACCAGCAAGTCCATGTTGCCGGCGCCGGCTCGCACGGCACGGTACGCCGCGCGGTAGAAGCGTGCGCCGAACACGAACTGCACGATCGAGGCGAGCCCGAGTTGCACCCACGGTGGGAGCATCGCGTGCAAGCCGAACCATTCGCCCACCATCGGCGCGACGAGCGGCAGCGTCAGTACGGCGGAGGCGAGCACGGCCGCCAGTTCGCGGCGGGTCTGGTCGCGCTTGCGGCCGGCGGGGTTCGCGGGGGCGGTATTGTCGGCCGCTGCCGGAGCGTCCGGCGGCGCGATCAAGGTCGCTTCGTAGCCCGCTTTCTTGACCGCGGCGATCAGCGTGTCTGTGGTGGTGTCGGCACCGGTCAGATCGACGGTGGCAGTTTCAGTGGCGAGATTCACCGAAGCGCCCGCGACGCCCGGCACCTTTGCCAGCGCTTTCTCGACGCGCATCGCACACGAGGCGCAAGTCATGCCGCCGATATCGAGTTCGGCCGTATGCGTGGGCAGGGCAGCAGGGTCCGCGGGGCGCAGGGAGGTGGCAAGTTCGGTCATGGTAGGCAAGGCTCATAGCGGCATCCGGCCGCGTCATGAACCCAGTATTGACCTTCCCATGATGGGAAGGTCAAGAGCGGATTGTACGGTGCGCCCCGACCCGGCCGCGTCACCTCGATCCCGGCAATTGCCCAATTGCCTTAAGCATGGGTGCGATGCAATCGGCGGGGGAGCCACGGCGGACGCCATAAAAGAGTCAACCGTAGCGCAAATGAACTGCTTGTGCGCACGATGCGCCGCTATTCCTGAAATGCGCTTGCCTGGTGAGCAAGGATACGATACAACGCGGTGTTGTCGGCATGGCGAACTGCAGCCTGGCTGTATTGTTGCTTGGGGGGCCACCCAGGCAGGTTTCGCTGCGCGCCGGCGCCTCCCTTAGGACCGCACGTTCCGCCACCTGAACGAATGATAAAAAATCGCCGAGAACTGTTTTCGATTCACTGGACCTGCGCATCGCTCGCAGGCCTCGCATTTCTGGCCGGTTGCGCGTCGACGCCGAGCTCGACGCAGAAGTCCACCGGCTGGATCAAGGACGAAGTCGCTGACTCGTACGTATTCGGCTATCCGCTGGTTCTGATGGGTGTTGCGCGCGACGCGGCGGTCGGGACCGATCCCGGGCAGGCACCGCTCAATACGCTGCGCCACGCGCAGGCGGCGCCGCCGGTCGGCGCGTCCAATCCGCTTCAGCCGAGCCTCGACACGCTGGATTCGACCGGCTGGCTGGATGTCGGCAGTGAGCCCGTGATCGTGTCGCTGCCAGACTCGCATGGCCGCTATGTCGACGCCCGTGTGCTCGACATGTGGACCAACGTGGTGTGGTCGACCGGTTCGCAATTCGCCACCCGTGCGGCGGGCATCAAGGCGCAGACTATTGCCTTCGTCGGCCTGGGCTGGAAGGGCGATTTGCCCAAGGGCGTGACGCGCGTCGATGTGCCGACCCGTAACGCGTGGGTGAGCGTGCGGATCCAGTCGAACGGCACGCGCGACCTGACGGCGGTGCGCAAGCTGCAGCGCGCCATTCGTGTCGCGCCACTGAGCGCCTATGCGGGCGACACCCGTTCGGTGACGATTTCGTCGCCGCGCAGCAATGCGGCCGCTCCCGCTTCCAGCACGGCGGCCGCCCAGGTCGCGGCGCTCGACGCGAACGGCTTCTTCAGCCGGCTCGCGCAGGCGTTGCCCGACAATCCGCCGACACCGGCGGATCCGCATGCGCTCAAGTTTCTCTCGGACCTCGGCGTGACGCCCGGCGAGCCGGTGAAGCTGCCGAACGCGCCTGAGGCCGTCGCGGCCGGTCTCGCCGACGGTCATGAGCGCGTCGTCACACCGCCGTCGAATCTGCTGAACGGCAACGGCTGGAGCTGGGCCGGCGACGGCGTGGGTGCCTACGGTCCGGACTACGCGCTGCGCGCTTATGCCGCTTATGCGCAACCGGGCATCGGCACGAAAGACGACGAAGTGCGAGCGGTCGTGACTCAGGACAGCGACGGTCACGCGCTCAACGGCGCCAACCGCTACTTGATCCATTTCGCGCCGAACCAGTTGCCGCCGGTGCGCGGCTTCTGGTCGATCACCGCCTACACGAAGGAAGGTGCGTTGGGCGAAAGCGCGCCGGCGCGCATGGCCGTCGGCGATCGCAACGCCGCCCGCCGCAATCGCGACGGCTCGCTCGACGTGGTCGTGTCGTCCGTGCGCAGCAAGAGCGGCAACTGGCTGCCGGCGCCGCGCGCCGATCTGCAACTGGTGCTGCGCCTGTACGCACCGAAGCCGCAAGCCACCGACGGCAGCTGGCAACCGCCGGCGGTCGTGCGCCAGTGATCCGTGGCCGAAGCGTGACAGCCGCGCTTCGGTGATTTCGGTGATGTCAGTGATGTCAGTGACAACCGGATGACGCACCCATCCGCGCATGTCCGCCGCTCCCCGCGACGGGCATGCGGCATGACCGCGCGGACGATTGTGTAAGCCCCGGCTTACATTCCTATCTCACCGGTGATTCACGATTTATACTGCCGCTTGCGGGATTTTCGTTTTCGCGGCGGGCTTGCTGCCGCATTACCCAAAACCGAGCATGGCAAGCCTCAATAAAGCATCGTTAGCTTCTTCCATGCAGACCGTGCGCAACGTCGCGCAGTCGCGCCGCACCCGGCGCGGCATCACCGGCCTGCTGATCTTCCTCGTATTGTTCGGTCTGCTGGGCTTTTTCGCGGCGCCGCCGCTGATACGCCACCTTGCCGAACAACAGCTCAGCAAACAGCTCGACCGTCCCGCCACCATCGGCCGTATTGCGCTCAATCCGTACACGCTCAAACTCGAAGCCGATCGTGTGCATATCGGCGAGCGCGGCGGCGCGGGCGACTTCGTGGACATCTCGCGGCTCATCGTGCAGGCGTCGTGGACTTCGCTGTTTCGCGGAGCGCCGATCGTCGACGAAGTGCAGCTCGATTCGCCGCGCTTTCACATTGTTCGCTTTGATGCGCAACGCTTCAATTTCACCGATCTGATCGACAAATTCGCGAAGCAGCCGTCCAAGCCCGATAGCAAACCGGCGCAGTTCGCCATCTCGAACATCCGGCTCGAAAACGGCCAGATCACATTCGACGACAAGCTGCTCGGCGCGACGCATGTGATCGATCAATGGAAGCTCGGCATTCCGTTTATCGCCACGCTGCCTTCGAAAACCGACATCTTCGTCGAGCCGTTGCTGCGTGCGCGTATCGACGGCAGTCCGCTTGCCATCGACGGCAGGACCAAGCCGTTTGCGGCGTCGCGGGAATCGGAAGTGTCGTTGCGCTTCGAAGGGCTCGATGTGCCGCGTCTCATGTCCTACGTGCCGACCAAACTGCCGGTGATCGTGGAGTCCGGCAAGCTGTCCACGGATCTGAAGCTGAACTTCGTCATGTCCAACGACGCGCCTTCGCTGCGCGTGGCGGGCACCGTCGATATGAACGACGTCGACGTGCAGGATCAGAGCAAGGCACCGTTTTTTGCGGCGCGCGCGGTGCACGTGGCCGCCGCGACACTTGAGCCGTTGAAGAGCCTCTATCACTTCGACGATATCCGTATCGACGCCCCGAGCGCCAGTCTCGCGCGCGACAAGGACGGCGTGCTGAGCGTCGAGAAGATGTTCGCACCCGCGCCTGCGGCTGCAAGTTCTTCGGCCGCGTCCGAACCGGCCGCGAGCGCGCCGCGTGCGGCCTCCGGCGCCGCCGCCACGGAAAAGACCGCACCGCCGCTCGATCTGTCGATCAAACGCTTCGCGCTCAATGACGGCACCATAAATGTCCGCGACTACGCCGCCTCGCGGCCGATCGACGCCGGCCTGCAAAAGCTCAATGTCACGCTCACCGATTTTTCGACCTTGGGCACCGTGCCCGCGCACTACACGCTCGACACCGACTTCAAGGATGGCGCCGGCTCCCTCGGCGCGGCTGGCGAGTTTGGCCTCGTCGGGAAGACGGCCAACTCGAAGATCGATCTGAAGTCACTGAAGCTGCCGCTGCTGCAGCCGTATATCGACACTGCGACCGCGGCGCAAGTGATGGACGGCGAGCTGTCCGCCACGGCGAACGTCGGCGCGAACTGGTCGAAGTCGCCGGTGGCCGTCATGGTCAACGATACCCAGCTAGACCTGCAATCGTTGAAGCTGGCGGCGCGCGGCAGCAAGGCGCCGGTGATCTCGCTCGCGCAAGGCCGTGTGACGCTCAAGCAGGTCGACGTGGCCGCTCGCATGGCCGAGATCGCCAGCGTCGAGACGACCGGTCTCGCGGTCGACGCGCAGCGTCTGAAAAACGGCAGCATCAACCTCACTTCGCTTTCAGCCGGGCACGAAGCCGCGTCGGAGCGTAGCGCGGTCCATGCGGTGAAGAAGGCGCAGGCCGAAGGGCCCGCGTGGCATTACAAGATCGGCGAGTTGAACCTCAAAGACGCCACCGTCAATTTCACCGATAACACCACGCCTCAACCGGTGAAGCTGAGCTTCACGCCGCTGCAACTGAAAGTGCAGCAGATCAGCGACGACCTGAGCCGTCCGCTGCCAGTCGATCTGCAGGCCACGCTGAATAAGAAAGGCACGGTCGGTGTGAAAGGCGACGTGACGGCGACGCCGCTCAAGGTGGCCGTCAAGGTGAACGCCAACCGGCTCGACGCGGCGGCTTTGGAGCCGTACTTCGGCAGCCAGCTGAATGCGGTGATCGCGAGCGCGTTGCTCAATGCGAACGGCGATCTTGCGCTGAGTCAGGCGAAGTCGCTGACAGCGAGCTACCGCGGCGACATGGCGCTCGTCGACGTCCGCATGCTCGACAAGGCGACCTCCGACCCGTTCGCGGGGTGGGGCTCGCTTGCCTTGTCCAACCTCAAGGCCACTTACGACGAGCAGGGCACAGTTGTCGACGCAAGCCGGGTCACGTTCACGAAGTTCTATGGGCGCGTGCTGCTCGACGCGCAAGGCAAGCTCAATCTCAAGGACGTCGTGGCGCACGAAAGCGGCGCCCCGCAGTCGCTGACGCGCGACAAGAGCGGCGCCGAACCCGTGCCGCTGACGCCGCAGGCGGCCTCCGCCGTGGTAGCTGCGCCCGCGCCGGCCGCGTCGGCTACGCCCGCCACGGTGACCGCCGCGACGCCGCCGCAAAGCCCGGTCAAGATGCACTTCGGCCAACTGGTGCTGCAACAGGGCCGCGTGACCTACACGGACAACTTCATCAAGCCGAATTACACGGCGGACCTGGTCGCCATTCAGGGCACGGTCGGCGCGTTCGGCACGCAATCGACCACGCCCGCACCGGTAGACATTGCGGCGAAACTGGCGGCCAATGGCCCGCTGTCGATCCGTGGCACGATCAATCCGCTGATCGCGAAGCCGGCACTCGATCTGACCGCGAGCGCGCACGATATCGAGCTGACCAATCTCACGCCGTATTCGGCGAAATATGCCGGGTATCCGATAACCAAGGGCAAGCTGAACGTCGATCTGCACTATAAGCTCGACAACGATCAGTTGAACGCCGACAACCATCTGTTCATCGATCAGCTCACGTTCGGCGATCACATCGAGAACGATACGGCGACCAAACTGCCGGTGCGTCTCGCGATCTCGCTGCTGAAAAATTCGCGCGGCGAAATCGATGTGAATCTGCCGGTGTCGGGTTCGCTGTCGAATCCGGAGTTCAGCATTGGCGGCCTGATCTGGCATGCAGTGCTCAACCTGCTGCAGAAGGCGGTGACCGCGCCGTTCTCGCTGATCGCCAATGCGTTCGGCGGCAAGGGCGAGGAATTGGGTTATGTCGAGTTCGAGCCGGGTTCGGCAAAACTCACCGACACCGACAACCAGAAACTCGACGCGATCGTGAAGGCGCTGGCCGACAAGCCGTCGATCAAGATGGACCTGATTGGCCGGGTCGATCCGGCGGTCGACGAACCCGCCTTGCGCACCGGCTACGTCGATCGCCTCGTCAAGCAGCAGAAAATCAAGGACGTGGTAGGTAACGGCGAGAGCGTCGATCTGTCGACCGTCACGGTCGATCCGAAGGAATACGACAAGTATCTGACCAAGGCGTACAAGTCGGCGGACTTCAAGAAGCCGCGCAATTTTGTCGGCCTGACCAAGAGCGTGCCGGACGACGAGATGAAGAGCGCACTTGCCGCCAATGCGCCGATCGACGACGCCAGCCTGCGCGAGCTTGCTCAAAAGCGGGCGCAGAGTGTGCAGCAGTACCTGGAAGGCAAGATCGACAGCAGCCGCGTGTTTGTCGTTGCGCCGAAGCTGAACGCCGACGGCATCAAGGACAAGGGTGCAACGACGCGGGTCGATTTTGGCCTGAAGTGAGCGTCGCGCTGACCGTGCCGCCGCCGTGCGCTACGCCTGCGGCGGCAGGCGCACCCGCCGCTCACGCCGCGCGGGTCGGCGCCTTCAACGCGGTTTGCTCGATTACGCGTGCGAGTGTGTCGAACGCGGGACCGATCTTCTCGTTTGGCACGCACGCGTAGCCCAACAGCAGCCCGCGCCGTGAAGGCGTGTCGCTGCTGTAGTAGCTCGCGAGCGGGCGCACGATCACGCCGGCATCGTAAGCGGCGGCCGTCACCGCGCGATCGTTCGCGTGATCCGGCAGGCCGAGCACCAGATGCAACCCGGCTTCGTCACCCATGACGGGCAGTTCGTTGCCGAAGCGCGCGGTAATGGCGTCGATCAGAATCTGCCGGCGTTCGCCGTACAGCGCACGCATACGCCGTACGTGCGACGTGAGATGGCCGTCCATGATGAAGTCGGTCATCACCGCCTGCTGCATCAGCTGGCCTTCGCGATACAACTCGGCCACGCCGGTGCGGAACGTGTCCACCAGATGCTCCGGCGCGATCATGTAGCCGATCCGCAAGCCGGGAAACAGCATCTTCCCCAGACTGCCCACGTAGATCACCTGGCCTGCGTCGTCGAGTCCTTGCAGCGAGGCGAGCGGACGGCTGCCGTAGCGGAATTCACTGTCGTAATCGTCTTCGATGATCCACACGTTGTGCTGGCGCGCGTATTCGAGCAGCGTGCGGCGGCGCGCGAGGCTCATCACCATGCCGAGCGGATATTGATGCGACGGTGTGACGAGCGCGAGCCGCGGCGGCTGTTGTAGATCCTGTTCGCGCGGATTCAGACCTTCGTCGTCGACCGGCACCGGCACCAGGGTGATCCCTGACGATTGCAGCACGCTGCGCGCACCCCAATAGCAGGGCTCCTCGACCCACGCGCGATCGCCGACATCGGTCAACAGACGCACGGCCAGATCGATCGATTGATGGATCCCCGTAGTGATGATGATCTGATCCGGCGTGCAGTTTACCGAGCGCGCCACCCGCAGGTAATCCGACAACGCCCGCCGCAATGGCCGATAGCCGCCGCCGGGGGCGTAGGTGAGCAGATCGGGATTGGCTTCTTTCCACAGCCGTGCTTGCAGGCGGCTCCACGTGCGGGCCGGGAATTCCGCGACGTCGGGCACGCCCGGCATGAACGCGCCCCATTGCTTGGCGGACACGCCGGCCTTGTCGATCAGGCGCCGGCCGCGCATGGACAGGTCGTCGGGGCCGTGCTTTGGCGGCTTCGGTGTTTCCGCGGCCGCGCTGCTTGCCATGTCGACGCCCGCCACGGCGGGTTTCCCGCGCGCATTCACGGCAGCCGTGTCCGGCCGCGTGTCGGCGACATAGGTGCCGCTGCCGGTGGTGGAAATCACGTAGCCTTCGGCGGTAAGCTGGTCGTAGACGTGCAGTACCGTATTGCGCGCGATGCCGAGGTCTTCGGCGAGCGTGCGCGAACTGGGCAGCTTGGTGCCCGGCGGGAGCTGGCCGGTCAGGATGGCCTGCTGCATGAGCCGCAACGTCTGCCGGTAGACCGGCTCGGCAGCGGCGCGCTCGAGCCTCGCGGCGAGCCAGTCCGACAAAATCACCGTGTCCAAGTGGTTCTATCCAGAATAATGAAATGGTTCCATATTGTAGAACCGTAACGGTCTATAGTGAGCCACGCAATTGATGCAATCCCGCCGCATGACCGGGGAGCCGGCCGGACCGCCGCAACCATCTTGCATGGGATCGGAGTAAGCGCTAAAGCGCCAACTCCGATCGACAGAGGAGACTTGGACGATGAAAACCGATGACGTGATCGTCAGCTTTCGAGGTGTGCGCAAGACGTACGACGGCGAGACGCTGGTCGTTAAACAGCTCGACCTGGATATCTATCAAGGTGAATTTCTGACGTTGCTCGGGCCGTCCGGTTCGGGCAAAACCACCTGCCTGATGATACTGGCGGGCTTCGAATTTCCCACTGGAGGGGAAATCTGGCTCGACGGCACGTTGCTCAATACGGTGCCGCCGCACAAGCGCAACATCGGCATGGTGTTTCAGAACTACGCGCTGTTCCCGCACCTGACGGTCGAGCAGAACGTCGCCTATCCGCTCACCGTGCGCAAGATTTCGGCCGAAGAGCGCGCGCATCGCACGAATAACGCGCTCAAGATGGTGCGCATGGAGAGCTTCGCGAAGCGCTATCCGGCGCAGCTTTCCGGAGGGCAACAGCAGCGTATCGCGCTCGCGCGTGCGCTGGTGTTCGAGCCGAAGCTGGTGCTGATGGACGAGCCGCTCGGCGCGCTGGACAAGCAGTTGCGCGAACACATGCAGTACGAGCTTAAATCATTGCACGAGAAGTTGGGCGTCACGTTCGTGTACGTCACCCACGATCAGGGCGAGGCCCTGACCATGTCGGACCGCGTCGCCGTGTTCGATAAAGGCATCGTGCAGCAACTCGATACCGTGGATCGCCTGTACGAATCGCCATGCAACGAGTTCGTGGCGAACTTCATCGGCGACAGCAACAAGCTGCGCGGCACGATCGCGAATGTCGACGGAGAGTATTGCGAGTTCCATCTTAGCGACGGCTCGCGCCTCACCGGCCGCAACATCGGCGGCGCGCGGGCAGGCACGCCGGCGGTCGCATGCATCCGGCCCGAGCGCATGAAGCTCGCCAACGGCGTGTCGCGGCCCGGCGCCAATGCGCTGAACGGCGAAGCACGCGGGCTGATCTATTTCGGCGACCACGTGCGCATGCGTTGTGGTGTGCCGCAGCAGGACGAGTGCTTCGTCAAGGTGCCGCTTGGCACCGACGCACTCGAGTCCTTCGCGCCTGGCGCACCGGTCGCGCTGGAGTTTGCACCCGAGCATCTGCGGGTGTTCGCAGGAGCGTGAATGCATTGAACATGCGATGTGTTCGACGCAGGCAGGGCAAGTCAAGACGCACATAACAAGGCCGTACCGTACTGAGCTTGAAGCACACCACCAAAGGAGAGCAACACACCATGAGCAAGATCGGGAAATCGCGCTGCGCCATCGCTGTCGGTGCTGTGGCGCTCGCGCTGGGCGCCGCGCAAGTCAATGCAGCCGAACTGACGGTCGTCAATTTCGGCGGCGCGAATGGCGACGCGCAGAAAGTCGCATTCAACCAGCCGTTCGAAACGCAAACCAGCAACAAGGTCACCGCCGTCGAATACAACGGTGAGCAGGCCAAAGTAAAAGCGATGGTCGAAGCCAAGCACGTGAACTGGGACGTGGTGGAAGTCGAATCGGGCGATATCGGCCGTGGTTGCGATGAAGGCCTGTACGAGAAGCTCGACTGGTCGAAGATCGGCAAGAAGTCGGATCTGATTCCGGAAGCACCGCAAACTTGCGGCGTGGGATTCTTCGTCTGGTCCACGGCGCTCGCGTATAACGCTGACAAGCTGAAGACGGCGCCGACCGGCTGGGCCGATTTCTGGGACGTCAAGAAATTCCCGGGCAAGCGGGCGATGCGCAAGGGCGCGCGCTACAACCTCGAATTCGCTTTGATGGCCGACGGCGTGGCGCCGAAGGACGTCTACAAGGTGCTCGCCACCAAGGAAGGCCAGGACCGCGCATTCAAGAAGCTCGACGAACTGAAGCCGAATATCCAGTGGTGGGAAGCGGGCGCGCAGCCGCCGCAGTTCCTCGTCGCGGGTGACGTGGTGATGTCCACGGCATACAACGGCCGTATCGACGCCGCGCAGAAGGAAGGCAAGAACCTGAAGGTGGTGTGGAACGGCAGCATCTACGACCTCGACTATTGGGCGATTCCGAAGGGCACGCCGAACAAGGCGCTGGCCGAGAAGTACATCGCGTATTCGATTTCGTCGAAGCCGCAGCAGGACTACGCGCACAACATCGCGTACGGTCCGGTCAACGTGGCGGCCATCAAGGCGCTCGACGCGAAGACGCTCGCCAATTTGCCGAACTCGCCGGCTAACGGCAAAAACGCGGTGCTGCAGAATCTCGCGTTCTGGACCGACCATGGCGACGAACTGGAGCAGCGTTTTTCGTCGTGGGCTTCGAAGTAACGAGCCTGGTGTTGGAAGGCGCGGCTCGCTCCATGCGTAGCTGCGTCGTATCGATGCAATGAAGCGCGCGCGTGTCCGGTGGACAGGCGCGCGCAGCCTTGGAGACAGGTGTGACTACGACGACGATGGCTGCGGACTCGACGCCTGAATCAAGCGGCCGACTCAAGCGCGAATTGAAGGCTGCAGAATCCAGAAAGCGGGCCATGGCGCTGCTGCTGATCGCGCCGCTCGCGATTTTCCTGCTGCTGATATTTGTCGTGCCGATTGGCGCCCTATTGACGCGCGCCGCGCAGAACCCCGAAGTCGTCGGTGCGCTGCCGCATACGCTCGCCGCGCTGAACGGCTGGGATCGCAAGGCACCGCCGCCGGACGCCGCGTATTCTGCTCTCGCGGTCGACCTCACCGCGATCGCAGACAGCGACGGCATGGGCGCGCTCGCACGACGCCTGAACGTGGAAATTCCGGGTTATCGCTCATTGGTCGCCAAATCCGCGCACGCCATGCCATTCGTGGACGACAACAACAAGCCCCTGCAACTGACACCCGCCCAGGCGCACGCAAAATTCGTCGAACTGGACGAGCGCTGGAACGACGTCGCTTACTGGCAGGCCATTGCGAAAAATGGCAGCGCCTATTCGCCGTTCTATTTGCTGGCTTCACTGGACCACAAGCAGGACGCGTTCGGCCACATCATTCCGACCGATCCCGATCAGCAGATCTATCTCGCGGTGTTCAGCCGCACCTTCGTGATCGGCGCGGCCGTGACGTTCTTCGCGCTGTTGCTCGGCTATCCGCTTGCATACTGGATCTCGACGCTGTCCGAGCGCCGCGCGAATCTGGTGATGATTCTCGTGCTGATTCCGTTCTGGACGTCGATCCTCGTGCGGGTTGCCGCATGGATCGTGATTCTGCAGAGCGAAGGGCTGGTGAACAAAGCGCTGATTGGCAGCGGGCTGTTGCATGATCCGCTGTCGCTGCTGTTCAACCGGACCGGCGTCTATATTTCGATGACGCACATTCTGCTGCCGTTCATGATTCTGCCGCTGTATAGCGTGATGAAGTCAATCCCGCCGACGTATCAGCGTGCCGCAGTCTCGCTCGGCAGCCATCCGTTCGCCGCATTCTGGCGTGTCTATGTGCCGCAGACGTATCCGGGCATCGGCGCAGGCGCGCTGCTGGTGTTCATTCTGGCAATCGGCTACTACATCACGCCGGCATTGCTCGGTGGACCGAACGATCAGATGGTGAGCTACTACGTCGCGTACTTCACCAACGTGACGATCAACTGGGGCATGGCGTGTGCGCTCGGCGGTCTGCTGCTTGCCGCGACACTCGTGCTGTATGTGATTTACGGACGCTTTACGCGTTCGTCATTGAGCCTTGGCTGAACGGAGCCTATCCAGATGAAACTTGCCAAGCCCCTTTTTGCACCGCATACCTCGTGGGTCGAGCGCGTCTGGTATTTCGCGCTGCGCGGACTTGCCGTGCTGACACTGCTGTATCTGATTCTGCCCGTGCTGGCGATCGTGCCGTTGTCGTTTTCGTCGAGCACATTTCTGGTGTACCCGATTCCAGGCTGGTCGCTGCGCTGGTACCAGAATCTGATCGCTTCCGACGAATGGCGCATGGCGGCGAAGAACAGCTTTATCGTCGCCCCATCGGCGACGGTGGTCGCAACCGTGCTCGGCACGTTGGCCGCAATTGGACTCACTAAAGCAAACTTCCGTGGCAAGGGGCTGCTCATGGCGATTCTGATTTCGCCCATGATCGTGCCGGTGGTGGTGGTCGGCGTCGGCATGTATCTGTTCTTTGCGCCGCTCGGGTTGGCCAATACGTATATTGGACTGATTCTCGCGCACGCGTCGCTTGGCGTGCCCTTCGTCGTGACTACTGTGGCCGCGACCTTGCAGGGTTTCAACTACAACCTGGTGCGGGCGAGTTTGTCGCTGGGTGCGAATCCGGTGAAGACATTTTTTAGCATTACGCTGCCCGTGATCTCCCCGGGGGTGATTTCTGGCGCGTTATTCGCCTTTGCGACGTCATTCGATGAAGTCGTCGTGACCTTGTTCCTCGCCGGCGCGGATCAGACTACGCTGCCGCGGCAAATGTTTACCGGTATCCGCGAGAACATTAGCCCGACCATCGCCGCGCTGGCGACAATTCTGATTGTCTTCTCCACGAGCTTGCTGCTGGCGCTCGAGTGGCTGCGCGGGAGAAACGCGGCGCGAGCGGTCAAGGCTTGAGCATCAGCGCAGAAGGGCACGGTTTTATTTGACGTGCACCATGATCAACAACTTTATAACGATATTCTAAGAGTGCTCCCATTCCCTGTGCGTTGGTGTGTCTTCATACTCGAAGCCCTCGATAAGAAGATGCGCCTGCCGCAGAGAATCAATGAAAATCCAGCTAACCGTGCTTGTGTGCGCGCTGGCCTTAACGGGGTGTGTGGACCGCGCAGCGCGTGAACGGCTCGCCATTGAAGATGCCACAGTACTGCAAACCGGTTTTGGTGCGACGCAAGACGAAGCCGCGGGTGCCCCCAATTCCCAATGGGTTACAACCTACGCGCCGGTCTTAAGCAGCGGCACGGCGTTGGCGTCGCTACAGACGCGGCTTGATAGGCTGCCGGGTGACGCGAACCCATATTTTCGCGCCAAGGCGCAATGCTGGATCAATGCCGCCCAACAGGCGCGGCAAGCTAACGACCACTGGGGTTTCGTCGAAGAAGCGGTTGGGCAGGCGGCCGTGATCACGATGAGTCTGGAGAATGGCGCGCCGCAATCTGCCGCCAATCCAGCCTTACGCACCGTGTCCACCGTGCGTCCCGATCTGTGGAAGATCGTCAACACCATCAAATCAGATTCTGCCGTTGCCCAATGCCCGAAGGCGCAGTTGCCGCTAGCCTGTGCTGAGGTCGGACTGATGCAAGCCGGACACGACGCGTGGATACGTAGTTTTTCCAATGCCGAGAAGCGCTTGCCGGAAGTGCAGAGCAATTTGCGCAAGTCTGCGGAGGCGGCGCTGCAATGCGCGCAGGCGACCCAAACGTCCGTAGCGGCTACGACACCCACTGTGGAGCCGCGGCGAAAAATTACGCTGCGGGCCGATTCTCTTTTCCTCTTCAACGGTGGCAATGACGCCGCGATGCTGCCGGCGGGCCGTCGTCAACTCGACGCTTTGGTTACACGTCTGCAGAGCGCTCCGGGCCCGCGTGAGTTGAGGATAACTGGCTACTCCGATCGCCTCGGTAACGAGGCACACAACCAGAGCTTGTCGTTGCAACGAGCACGGACGGTCGAGCGCTATCTGCGAACGCACGGCGTGACACTGCCGATCATCGCGGTGGGCCGCGGCAGTTTGAATCCGCTCGTCGACTGCAGGCGATCGGTACCCGAGGAGTTGGTGCGTTGCCTCGCGCCGAATCGGCGGGTCGAGATAGAGCTTGTTGTCGCGGCGTTCTAGCGTACGCGTATTGAAGGCAAACGCACTACCGCAAAGCGTGTGTTCAAGAGGGAACGAATGTCAACTATTCTGATTGTCGATGACCATCCCGCATTCCGGATGATCGTCAAGCTGCAACTTACGCAATTGCTCGGCGTTGAAGAAGTCATTGAGGCCGACAACGGACAGACTGCTGTCGAATTGGCCCGCCAATACACGCCGGATCTCGCCATACTGGACCTCGATATTCCGCGCATTAGCGGACTCGATGTGATTCCGCGCCTGAAACTTGCCCACCCGGCGATTCGCGTGCTGGTGCTGTCAGGGCACGACGCGGCCACCTTCGCGCCGCGCGCAATGCGATCAGGTGTCCACGGCTTTGTCGGCAAGTCGCAGGATATGAAGGAAATCCTGCGTGGCGTAGAGGCGGTGCTCGCCGGTTACACGGTTTTCCCTGTGACATCCAGAGGTACTGGAATGGTGCCTGCATTGGGCCCAGGAGATGAAGCGGAAAGGATCTCACTGCTGTCGGACAAGGAACTCGTCATTCTGCAGATGCTGTCGAAAGGCATGTCGAACAAGACGATTGGTGAGGCATTGTTTATCAGCGGCAAGACCGTGAGCACGTACAAGAATCGCATCCAGGAGAAACTGGGGCTGTCGTCGTTGGCAGGACTGGTCGAGTTTGCTTTATTGCATAAGCTGATCGACTAGGTTCGCGGGCCATGAACAAAATGAGCCTGTCTGCTTCTACATGCGAGACCGCGTTGGCGCGAGAGCAGGCCGCACGTGTCGCAGATTGTTCGTCGCCGGAATCGCGTGCCTTCGTCCTCGACGAAAGCGCTACGAACCTGCGCGAGCTTGTCGACGGCGTGATCGCGCTGCTCATGCCGTTCGCAACTCGCCAAGGCTCGCGGTTGGGCGCGAGCGTCGACCAAACGGTAGCCGAGACAATTCTCGCTGACAGCACTCGCCTCGGCCAACTCTTCTTTCATTTGCTAAGCCGAACAATCCAGCTTGGCACGCACGGCGAAATCGCGCTGCGCGTATGGGCGGAGCCATTAAATCTGGGCTCGCAGCGCATATTCGCCAGCGTGGTGGCCGCCGGCGACACACGTGCGCCTGCCGCTCAACAGTCGCTTTTCCGTCCGCGCATTGACGTTGCCGAACCCCTCGCGGATGAACGGCTCGGTAGCGCGGATGTCAGTCTGCAGCTCTGCCAGTTGCTCGCTCAGAGTATGCAGGGCGAGCTGTCCGTTGCAAACGGTTCGGCTGCAGGCGTTCGCGCGAACTTCAACGCACCGTTTACTGTCGACCAATGGCGAGCATCCGTGGAACCTGCTCCAGGCAGTGCGCAAGCGCCGTTGTTCACTCAAGCCGCACAGCCCGGTGACGCGTCTGCGAGCGCTTCCTTCGAGCCTTTCGAACGCCGTTATCTTGACGCGCTGTCTGAAGAGGGTATCGATCTCCGTGCGTTTCTGGACGACTGGCGCCATGCAATGGACGACGACCTCGAGCACCTTCGCGCATTAAACCTTCAAGGGCAGACCGACCGCTTGCCTGCCTTGCTGCATAGATTGAGCGGAGCCGTTGGCCTCGTAGGTGCGCACGGTCTGACGGAAGCGCTGCGACGCGCCAGCGCCTCGCCGTTGGAACACAGCGCCGCCTCAATTGACGCGCTGGCAGAGCGCGTCAGGACCCTGGTTGCGCAACTCAAGACAGCGCCCGACCTACACCGGAGCACCGCACGATGAATCGACCGCTGGCCTTGATCGAAGGCGATCTGGCGCTTCCCATGACACGGCCGCTCGAGGGCCTGCCGCCGCCATTCGGTTCGCGGCGACGTCTGGCGCAAGCCGATGCGCGGCGCGCGCCGCGCGTCGCGGCACCCACTGAAGCGCAACAGGCAATCCTTGGCGCTCTGCAGCGCAAGGCGCCGCCGGTAGGTAACAGCCGTTTGCCGGCGGGCGTGAAGCATATTCTTTTCTATAAGTTGCCGCCGCAACGTGACCATTTCTCTCGTTTCGATGCGCAACTGGTCGAAGCCAAGCGTTATCTCGAGATGGGTAAGGCTCGTCCGCTTTCGTCTCGTACAGACCATGTGCTCGCTGCGACGATCTTCGTGACGTGCAGCATTGCGCTGGCCTGGTTACTGGCGACCTGCACGACGCACAACGCCGATCAGGCGGCGATGCTGGCCGCGACGCGGCCAGCCGTGCATGCGCTCAGCACTCAGGTCGCGAATCGTCCGCAAGGGGCGGGTGTACCGGCTCAGCAGGTAGCTGAAGATGCGCAGACGGTCGCGCAAGGTGAGTATCCGGTCATCGGCTCGACGCCAAAGACAATCCTGTCGAGGCGGCAGACGCCGACCACGGGCCGCCTTGCGAATGTCGATCGCAAGGCAGCCGTCGCGCCCATGAGCGCATCGCATATCGTGAGGCGTTCAGCGTCGAGTGGCACTGTCCGCCCGGCCACGCGGGCGTCCGTTTCGAGGCAACCCGAATGGACCACACATTCACCAGCCGAAAGCGATGCCGCCGACCGTGCAGCGTTGTTCAACTGGGCCACTCAGCAACGAGAACGGATCACCACGCGCGCCGCTGTGACGGCAATAGGAGACACTGATTGGAACGCCCGAATGATCCAACGCCGGATTACCGACAAGCCCGACGCCTTTCAATCGGACCTGGGTCAATAGTAAGCGCATTCAAAATGCTGCCTATCACGCTCGCCGTGCGTTGGGAACGCCATCATTGCATTTGGCATATCGCGACTGTCTGCCGCGTTGTCCCGTTCAGGCAAAGCAAAAAAAAGCCCGACCAATGGTCGGGCTTCAAAGTCGGCTGCGTCCTCCACAGGACGCAGCCCCTGCAAAACGGCCAGGCCGTCTGCGTTACCGCCAGGCTTAAGCAGCCAGCAGCGAACGCAGCACGAACGGCAGAATCCCGCCGTGCTTGTAGTAGTCGACTTCGATCGGCGTGTCGATACGCAGCAGCACCGGCACGCGCTTTTCCTTGCCGTCCTTGCCACGAATCACCAGCGTCACTTCCTGTTGCGGCTTGAAGTCGTCGCCCAGGCCTTCGATATCGTACGTTTCTTCGCCGGTGATGCCGAGCGATTGCACGCTATCCGAGCCCTTGAACTGCAGCGGCAGAACGCCCATGCCGACCAGGTTCGAACGGTGGATCCGCTCGAAGCTGCGTGCGACCACGGCCTTCACGCCCAGCAATTGCGTACCCTTCGCAGCCCAGTCACGCGACGAACCCGTGCCGTACTCTTCGCCCGCGAACACGATGGTCGGCGTGCCGGCGTCGATGTACTTCATTGCGGCGTCGTAGATCGACTCTTGCTCGCCGCTCGGCTGGTGAATCGTCAGACCGCCTTCCACACGCGAGCCGTCTGCCTTCGCCGGGATCATCAGGTTCTTGATCCGGACGTTTGCGAACGTGCCGCGCATCATCACGTCGTGATTGCCGCGGCGCGAGCCGTAGCTGTTGAAGTCGGCCTTCTGCACGCCGTTCGCCTTCAGCCACTTGCCTGCCGGCGAATCTTCCTTGATCGAGCCGGCCGGGCTGATGTGGTCGGTCGTGACCGAGTCACCGAAGATGCCCAGTGCGCGCGCGTTCTTCACCGCCGCGATGCTGTCAGCCGGCGTCATCGAGAAGTCGCTGCCGAAGAACGGCGGCTCGGCGATGTAGGTCGACTTCGGCCAGTCGTAGACCTGGCCTTCTTCGCCTTCGATCTTGCTCCACAGGTCGCCCTTCTTGGTCAGCGACGAGTAGTTCTTGCGGAATGCGTCTGCGTCCAGCGCGAACTTGAGCAGGTCGTTGACTTCTTCGCTGGTCGGCCAAATGTCGCCCAGGTAGATGTCGCGGCCGCCCTTGCCCTTGCCAACCGGCTCGGTCATCAGGTCGCGCGTGATGTTGCCGGCGATTGCGTAAGCGACGACCAGCGGCGGCGAAGCCAGGAAGTTGGCGCGGATGTTCGGGTGAATACGCGCTTCGAAGTTACGGTTGCCCGACAGCACTGCCGCCGCGACGATATCGTTCTTCGTGATCGCCTCGTTCAGTTCCGGCGTCAAGTCGCCCGCATTACCGATACAGGTCGTGCAACCGTAAGCGGCCAGCGTGAAGCCGAGCTTGTCGAGGTACTTCAGCAGGTCGGTCTTGGTCAGGTATTCCGTGACGATGCGCGATCCCGGAGCCAGCGACGTCTTGATGTGCGGAGCGACCGTCAGGCCGGCTTCGACAGCCTTCTTCGCCAGCAGGCCGGCGGCCAGCAGCACGCTCGGGTTCGAGGTGTTCGTGCACGACGTGATGGCGGCGATCAGCACGTCGCCGTTCTTCACGTTCACGCCGTTCGACGTGGTGTACTGCGCGTCCAGTTCGGCGTCCTTTTTCGCAAAGCCGTTTTCCGCCACCGGCTTCGAGAACAGGTCGCTGAACGTCGACTTCACATTGCCGATTTCGATACGGTCTTGCGGGCGCTTCGGACCAGCCAGCGACGGTGCCACCGTGCCGAGATCCAGCGTCACGACCTTGGTGTAGTCGATGTCGCCGTCCTTCGGAATGCCGAACAGGTTCTGGGCCTTGAAGTAGTTCTGGAATGCCGAGATTTCTGCGTCCGTGCGGCCCGTGCCCTTGAAGTAGTCGATGGTTTTTTCGTCGACCGGGAAGAAGCCCATGGTCGCGCCGTATTCCGGCGCCATGTTGCCGATCGTTGCGCGGTCCGGCAGGGACAGCGACTTCGTGCCTTCGCCGAAGAACTCGACGAACTTGCCGACGACCTTTTCCTTACGCAGCAATTCGGTGATGGTCAGCACCAGGTCGGTTGCCGTCACGCCTTCGCGCAGCTTGCCCTTCAGGTTCACGCCCACCACGTCCGGCGTCAGGAAGTACACCGGCTGGCCGAGCATGCCGGCTTCCGCTTCGATACCGCCCACGCCCCAGCCCACCACGCCGATACCGTTGATCATCGTGGTGTGGCTGTCGGTGCCGACCAGCGAATCCGGGTAGTACACCGTGTCCGAGCCGTCAGCCTTCTTGTGCACGCCGCGTGCGAGGTATTCCAGGTTCACCTGGTGAACGATACCGACGCCCGGCGGCACGACCTTGAACGTGTCGAATGCCTGCATGCCCCACTTCATGAACTGGTAGCGCTCGTTGTTGCGCTGGAAT
>DASVNP010000256.1:0-7624 GCA_036383775.1 Paraburkholderia sp. | reverse complement strand
GCGCGTCTACGCTTTTTCGGGAAGGACATAAAAATTCGCCTGAAAAAGAATTGCAAGAAACGCAGCGTCCTCATGCGACAACTCCCGGCTTCGCGCGCCGCACGTCGATCTTTTATAGCATACGACAAGGCCGGATTCACGGTGATTCGACGTTTGCGCCGTTCCACCCACTCCCGCACGAATCATGCCGAACCGCCTTGCCGCGCGCCTTCCCTTCCCATCACATCTGTCTCCATCATAGACGCACGAGGCGCGGAAAAAACATCCCGTATCAATAAAAAAGTCATTTTTGTGTGGGCGAGCGCATCTTGCCGCTGCATTGAAATATCTCGCGTTCACGTCGATAATGGCCCGTCCGGCGGCACCACGCCGTGTTCGTCGTTCCGGCCTTGCCGGCGCCTGTCGAGAGGGCGAGGCGCGGGCGGTCCCGCGAACCGCGGCGGCCTGAGTGACCGTTTGCGATCCTTCGGGCGAACATGAAACTTTTCACCAAGGGGCTGCTGCTGATTGCCGTGCCGAGCGTCGTCGAGCTGGCACTACTTGGCTTCGTCTTCGACACCCAGGAGCAGACGGCGCAGGCCGCGCAGTGGGTCACCAACAGCAAGCAGGTTCTCTACCAATCGTCGGCCATCGTCGATCCGCTGCTACGTCAGGCGGCGCGGGTTCGCACGGCGATGGTCATCGGCGATCCGTCGCTGATCGACCGGCATACGGTGTGGGTCGACCTCGGCGACCGTCTGTCGAATCTCGACTCGCTGGTTGCCGACACACCGCAGCAACTCAAGCACGTGCACAAGATGCAGCAGGCGATCGAAGCCTATCGCGTGCAGGCTGTTGCGATCTCGCAGGCGCTGCACGCGGGCCGCAGCCCGAAGTCGTTTGCCGCCCTGGAAACCGGCGCGCTGCCGCAGCAGATCGCCGTGTTTCGCGACGAGCTCGCCGCGTTCGGCGAGGAGGCGGCGCGGCTCGACGCCGAACGCGCGGCGTCGCTCACGCAGCGCCGTGATCGACAACAGAATGCGCTGGTCGCCGCGGTGCTCGGCTCGATGCTGATCTGGGGCGCTACCGCCGTGGTGTTCGCGCGCAGCATCGGCCGGCGGCTGGAAGTGCTGACCGACAATGCCGAGCGGCTCGGCAACGGCCGGCCGCTCGCCGCACCGCTGTCGGGTGACGACGAAATCGCCGCGCTCGACGCCGTGCTGCATCAGACGGGCGCGCGCCTGCGCGAGGCGGAGGTCGGGCAGGCCACGCTGAAAGCGAGGCTCGAAGCGCGCGCGCAGGAGCTGGTGGGCGTCAACGAGGAGCTGCGTCAGGAAACGCAAGACAATGAAATGTTCATCTACAGCGTGTCGCACGATCTGCGCTCGCCATTGGTGAATCTGCAAGGTTTTTCGAAGGAATTGCACGTCTCGTGCACCGAACTGGATAATCTCGTCGAGGCGGCCGGATTGCCGGAGGCCGAGCATCGGCGCATGGCGCATATACTCCAGGGCGATGTGCGCGAATCCTTGCAATACTTGCGTATTGCGGTAACGCGGGCTGCGGCGATCATCGACGCGCTGTTGCGGATTTCGCGTGCCGGCCGGCTCGAGTATCAATGGCAGCGGGTGAGCGTGGGACGCGTGGTGGGCCGGGTGATCGACGCGCTGCAAGGCGTGATCGGGCAGCGCGCGGCGGTGGTGACCGTGCGCGAGTTGCCGCCCGCCTGGGGTGACCCGGGCGCGATCGAACAGATTTTCGGCAACCTGATCGGCAACGCGCTGAATTATCTCGATCCGGCTCGCCATGGCCGCATCGAAGTCGGCGCGCTGGATGCGGAGCCGGTCGAGGAAACCGAGCCGCGCACGGTGCGCATGCGCACCTATTACGTGCGCGACAACGGCTTGGGCATTCCGGCCGCGTATATGTCGAAGGTGTTCCGGGCGTTTCAGCGCCTGCACGGCGACGCCGCGGCCGGCGACGGTATCGGTCTTGCGGTGGTGCGGCGGGTGGCGGAGCGGCATGGCGGCCGCGTCTGGGTCGAGTCCGCGGAAGGGGCGGGTTCGACGTTTTTCGTGGCGTTGCCGGAACAGCCCACGCGCCTCTGAGGCGGCGCGTGGCGGAAGCAGAAGCAGAAGGGTAAGCCGCACGGCGGTCACAAGCGGCAGGCATAGAAACGTTTAGTACGGAGAGCATATGAGCCACGGGGAGACGGTCAGCATCGTGCTGATCGAAGATGACGACGGCCACGCCACGCTGGTCGAGCGCAATCTGCGCCGTGCCGGCATTTCGAACTGTTTTGTGCGCTTTCGCGACGGCCAGCAGGCACTCGATTATTTTTTCGGCCCGGCGCCGGCTGCCGCGAGCCCCGCTGCCAAAGCGCTCCCCACGCGCGAAAATCTGACGAATTTCGTCGTGCTGCTGGATCTGAAGATGCCGCGCGTGGACGGTTTCGAAGTGTTGCGGCGCCTGAAGGAGTCGCCGCAAACGGCCGCCGTGCCGGTGATCGTCCTGACGACGACCGACGACCCGCGCGAGATCGAACGGTGCTACGAGCTGGGCTGCAACGTCTATATCACCAAGCCCGTCGAATACGATGCGTTCATCGAAGCCGTGCGCCGTCTCGGTTTTTTCCTGCAGGTGGTCAAGCTGCCGTCCGGGCAGCGGCTGGCCGCGCCGTGATGGAAACTTCGCGTGAAGCAGCCCGAAAGCTGCGCATGACAAGATAGAGCACTCGTTGACTTAGCCTGAGAAGACTCCGCATGATCGAAGAAGTGTCCGCGCAGCCCCCCGCGTATGTGCTGGTCGTCGATGACGACGAGGGCATCCTGCGGCTCGCACGCAAGTCGCTCGAGCGCGCCGGCTGCCGGGTCGCCATCTGCGCGGGCGTCGAAGCGGCCCGCGAAAAGCTCGCCGCCGGCGGCCCCGATCTGCTGGTGCTCGATTACCAGTTGAGCGGTCCGGAGACGGGGCTCGACTTCTTCCGCCACTTGCGCTCGGAAGGCGTGCGCATTCCCGCCATCCTCGTGACCGGATTCACCGACGAATCACGCGTCATCGAAGCACTGCGCGCGGGCGTGTCCGACGTGGTGCCGAAATCCGGCGATTACCTCGATTACCTTCCGGAGGCCGTCGAGCGGGTGCTGACACAGGTGCGTTTGCAACGGGCGTCGGATGAAGCCTTGCTGCTGCGCGATCGCGAACAGCACTATCGAACCTTGTCCGAAGCATTGCCGCACCTCGTGCTGACCTGCAATGCCGCGGGCGATTGCGATTTTCTTTCCAAGCAGTGGTACGACTACACGGGTCTCGCCGAAAGCAGCTCATACGGTCTCGCGTGGCTCGACGCCGTGCATCCGGACGATCGCGAAGAGATTCGCCGCAGCTGGCTCAAGGCGGTGACGGGCAACGCGGGCGACTACCGGCACGAGTTGCGGATCCGGCGCCACGACGGGGAATACCGCTGGTTCGACGCCCGCGTGGTGCCGATGCGTGACGCCGAAGGCAATGTCAGCAAGTGGTTCGGCAGCTACACGGACATCCATTCGCAGCGCGAGGCGAGCGAGGAGCGCGAACGGCTGCTCGCGTCGGAGCAGGCTGCGCGGCAGACCGCGGAGGAAGCCAACCGCGCCAAGGACCGCTTTCTGGCGATGCTGTCGCACGAATTGCGCACGCCGCTCACGCCGGTGCTGGCCGGCGCCAGCGTGCTGGAGATGATCCCCGATCTGCCCGATCAGGCGCGCTCGAGTGTGCGCATGATTCGCCGCAACATCGAACTCGAGGCACGGTTGATCGACGACCTGCTCGATCTCACGCGTGTGGCGAATGGCAAGCTGCGCTTGTCGCTGGAAACCGTCGACGTGCATGACGTGATAGACAGTGTGCTCGACCTCTTTCGCAGCGAGATTCAGGTCAAGCAGCAGGACGTGCACGTTCACAAGGACGCCCAGCATCACTACGTGCTGGCCGACCGCGCGCGGCTGCAACAGATGCTGTGGAACCTGATCCGCAATGCCGCCAAGTTCACACCGGACGGCGGCCATATCTATGTGCGTACGCGCGACGAACGCATGCACGTGCAGATTTCGGTGGAAGACACGGGTATCGGCATCGAGCCGGAGCAGATCGGCAAGCTCTTTAACGCGTTCGAGCAGGGCAACCAGAACATGACGCGGCAATTCGGCGGTCTGGGCCTGGGTCTCGCAATCACGAAGGCGCTGACCGACGTGCATGGTGGCACGGTGATCGCGCAAAGTCCTGGCGCGCACTGTGGCGCGACGTTCACGATCACGTTGCCCACGGCCGCGCCGCCGGCGGAAATCTCGCCTGTCGCCGTGCCGGACGAGGTGCGTTCCGGCGGTCTCCTGAACATCCTGCTGATTGAAGACCACGAAGATACCGCCGAGGTGATGGCGCAACTGATTCGCAGCCTCGGCCATGAAGTCACGACCGCGGGCAGGGTGGATGACGCGCTCGCCGCCACGCAGTCGCAGACCTTCGATCTGGTGGTCAGCGACGTCGGTTTGCCCGACGGCACCGGCCTCGATTTCATCAAGGCGTTCCGCGAGCATTCGGATGTCCCCGCGGTCGCCTTGAGCGGCTTCGGCACCGACGAAGACGTGCGCCGCTGCCTGAGCGCCGGGTTCACTTCGCATCTGACCAAACCCGTGAACTTCGGGCAACTCGAAACGATGATCGAAGGCGCCGTCAGCAAGAAGGCACGCAAGGACGCGTAAGCACGCTTGACTGGATGCATGGCTGCCGCGGCGCATTGCGCGGGCGCCATGAAAAAAGGCCTGTTGCGATTACCTCGCAACAGGCCTTTTTGCTGGAACCGGCGAACGTGCCGGAAAAACTTAGCGTGGCGCGCTTTTCAGCGAATCGCGGATTTCACGCAGCAGCAGCACGTCTTCCGGCGTGGCCGGCGGCTCGGCCGGAGCGGCTTCAGCCGGCTTGCGCAGATTGTTGATGAACTTGACCATCAGGAAAATGATGAACGCGAGGATGATGAAGTTGATCAGCACGGTGATGAACGAGCCATAACCGAATACCGCGACGCCTGCTGTCTGCAAATCTTTATACGACTCGGGGCTGCCTTTGAAGCTGGCCGGAATGTCGCCGAGACGAATAAATTTGTTGGAGAAATCGAGGCCGCCAGTGGCGACGCCGACAACCGGCATGATCAGGTCTTTAACAATTGAATTGACGATGGTGGAGAAGGCGCCGCCGATAATCACACCGACCGCCAGATCCATTACGTTGCCCTTGAGAGCAAATTCTTTAAATTCCTTAACCATGCTCATAGAGAATCCTCCTGAATGTCGATTGCCGCATGATACCAACCTCAGAAAGATAGGCTAGTGTTTTGGCGGGACGAAAAAGGAATGGTTAATCTATTGAGGAAACTGCGACTCGCTCTGACGTGCGCGCTCGATATGCGCGGCAAAACTGACCGGGTCGGTATTGGTGCCACACAGCAGGACACCCACGCGTTTGCCTTGCAGCTGTTCGCGCAGCGGGCCGAGCAGTGCTGCGGTGGCCGCGGCGCACGCCGGCTCGACGGCGAGCTTCAGTTGTTCGAAGAGAATCAGCATGGCCGCGCGCAACTGGTCGTCGGATACCGTGACGAGCTGGTCGATATGGCGGCGGCATAGCTCGTAGCTGTATTCCTCGGTGTGCGGCGACATGAGCGAATCGGCAATGCCGTGCATCTTGCCCATCTTGACGGTGTGATTGGCGGCAAAACTCTTGCCCATCACATCCGCGCCTTCAGGTTCCACGCCGTACACATGCACGCGCGGATTCGCGAGCCGCAGGGCAGTCGCGACACCGGCGGCCAGTCCGCCACCCCCGATCGGCACGACCACCGCCTCGAGGTCGGGTGTTTGCGTGGCCCACTCGTAGCCGAGCGTGGCCGAGCCCAGTACCGTGCGATAGCCGTTGAACGGATGCACGAAATAGCGTCCCTCTTCAGCCTCGATGCGGCGCACGAGTTCGAATGCTTCGGCAATGTCTTCCGCGAAGACGATCTCGGCGCGATATTGGCGGCACAGCGCGACGCGTGCCGGATTGGCCGCGCGAAACAGCACCACCTTGGCGCCGATGCCGAGGCGCATGGCCGCATACGCGATCGCCACCGCGTGATTGCCGCCCGACACGCAGGTGACGCCCGCGCTACGCTGGGCTTCGTCGAGCGCGAGCAGGTTGGTGAACGCGCCACGTGCCTTGAAACTGCCGCCTGCCTGCAGCAGTTCAAACTTGAAGTTCACCACCGTACCCTGCAGTGACGAAAAATCGAGCCGGTCGAACACCGGCGTTCGCGTGACCCACGGCGTCAGCGCGAAGTGCTGCGTGGCGATATCGTCGAGCGTGGGAATCGGCTCGCCGTCGATCGTGTGGTCGGTGTGCTGCGGCGTGGCGGTTGACATGGCGTGTGCGGGCAAAGGTCGATAGGTATAAGACTCTTATTTCGCGGGCCGGTTTCACTACACGTGCGCGGCGCCGACCGACATGCTGCGAATGAATTTCTGCAGGAAACGCTCGCACGCCACCAACTGGTCCAGTGCGACGAATTCGTTGGCCTTGTGCGCCTGCTGGATATCTCCAGGGCCGCACACGATGCTCGGAATGCCCGCCAGCGAGAAGAGCCCGGCTTCCGTGCCGTAGGCGACCTTGCGTTTGTCCTGATCGGCCGTGAGCGCGCGCACAAGTTGGGTGATCGCCGCTTGTTCAGACGAATCGAGGCCGGGCGCCGCGGCGATCTTCGTGATTTCGATCGCCGCCGCAGGATGCTCGCGCAGCATTTTCGGCAGCAGTGTTTCGCGTGCGTACTGGTCGATGCGCGCGAAAATCGGTTCGGGATCGAGTGTGGGCAGATTGCGGAATTCGAACTGGAATGTGCACTCGGCCGGCACGGTATTGATCGCATTGCCGCCGACGATCGTGCTGGTTTGCGCGGTGGTGAAAGGCACGTCGTACAGTTCGTCGAACGGGCCTTGCTCGCGGAACTGATCGGCCATGTCGCGGATGTAGCCGATCAGGCGCGCGGCGTACTCGATCGCGTTCAAGCCCTTCGGTGTCAGCGACGAATGCGCCGCCTGGCCGCGCACGCAGCACTGGTAAGCGTTGATGCCTTTGTGCGCCACGATCGGACGCATGCTGGTCGGCTCGCCGACGATGCAGCCGTCGGGCTTCACGCCGCGCTTCATCAGATCGGTGATCATGAGCGGTGCGCCCGCGCAACCCACTTCCTCGTCGAACGACAGCGCCAGGTGAATCGGCTTGGCAAGCTTCGCGCGCTGCATGTCCGGCACGAGCGCGAGCGCCGCGCCGATAAAGCCCTTCATGTCGCAGGTGCCGCGGCCGTACAGCTTGTCGCCGCGAATCTCCGGCTTGAACGGATCGCTGTCCCACTGCTGGCCGTCTACCGGCACGACATCCGTGTGGCCCGACAGCACGACGCCGCCGTTCGTTTCGCCGTCGTGAGCGGGAATCGTCGCGAACAGGTTGGCCCATTTGCCGCTTGGGTCGTGCGTGAGCGTGGCGTCGATACCGGCGGCACGCAGATCGTCACGCACGGTTTCGATCAGGCCGAGATTCGGATTGCGGCTGACCGTGTCCATCGACACCAGACGGGTGACCCAGG
>DASVNP010000255.1:0-1890 GCA_036383775.1 Paraburkholderia sp. | reverse complement strand
CCTCCTCAAAACGCTGATCGAGCGCTACATCGCCGAAGGTCAGCCGGTCGGCTCGCGCACGTTGTCACGCTATTCCGGCCTCGAACTGAGCCCGGCAACGATCCGCAACGTGATGTCCGATCTCGAGGACCTGGGGCTCGTAATCAGTCCGCATACGTCGGCGGGCCGGATCCCGACGCCGCGCGGCTACCGGCTGTTCGTCGATACCATGCTTACGGTGGAATCCGCTGCGGACGAAGAAGCGGTGATGCGTATCGTCAAGACTACGCTGCAGGCGGGCGAACCGCAGAAAGTCGTCGCCGCGGCGGCCAGCGTGCTGTCCAATCTGTCGCAGTTCGCCGGTGTGGTGCTCACGCCGCGCCGCAGCCACGTGTTCAAGCAGATCGAATTCATGCGCCTGTCGGACAAGCGCATCCTGCTGATCATCGTGACGCCCGAGGGCGACGTGCAGAACCGCATCATGGCCACCCAGCGCGACTTTTCGCCGTCGCAGCTGGTGGAAGCCTCCAATTACATCAACGCGCACTTCGCGGGCCTCTCGTTCGACGACGTGCGCCGCCGCCTGCGCGAAGAAATCGACGAATTGCGCGGCGACATGACCACGCTGATGCACGCTGCGGTCACGGCCAGCACGGACGAATCCGACACCGGCGAGACCGTGCTGATTTCCGGCGAGCGCAACCTGCTCGAAGTCGCCGACCTTTCGTCGGACATGGCGCGTTTGCGCAAGCTGTTCGATGTATTCGACCAAAAGACCAGTCTCCTTCAGTTGCTCGACGTGTCGAGTCACGCCGCGGGCGTGCAGATTTTCATTGGCGGCGAGTCGAATCTCGTGCCGATCGAGGAAATGAGCGTCGTCACCGCGCCTTATGAGGTGAACGGCAAGATCGTCGGCACGCTCGGCGTGATCGGGCCGACCCGCATGGCTTACAACCGCGTGATCCCAATCGTGGACATTACCGCGCGGCTGCTTTCTCTTACGCTCAGCCAGCAGTAACCCGCGGTCATCGCTGGCTGGGGCACATCTCATGCTGCAAATGATGCGCGACGGCGCGCGGCTTGCCAATTGGCCGAATGGCCAGGGGTCCCTGGCGGACCTCGCAATGGACCGCGCCGCTATAATGAAATCCACCTGAACCGACTCTCCGCCCAAAGCGGTTATTTCTGCTGCCTATGCGCTTCGACCTCGAGCGGCCATCACAGAACGCTACGTCACACCGTGTCGCCGTGTTGCTGATCAACCTCGGCACGCCCGACGCGCCGACGCCGCGTGCGGTCCGGCGCTATCTTGCGCAGTTTCTGTCCGATCCCCGCGTGGTCGAAATTCCGGCGCTGCTCTGGCAGGTGATCCTGCGTGTGTTGATTTTGCCGTTCCGAAGCCCCGCATCAGCGAAGAAGTACGCGGCTGTGTGGATGCCGGAAGGCTCGCCGCTGCGTGTCTTCACAGAGAAGCAGGTGGAGGGTTTGCGCCACCTGCTGCAATTGAACGACTACACGGTGCTGGTCGACTACGCGATGCGCTATGGCACGCCCGGCATTCCGGCCATGCTGAACCAGCTCAAGCTGGCGGGCGCCGAGCGCGTGCTGCTGATGCCCATGTATCCGCAATACTCGTCGTCGACCACGGCCACGGCTTTCGACGACGCCTTTTCGGCCTTGAAGCGTATGCGCAATCAGCCGGAAATCCGCACGGTGCGGCAGTATGCGGATCATCCGGCGTATATTGCTGCGCTCGCCGCTCAGGTGCACCACTACTGGCATCAGCACGGCCGGCCGGATTTCGCGGCGGGCGACAAGCTGGTGCTGAGTTTTCATGGCGTGCCCAAACGCACGATGGATCTCGGCGATCCGTACCACGAGCAATGTCAGCAGACCGGCGCATTGTTGACG
>DASVNP010000254.1:0-10790 GCA_036383775.1 Paraburkholderia sp. | reverse complement strand
CTGCGTCGCTGCATCAGCAGCAGAGAAACGAGATTATGAAGAACTTTCGTTACGCCGTCAACAGGTTTTTTACTGCTTTTCAAACCTGCCCACCGCGCCGAAAGCCTTGCCACTGCTGGCTCTCCCGCCTCCCGCGCCCCGCTGTCCGGAGCACGAAAGAGCGAGATTCTAGCGAGCCCGGCAGCGCCTTGCAAGCGTTATTTTGACAAGCGTATTAACGATGTTTGAAAACCGGTTTGCGTTTTTCCACGAACGCCGCCATACCCTCCTTCTGATCTTCCGTGGCAAAGAGGGAATGGAACAGACGGCGCTCGAAGTGCACCCCTTCCGCGAGTGTCGTTTCATAAGCGCGATTGACCGATTCCTTCACCATCATCACCGCCGGCAGAGGAAATTCAGCAATCGTCGCTGCCGCAGCCACCGCCTCGTCAATCAAGGAGGCCACCGGAATAACACGCGACACCAATCCGGCACGTTCAGCCTCAGCCGCATCCATGAAGCGGGCTGTCAAACAGAGATCCATCGCCTTCGCCTTTGACACTGCGCGTGGCAACCGCTGCGTACCGCCAGCGCCCGGCATGATGCCGAGTTTGATTTCCGGCTGGCCGAACTTGGCTGTGTCGGCGGCGAAAATGATGTCGCACATCATCGCCAATTCGCAACCGCCGCCAAGCGCGAAGCCCGCCACGGCCGCAATGATTGGCTTACGGATAGAACGAACCGTCTCCCAGTTGCGAGTGATGTAGTCACCCTTATAGACGTCCATATATGTATACGTGGACATCATGCCGATGTCGGCACCGGCCGCGAACGCCTTTTCGCTACCCGTGATCACGATCGCACCAATGGCGTCGTCGGCGTCGAACTTGCGCAGCGCCTCCCCCAGTTCGTCCATCAACGCATCGTTCAAAGCATTCAACGCCTTCGGACGATTCAACGTGACCAAACCGACCCGCCCCCGCGTCTCAACCAGAATGTTCTCGTAAGCCATGCCGCCTCCTAAGGATAGAAAAATCGCGCGCGAAAACACTTCGCACGGCCATCTTAATAATGCTACCATTCACCAACCAACCGGTCGGTCAATTATTCGACAGGCTTATCCCAACGTACAGCCAAGCCCCTGCCATGACACATCCGCTATTCACCAAGCACGAAGACACGCTGCAAAAGGCGCTTACCGCGGTTCAAACTCGCGGCTACTGGAGCCCGTTCGTCGAAATGCCCAGTCCGAAAGTGTACGGGGAAACAGCTAACGCGGACGGCGAAGCCGCATTCAAAGCGCATCTCAACACGACGTTCCAACTGGACCAACCGTCGACGGGCGAAACCGTCGGCGCGGAAGTCTCTCCGTTCGGATTCCCGCTAGGTGTGCGCTATCCCAAAGCCGATCCTGACGCCTTGATCGCAGCCGCCGCCGCTGCCCAGCGCGACTGGCGCGCGGCCGGCCCGCAGGCATGGATTGGTGTGTGCCTCGAAATTCTTGCGCGCGTGAATCGCGCCAGCTTCGAGATTGGCTACAGCGTGATGCACACGACCGGCCAGGCATTCATGATGGCCTTCCAGGCCGGCGGCCCGCACGCACAGGACCGCGCGCTCGAAGCCGTTGTGTACGCGTGGGACCAGTTGCACCGTATTCCGAGCGAAGCCCACTGGGAAAAACCGCAAGGCAAAAACCCGCCGCTGGCAATGCACAAGCGCTACACGGTCGTGCCGCGCGGCACCGGTCTCGTGCTCGGTTGCTGCACCTTCCCGACGTGGAACGGCTATCCAGGCCTGTTCGCCGACCTGGCAACAGGCAACACGGTCATCGTCAAGCCGCATCCACGCGCGATTCTGCCGCTCGCGCTGACCGTACGAATCGCGCGTGACGTTTTGCGCGACGCGGGTTTCGATCCGAACGTCGTCACGTTGCTTGCCACTGAGCCGAACGACGGCGCGCTCGTCCAAGATCTGGCCCTGCGCCCTGAGATTAAGCTCATCGACTTCACGGGCAGCACGCAAAACGGCACATGGCTTGAACGCAACGCGCACCAGGCACAGGTCTATACCGAGAAAGCCGGTGTCAACCAGATCGTGATCGACTCGGCCGACGACATCAAAGCCGTTGCCCGCAATATCGCCTTCTCGCTCGCCCTGTACTCGGGCCAGATGTGCACCGCGCCCCAAAACATTTACGTGCCGCGTAGCGGCATCCGCACTGCGGAAGGCTCGCTCAGTTTTGACGAAGTCGCTCAAGCCATTGCCGGCGCCGTGCAAAAACTCGTCGCCGACCCGGCCCGTGCTGTCGAACTTCTCGGCGCAATTCAGAACGAAGGCGTAACCCAGCGAATTGGCGAAGCCGCCAAGCTCGGCCACGTACTCGTAGAAAGTCAGGCACTCGAGCATCCGGCCTTTGCCGGCGCCCGCGTGCGCACGCCACTCGTGCTCCAGCTCGATGCCGCGACCGACCATGCCCAGTTCACCAAGGAATGGTTCGGCCCGATTTCGTTCGTGATCGCGACCGACTCGACCGCGCAGTCGCTCGACCTCGCCGGTGCAATCGCTGCCGAGCACGGCGCGCTTACGTTGTCGGTCTACAGCACGGACGAAGCGGTGCTCGACGAAGCACACGAAGCCTCGATCCGCGGCGGCGTTGCCTTGTCGATCAATCTGACCGGCGGCGTATTCGTCAATCAGTCGGCGGCATTTTCCGACTTCCACGGCACGGGCGCAAACCCGGCAGCCAATGCCGCGCTGGCTGACGCAGCCTTCGTCGCAAATCGCTTCCGCGTAGTTCAAAGCCGCGTTCATGTTGAACCGAAAGCGGCGCCGGCGGTAGCTGGCTGAATGGCATAAGGCAAAAGCACGGTTTTCGTCCTATGCCGTTTGGCCGAATGGACCAGCCCGTGCGTCCAACCTAACATGAGACATCGGATCGGCACCTCCCGCCGATCCGCCTCCGCAGGATTCCATATGAACGACGCCTTCATTTGCGATGCGATTCGCACCCCTATCGGCCGCTACGGCGGCGCCCTGAAAGACGTCCGCGCCGACGACCTCGGCGCAGTACCGATAAAGGCGCTGATCGAACGCAATCCCGGCGTCGACTGGCGAGCGCTCGACGACGTGATCTATGGCTGCGCCAACCAGGCCGGCGAAGACAACCGCAACGTCGCCCGCATGTCGGCATTGCTGGCCGGCTTGCCCACCGAAGCACCCGGCGCGACAATCAACCGTTTGTGCGGCTCGGGCATGGACGCGGTCGGCACCGCTGCACGCGCCATCAAGGCAGGCGAAGCACGCCTGATGATCGCCGGCGGCGTCGAAAGCATGACGCGTGCGCCGTTTGTCACGGGCAAGGCGACCAGCGCGTTCTCACGCCAGGCTGACATTTACGACACGACCATTGGCTGGCGTTTCATCAACCCGCTGATGAAACGGCAGTACGGCGTCGACTCGATGCCCGAAACCGCGGAAAACGTCGCAGTCGAATTCGGTGTAAGCCGTGCGGATCAAGACATGTTTGCGCTGGCGAGCCAGCAAAAGGCGGCACGCGCCCAGCAGGATGGCACGCTCGCCCAGGAAATCGTCGGCGTCGAGATCGCCCAGAAGAAAGGCGATCCCGTGCGCGTGGTGCACGACGAGCATCCTCGCGAAACGTCGCTCGAAAGCCTAGGCAAGCTCAAAGGCGTGGTGCGTCCGGACGGCAGCGTCACGGCGGGCAATGCGTCTGGCGTGAACGACGGCGCGTGTGCGCTGCTGCTCGCCAACCAGCAGGCCGCCGACCAATATGGCTTGCGTCGCCGGGCCCGTGTGGTGGGCATGGCAACGGCGGGCGTCGAGCCGCGCATCATGGGTATTGGTCCGGCACCGGCTACGCAAAAGCTCCTGAAGCAACTCGGCATGACGCTCGAACAACTCGACGTTATCGAGTTGAACGAAGCATTCGCATCGCAAGGCTTGGCGGTTCTGCGCACTCTTGGTTTGCGCGATAACGACCCGCGTGTCAATCCGAATGGCGGAGCCATTGCGCTCGGCCACCCGCTGGGCGCCTCGGGCGCGCGCCTGATCACGACCGCGCTATACCAGCTCGAACGGACCAACGGCCGCTTTGCGCTTTGCACGATGTGCATCGGCGTGGGCCAAGGCATCGCACTGGTCATCGAGCGGATCTGACACCCACGCCACATCGCCCATCGGTCAAAGAGACTTTGAGGAGACAACCAATGCCATATGAAGCGATTCGCCTGGACATAGATGCATCGAGCCATGTCGCAACCATCACGCTGAACCGGCCGGACAAGCTCAACAGCTTTACTCGCGCGATGCATCAGGAACTGAGCGCCGCGCTCGACCAGGTTGAAACGTCCGGCGTCCGTGCGCTCGTACTCACCGGCGCGGGCCGCGGTTTCTGCGCCGGTCAGGATCTCGCCGACCTCGACTTCACGCCAGGCGCCATGACTGATCTGGGCGAACTGATCGAACTACATTTCAACCCGCTGATTCGCCGCCTGCAGGCGCTGCCGCTGCCCGTCATCGCCGCGGTAAACGGCACGGCTGCCGGCGCCGGCGCGAACCTCGCGCTCGCTTGCGACCTCGTGCTCGCGGCTCGCTCCGCCAGCTTCATTCAGGCGTTCGTGAAGATCGGCCTAGTGCCGGACTCAGGCGGTACGTGGTTCCTGCCACAGCGTGTCGGCATGGCGCGCGCCATGGGGCTCGCCATCACCGGTGACAAACTCAGTGCGGAGAAGGCCGAAAGCTGGGGCCTGATCTGGCAAGCCGTCGACGACGCGGAACTCGCCGCCACCGCGGCCAAACTCGCAGCCCAACTCGCGCAGCAACCCACACGCGCTATCGCCGCGATCAAGCAGGCCATGCGCGCGGGCACAACGCAAACACTCGACCAGCAACTCGACCTCGAGCGCGATCTGCAACGCGAATTGGGTGCCTCCCACGACTACGCGGAAGGTGTGCAAGCTTTCGTGGAAAAACGCGCGCCGCGCTTCGAGGGCCGCTGATATGTCCAAACAAGCCAGCTATCCCAACCAGATGACGCCGGACGAACTCGCCCGCGCGACCGCTGTCGCGATGTACGAGAACGACGCGTGCAGCAAGGCACTCGGACTCGAAATCGTCGAGGTGCGCCCCGGCTACGCGCGCCTGCGCATGGCCATACGCGACGACTTTCTGAACGGACATCAGATTTGCCACGGCGGCCTGATTTTCACGCTCGCTGATTCGACCTTCGCGTTCGCCTGCAACACGTACAACATCAACACGGTTGCAGCCGGCTGCTCGATCGAGTTCTTACGGCCCGTGCAAGGCGGCGACGTGCTGACAGCGGAAGCCGTCGAGCAAACATTGAGTGGGCGCACCGGTATCTACGATATTCGCGTGACGAATCGCGCTGAGGAAACTGTTGCCATGTTTCGCGGCAAATCGGCGCAAATCAAAGGCAACCTGATCCCCACCGACAATTGATTAAGGCGAGCCTACGGCCCCGCTGCACACCCCTTGCAGATCCGGGATAAAGCAGCGGCTCAAAGGCGCCACACCCATAGACAGCAGCCAGCCCCAGGTTTTTTGCGCGCAAGCGCACGTACATCAGACCCAAGCATTGAGGCAGCAAGGAGACATTCAATGACCACCGCCCTTCCGCTCGATCCGATCGAGACCGCCAGCCGCGACGAACTCGCCGCGCTTCAACTTGAACGGCTCAAATGGTCGTTGAATCACGCCTATGAAAATTCGCCGGTTTATCGAAAGAAGTTCGATGAAGCCGGTGTTCATCCCGGCGACCTGAAAACCCTCGCGGACCTGGCACGCTTTCCTTTCACCACCAAGAAGGATCTCCGCGACAGCTACCCGTTCGGGATGTTCGCGGTGCCGCAGGAACAGATTTCGCGGATACACGCGTCGTCCGGCACGACGGGCAAGCCGACCGTGGTGGGCTACACGGCACGTGATATCGACACGTGGGCGAATGTCGTCGCGCGCTCGATCCGGGCCGCCGGCGCGAAGCGCGGCGACAAGGTCCACGTGAGTTACGGCTACGGCCTGTTCACAGGTGGCCTCGGCGCGCACTACGGCGCCGAACGCGCGGGACTCACGGTGATCCCGTTCGGCGGCGGCCAGACGGAAAAGCAGGTGCAATTGATTCAGGACTTCCGCCCGGACATCATCATGGTGACGCCGAGCTACATGCTGTCGATTGCAGACGAACTCGAGCGTCAAGGCATCGACCCGGCTCATTGCTCGCTGCGCATCGGCATCTTCGGCGCGGAACCCTGGACCAACGACATGCGTCAGGCGATCGAAAAGCGCATGGGCATCGACGCTGTCGATATCTATGGCCTGTCAGAAGTGATGGGCCCCGGGGTGGCGTCGGAGTGCGTCGAAACGAAAGACGGTCCGACCATCTGGGAAGATCATTTCTATCCCGAGATCATCGACCCCGAGACTGGCGAAGTGCTGCCGGACGGCGAACTCGGCGAACTGGTGTTCACGTCGCTCACCAAAGAGGCACTGCCGATCATCCGTTACCGGACGCGCGATCTGACGCGCCTTCTGCCGGGCACCGCCCGCACCATGCGCCGGATGGAAAAAATCACCGGCCGCTCGGACGACATGATGATCGTGCGCGGCGTGAATGTGTTCCCGACACAGATCGAAGAACTGCTGCTCAAGCAGCATGCGCTCGCGCCTCACTATCAGATCGTGCTGACCAAGGAAGGCCCGCTCGACGTGTTGACGCTGAACGTCGAGCCTTGCCCGGAAACAGCGCCAGACACGGCGGCGCTCAACACGGCCAAGCAGGCGTTGACCTATGACATCAAGGCCCTGATCGGCGTGACCGCCGTGGTGAACGTGCTGAGTGTGAACGGGATCGAGCGCTCGGTAGGCAAAGCGCGGCGCGTGGTGGACAAACGTAAGTCGGCGCTCTAACGGTAAGCGTTCCGCACGAGGCGCGGCAATGCGGCGCCTGTAGCGCCACTTGCGGATCGGCATCCGGAAGCGGCGCTGCCGTAAGCGGTGCGGCGCATCTCGCCGCCTGCCGTGCCGGCTTCGGCTTCGGCTTCGGCTTCGGCTCCGGCTCCGGCTCCGGCTCCGGCTCCGGCTTCGGCTTCGGCTTCGGCTTCAGCAAGATCGCGCCGGAAGGTTGCGCCTCGCTTCGCAAAACCAGAATCCGCCACTCCCCTCAGCCGAAACCTCACGAATTCGGCAACAACAACCACATCCGACCGCCCTGCTTCATCTTGCCGGCCAGATCGCCGGCATCGTCGCCGAGGCCCCAGAAGTAGTCGGCGCGCACACCGCCCTTGATCGCCGTACCCGTGTCCTGAGCGAAGACGAGGCGATTCATCGGCGAGTTCGTCAACGGACGCGTGGTCTGCAAAAACACCGGCGTACCAAGCGGAATCGACGTCGGATCGACCGCAATCGACCGCTCGGGCGTCAATGGCACACCGAGCGCACCAATCGGCCCGTCCGCGCCGCCGCCCGGCGCACCTTCGCCAGAAGACGGCATCTCGCGGAAGAACACAAAGCGCGGATTCGTATCGAGCAGCGCGTCGACCCGGGTGGGGTTCGCCCGTGCCCAAGCCTTAATGCCCTGCATGGTCGCCTGCGCGGGCGTGAGCTCACCACGATCCAGCAGCCAGCGCCCAATCGACTTGTAAGGCTGATTGTTGGTGCCGCCAAAGCCGACCCGCATCACACCGCCGTCTTCCATCACGATGCGCCCGGAGCCTTGCACCTGCAGGAAAAATGCTTCGATCGGATCGTCGACCCAGACGAGTTCATTGCCGTTGAGCACACCCGCGCGCTCGAGTTGCGCACGCACCGGCAGCGGCGCGCCCGCGCGATAGCTGGACGGCCAGCGATACAGCGCCGTCTGATACACGCCATGCCGCGTGCGCGAACCGCGCAGCAAGGGCTCGTAGTAGCCTGTGACAAGGCCGTCTAGCGTGCCGTCGGTATTCGCTAACTGAAACGGCGTGAAATAGGCTTCAAAAAAAGCTCGCGCACCGGCGACATCGAGGTCGTCGATTTGCGAAGCGGCAGCGCAAGCGCGTGCCCAGTTCGGTTGCCGCGCGAGTCTCGCGCAGTTCTGCCGCAAAGCGGCCGTCGCGCCGATCAGCGAATCGTCCTGCCAGCCCGGCACCTGCTGCCACGCGACCGCGGTCAGCCGCGCGGCGGCAATCTGCCCGGGGATGATCGCCGAGCCCGTGGGCGGCGAAACCGAGGGCCGGACCGCGCCGCCGCCACCGCAGGACGCCAGCATCACCGCAACCGAAAGCGCGCCGAGCCATGCTCCGGTCGTGCGGACAAACCGCATACAATGTTCTTTCTTGATGGAAACCGCCATGTCTGATCTGTTCGACGAATACCCGATGCTCATCTTCGCGCTGGAATCGCTCCTCGCGCTCTTCCTGCTCGTCTTTATCGTTGTGTGGACTTCGTCCGGCAAAAAGAAAGCGGCGCGCGCCCACGCGAGTGAACAGCAAAAGCAGCAAAAATCGCAGTAAATCCGCGCGCTCACCCGCGCGTGGAGCTTCTTAAAGACCGCAATCCGCGGCCACGGTTCAATGCAACGTGCGCGGCATGCGCAGAATGAACTCGGGCACTGGAGCGTCGAAACGCTCACCGTCTTCGGCCACGCAGAAATACTCTCCGCGCATTGTGCCGACCGGCGTGGCGATCACCGCCCAACTCGTGTACTCGAAGTGCTCGCCCGGTTTAAGCAGGGGCTGGTGGCCGACCACGCCCAAACCCTTCACCTCCTGCACGTGCTTGTCGCTGTCGGTGATCACCCAATGACGCGCGATCAGCTGTGCGGGCACTTGGCCAGTATTACGAATAGTCAGCGTGTAGGCGAACGCATACTGGCGGCGCTCCGGGTCCGACTCTTCGGGCAGAAATTGCACCTGCGCCGAGACGCTGAATTCGTACTGGCTCATCCTGATTCCGGTCTGCTGAAACGGCTTGTAGAAACGCGGGAATGCCCGAATGCCAATGGTTTGCTGGCACGTTGGCGAAGCGGCGCGTATGGTTTGGCATTCTGCTTCATGCGCGGCACGCCCGCAACCGGACAAATCCCTTTGGCCAAGCGCTGCTAAGGCGTTCTGTCACGTCCCCGGCTCGGACCGAGACTGGGCCCGATCCGCCGGCGAACCGGATTGCACGCGCACAAAACGGTAAAATGGCGCTTTCCCGCTTGCATCCTCCTCCGTCATGACGCAATTCCGTATCGCCCCAAGCATTCTGTCCGCCGATTTTGCCCGCCTCGGCGAAGAGGTCCGCAATGTTGTCGCCGCCGGCGCCGACTGGATCCACTTCGACGTGATGGACAACCATTACGTGCCGAACCTGACCATCGGCCCGCTCGTGTGCGAGGCAATCCGCCCGCACGTCGACGTGCCAATCGACGTGCATCTGATGGTGCGTCCGGTCGACCGGATCGTGCCCGACTTCGCCAAGGCCGGCGCGAACCTGATCAGCTTTCACCCGGAAGGCTCGGACCATATCGACCGGACGCTGTCGCTGATCCGCGACCACGGCTGCAAAGCCGGCCTCGTGTTCAATCCCGCCACCTCGCTGAATTATCTGGATCACGTGATGGACAAGGTCGATCTCGTGCTGATCATGTCGGTCAATCCGGGCTTCGGCGGCCAGTCGTTCATTCCCGAAGCGCTCAACAAGCTGCGTGATGCCCGCAAGCGAATCGACGCTTACACGGCACGCACCGGCCGCGAGATTCATCTCGAAGTGGATGGCGGCGTGAAGGTGGACAACATTGCGGAAATCGCGGCAGCCGGCGCGGACACCTTCGTGGCCGGTTCGGCGATCTTCGGCCAGCCCGACCACAAAGTCGTGATCGACAAGATGCGCGCAGCGCTCGCCAACATTCAGCACTGAGCTCTGTACCGACACCGGGCACGCACCATGACCACTCCGTTCCCTGCCCCGACGTTCACCGGCCCGCGCCTGCAAGCGGCGATCATCGACCTCGACGGCACGATGATCGATACCGCTGACGATTTCACCGCCGGCCTGAACGGCATGCTTGCGCAACTCGACGCCGCGGAAACGTCGCGCGAAGAAGTGGTCGGCTACGTCGGCAAGGGTTCGGAACATCTGATCCGCAGCGTGCTCGCGCCGCGCTTCGAAACGGAGCATGCGCAAGACCGCTTCGACGAGGCGCTCGCGATCTACCAGGAGGAGTACGCGAAGATCAACGGCACGCACACGCAGCTTTATCCCGACGTGGAAGCCGGCCTGATCGCCATGCGCGACGCCGGTCTCAAGCTCGCGTGCGTGACCAACAAGCCGCATCGATTCGCGCGCGAGCTGCTGCAGCAGTACGGGCTTGCGCAATATTTCAGCGTCGTGCTCGGCGGTGACAGCCTCGCGAGAAAGAAGCCGGATCCGCTGCCCATGCTGACCGCCGCCGCGCAGCTCGGCGTCGAGCCGCAAGCCACGGTCGCCATCGGCGACTCGGAAAACGACGCGCTGGCGGGCCGCGCGGCGGGTATGGCGACGCTAACCGTGCCGTACGGCTACAACCACGGCCAAGCTATACAAACAATAAAATCCGATGGTATAGTTGCTTCGCTGCTCGACGCCGCCAAGGCGATCGCAGCGCACCATTCCACGACTTGAAAAGTCCTTCATCCTCATGTTTCTGAATAAAAAACGGAGTCTGATTAGCATCGACCGGGGAGCCTGGCCCTGGCGTCGCTGGTCGCGCTAACCTCGCCTGAGGTACGCTGAAGCTCGTCTTCGGCAACCGTTTTTTACTTCGCTGCGCT
>DASVNP010000253.1:0-4159 GCA_036383775.1 Paraburkholderia sp. | reverse complement strand
ACGGCGCCGTTGTCGGCCATATGCCGATTGCTGATGCGGAGGCTGTCGAGCGATCGATCGAACGTGCGCAAGCCGCGTTCGAGATCATGCGCCAACTGCCTCGATTCACACGCGCGGATATTCTGCAACGCGCGGCGGACCTGATCGAATCACGGCGCGATGAATTCGTGCGCACGATCGCGGCCGAGTCGGGCAAGCCCTTGTACGATGCGCGCGGCGAGGTTTCGCGTGGCATCTTCAACTTGCGTAACGCGGCCGCGGAAGCGCGGCGCAGTCATGGTGAAGAAGTGCCGCTCGACGTCGACGCGGGTGTTTTCGAATATCAGACCACCGATGCCAGCGGCAGCGCTACGGAATTGTCCCGTCTCGATCTCGACAAACTGGCGGACATGCGCCGTCGTGTGGGTATTGCAAGGCGCTTTCCGATTGGCCTCATCCTGGCGATCTCGCCTTTCAATTTTCCGCTCAATCTTGTCCTGCACAAAGTCGCGCCGGCGATTGCGGTGGGCAATGCCGTCGTGCTGAAGCCTGCACCGCAAACACCTCTTACCAGCCTTCTGCTGCAGGAGGTCTTGCGCGATGCGGGGCTGCCCGAGGGTGCGCTGGAGGTGTGTCACTGCAGTATTCCCCTTGCGGAGTCGATGGTCCGGGACGACCGCTTCGCCATGGTGACCTTCACGGGCAGTGCAAAAGTCGGCTGGCATATCAAATCGATCGCGGGTCACAAGAAAGTCGCGCTTGAACTTGGCGGCAACGGTACGGTGATCGTGGCGGAAGACGCGGATCTGGACCTCGCGGCGGCGCGTTGCATTCGCGGTGGCGTGGTGTTCGGGGGGCAGTATTGCATTGGCGTACAGCGCATTCTCGTGCACGAGAACGTACGGGCCCAGTTCGAGGCGAAGCTGCTCGACAAGGTCCGCGCGTGCAAGGTCGGCGATCCGATGGAAGAGGGTGTCGACGTGGGTCCGGTGATCGATGAGAAATCGGCTATCCGCATTCAGGGCTGGATAGACGCAGCGCTGACCGGCGGCGCCCGTCTGCTGGCCGGCGGCCCGCGCGTCGGCGCAGTCGTGCAGCCAACTGTGCTGGCGGATACCCAGCGGGGCATGCTGGTCGAGGACGAGGAAATCTTCGGACCTGTACTCACGCTCAACAGCTATCGCACATTCGATGAAGCTGTAGAGCGTGCCAACGATTCGCGCTATGGCTTGCAGGGCGGCCTCTTCACGCGAGACCTGCAGCGCGCGTTCCGGGCGCTGGAAAGATGGGATGTCGGCGGACTGATGATCAATGACGTGCCGATCTATCGCATCGACAACATGCCCTTTGGCGGCTGGAAGGAATCCGGCACCGGCCGTGAGGGCACACGGTACGCGATGGACGAGATGTCGGAAATCAAGCTGCTCGTGATCAACTATTCGTGAAGCCAGGTCGCGCGTTTCGCTGAACGCTGCGAAACGCGTCTTCCATGTCCTCTTCCAGGATCCAACATGTCGACGTCTCCCCTGAACATTCCCTCCTGTGACCTTGAAGATGACGCCCCGACCGGGCGCAGTCTCTATCGCAAGCTCACATGGCGGCTCGCCCCATTCCTGGGTCTATGCTTCTTTGCCGCATTTCTGGATCGCGTGAATGTGGGCATTGCCAAGCTGCAGATGCTCGATTCACTCGGATTTAGCGAAACGGTGTACGGGCTCGGCGCCGGACTGTTTTTCGTCGGCTACATCCTGTTTGAAGTACCCAGCAACCTGATACTCGAGAAAGTCGGCGCCCGCTTCTGGATCGCGCGCATCATGGTCACATGGGGCGTGCTGTCAGGGCTGACGATGTTCGTAAAGACACCCGGGCAGTTCTATCTCGTGCGTTTCCTGCTGGGCGTGGCGGAAGCCGGGTTCCTGCCCGGTGCACTCCTTTACCTCACCTACTGGTTTCCCGACGCGCGGCGCGGCCGGATCGTCGCACTCTTCATGGTGGGTTTGCCGCTGTCGAGTCTGATCGGTGCGCCGCTCTCAGGCTGGATCCTGTCGATCTTTGACGGCGTGCACGGCTTGCGGGGCTGGCAGTGGTTGTTCGGGCTGGAAGCAATGCCTTCCGTGCTGCTTGGTGTGCTCGTTTATATCTTCTTGCCGAAAACTCACCAGGGTGCGCGTTTTCTCAGCGCTACCGAACTCGCGCGCCTGAAGCGGGACATTGGAATCGACCGGGAGGAAAAGAAGGAGCATCGGCTGGCTCAGGCGTTTGCCAATCCGAAAGTATGGGTGGTGGGTTATCTCGACCTCTGCGTACTGCTTTGCTTCTATTCGATCAGTTTCTGGATGCCCACGATGCTGCGTGACGCCGGGGCGAGAAGTGCGATCGAGATCGGCGCCCTGATGGCGATCCCCAACGGCCTGGCGGTTGTCATGGTTTTGCTAACCGGGATCAGTTCCGACCGGTTCCGGGAGCGTCGCTGGCATGTCGCCGTGCCCTTGCTGTGCTCAGCGTTTGGCCTGATCGCCAGTGCTTTTTTTCCTGGCAGCGTGGCCGCCATCGTCATTCTTCTCTCGATGGCAAACGCCGGGGCCGCAGCGGCGATGCCGGTGATCTGGGCACTTCCGTCAACGTTTCTTCGCGGCACAGCAGCCGCAGCCGGTATTGCATTCGCGTGCTCGATTGCCAATCTTGGAGGCTTCGCGAGCACCTATTTCCTCGGCTGGCTAAAAGATCGGACACATAGCGTGGGCGCGGGTGTCATCACGTTCGGTATCTGTCTGCTGCTGGGTTGCGTGCTGGCGCTGGCAATGCCAAAGCGGGTCGTCAACCGTTGAGCGCTAGCCATTCCCGTCGAGCGAAATTGTAATGGTCGAATGATCGGAAAACTGTGACTGTTACGGTTGGGCTGCACGCGCTACGATGTACGTGTTGCACTTGCATCCGAAGAATGCCGGGATGTCCACGCGACTCAGACGAGGCGAATATGAAACGATCTTATAAGGTGGTTGACGTCTTCACCGCGAGGCCGCTTCTGGGTAATCCGGTGGCCGTGGTACTGGACGCGGAGGGCTTGACCACTGACGCGATGCAAGCGGTCGCGCGCTGGACCAACCTGTCGGAAACGACCTTCGTCCTTCCGCCCACAACTGCCGGGGCGGACTATCTCTTGAAGATCTTCACGCCGCGCAGTGAGCTTGCCTTCGCAGGACATCCGACTCTGGGTAGCGCTTACGCCATAGTAGAAGCGGGGCGCGTCACACCGCGCGAAAACGGTCGGTTGATTCAACAATGCGGCATCGGCCTCGTTGAATTGACGATCGAGGAGAGCGGCGCAGACCGCCAGCTCACGTTCAATCTGCCGCCTGCAAAGCTGGAGTCGCTGCACGCAGCAGATGTAGCGGAGCTGGAGCTGATCCTCGGCTGCAAAGTGGACCTCAAGACTGCACCAGGTATCGTGAATGTCGGCGCCATCTGGATCGTGGCGCATCTGAATGATGCCGCTGCCGTACTTGATCTTCAGCCGGATTTCGCCAGGTTAGCGGAGCTTGAGCGCCGCTTGGGCGTCACGGGCCTGACCGTATTCGGCCCGCGCGAGCATGGAGACGATGCGGCAATCGAAGTGCGCACCTTTGCGCCGTCCTGTGGCGTGGAGGAGGATCCTGTGTGCGGAAGCGGCAACGGCAGCGTGGCTGCTTTCCAGTGGCAGCGTGGACTGTTGCCGCCCGGCGGAACAGATTACGTGGCTGCTCAGGGACGGTGCGTCGGCCGGGATGGACGAATCAAGGTAAGCGTGGATGCAAACGGCAATGTGCGCGTGGGTGGTTCCTGCGTCACATCTGTGGAGGGCTCGCTGACGCTCTAGACAGGGACCGGACGCGAGACGCGCTGAAACGGCTTGCGCGTTGGCTTCTGAAATTTTCCGCATTCGCAAGAAAGGACGCAGGCGCTTCGAAATGAATTCCGCATTTCCCATTGACTCATCGCCCGGCTTCATCCCGGTAACCAATCCCTTCGATGGCGTCGAAGTCGGCACGGTTGTGAACATTCCGCCTGAAGGCGCACAAGTGCTGATCCAGACCGCGAAGGAGGGCGCGCGCGTTTGCCGTAACCTGTCCCGTCATGAACGCTCTCGCGTGCTCGAGACCTGCGCTTCGCTCGTGGAGCGTGATGGAGAAGCATTTGCCAG
>DASVNP010000252.1:0-3080 GCA_036383775.1 Paraburkholderia sp. | reverse complement strand
CGCTCATCAGCGAGGCGCCGTTCATCGACTGGCGCGTGCGCGCTAGTCCGGCTCTTCCGTTTGTCTCGCTTCCTCTCGGGCCATATTGCCTGCTGGTGGGTGCGCCGTCGGGCAGGAGCAGCCGGATTGGCCCCGTGGTCTGGAAGTCCGCCGCGGCAATGGGCCCGTTGAAGGACCACAACCGCCAGATCGCGGAGCACGCACGGTTGTGGCTGGTGGCAACGACCGATGACCAACTCGTCGCGGTACAAGGCCGCTTTCCTGAGGCCAGGGGCCCCAAGCCGGGGGATGCGAGACCCGAGTGAAGCAGGCAGGAAACGCGCCGTCGGCAGCGCCCGAATCATGCGAGGTCGATGTGTCGCAAGCAGGGACGGGACAGCCCGAGTGTTCGTGCTGGCCGAACTACTACGATGCGACAACGTCTCGGTGCGGACATGAATTGCTGCTCGCAGTTACATTTCCATCGAATGCCTTTGGCGATGAACCAAGCTGACTCAATTGCGATCGGACCAACGCCGTCGTCGTTTGAAGCACAGTTTCGGGGTCGCCGTCGCTGGTCATCGCGCGTCGGTGCCCGACTCCGAACGCGTAGAACGAGCCTCACTGGCCGCTTCGAAGCGGTGCATAAGAGGGGACAAAAGCAATAGGGATTCGTTGCCGCTGCTCCAGTTGTGGTTTGCTGATTCGCCAGCCCATCCAAACGGCAAGCGTTCTGGCGACATCAATATCTAAAAGGAGGATGGCAATGAAATACATGATTAGCTGGTTCGAACGCACACAAGGTTCGCCTGTAGAGTACGAGAATGCCCAGAAGCGAATCCTTGATGTATGTGGTCAATGGAAGGCGCCAGACAACTTCAAGATCGAGTTTTTCGTGGTACGTGTGGGAGACTGGGGTGGGCACATGCTGGTTGACCGTGACGATCCGTTGGCGGTTCACAAAGTTTGCTCGACCTTCCCTTCATTTGAATTTCGGGCACATCCCGTAGTTGCCGTCGAGGACGCAGTCCGGGTTGTACTCGAAGCGATCGCCTGGCGAGACGTACTGAAAAGTAAATGACATCCGGGAGGATCATGTCACCTTCACAGTGAGTGAACCCGAGACACCGCCCTCCTTTTTGAGGTGGCCAGCATCCTGGCACCGCCGCCGAGCCGCGGGCTAACCCCCGCTCAGTCGGACGGCCAACGCCCTGCACCCGCTGGCCGTCGTTGACCGTGACCGTCCGCATCAGGGAGGATGAACGGATGGAGCGGGTCGACCTGAGATGGCCGTCATCCGGCTCAGTCGGTCGGTTTCTGCCGTTCGTGAACAAAGCGTTATGAAAAACCGTACACGGATCGTCACGACAATATTGGCTGTGCTCGTCACCATTTCGTTGCTCTTGATTCCATTGCCGCAGCGGATTGGGCTCGGCACGCGCATCGTTACAGTTGCGTCGATTCAACGCCCTCCCACGGTCGTGTTCGACTATGTCACGACCCCGGCTCACTGGCCGGTCTGGCATCCGTCATCGCTCGCGGTCAGCGGCTCCGTTGACCATCCACTCGATCTGGGCGAGCAGGTGACGGAGGAATTCCGTGTGGCGGGCAGGCGCGGCCGCGTTGTGTGGACAGTCGCTGCACGGGAGCCTCCGAGCAAGTGGACGATAGAGGGGAAGATTGATGGCAGACCGGCGGGCACCGTCACCTATTCGCTGACATCAACCGCGCTCGGAACTCGCTTCGAACGTGAATTCACTTATCGTGCCCCGTCGTTGTGGTTCGCGATAATCAACTGGTTTATGCTGCGTGCGCAGATTCAATTGGAATCCGATACTGCAGTTTTGCGACTTAAGAGCCTTCTGGAAGCGGCGCCGGAGCATTAGCAATCTCCCTCGGCTGACGTTGCGACTTGCAGTCTTATGAGCAGACTGGATCGGTCTGGACAAGTCAACTAGCGGCAGTTCGCGAGGGAACGAGCGGCCGCTGGCACGCGCGTTCAGGCGGACACTCCAATGTCGGTTAGCGCAAGGTTGGGCACCATTAGCACAATTAACGATCGTCAACAGGTGCCGTTCCGACGGCACCTGTTGCACAGTCCGGCGTCGTCCTGGAAGGCGTTGAAGGTCCCCCCGCATGCCGCAATGCACCCGCCGCATCGAACCCGTCATGCTAGGATTTTTGCATTCAACGCTGGCGCCAGGAGGGCAGCATGGACGGTTTCGTCAGACATCAGATAGAAGGCGCATCCGTCGACATCGACGTGGTCCCGGTCACTCCGCGCGGCTATTGCGCGCGCTTCCGCATTTTCCGAGACGCTTCCGACAATCCCGAATGGCATCAGGTCCACGTGTCGGGCAGCGTGTTCGACACCCCTGAAGAGGCCGAAGAAGCGGCACGCTCGATGGCCGTCGAGCAGGTTCTGGCCGGCGGCGGATCGTAGCATTGTTCTGCGGCGATCATTCATTCCCGTCTGCCTTTGCACGCGTGACCGGCTCTGGTCGCGCGCCTTCTCGGTACCCCCGTTAGGGGCGCAGCCTGCGTCCGAATCCCCGCGACATGCTGTAGTCCGGATTTCTGATCTTTAGCCAGTCACGCGGCCGACCGTGCGACTAGGTTGAGAGCGAAACTAAAGGCCGCGTTGACCGCGCGAGCGAGTAACGAACCTCAACACAAGGCGAACAGAAGCTATCCGCAAAAAAACTTGCATATAGGAGCATATGCTCCTATATTATTCGACACGGGCATATGCTCTTAACTCTTCAGAGAATCAAAGCCATGAACGAATCGACCATTCTTGTAAGCGGCGCAACCGGCCGTACTGGCGGCGCAGCCATCGACGAACTGCTCCGGATGGGTAAGCACGTCCGCGCTTACGTGCGCTCGGATGACGAGCGCGCAGCGGCGCTGCGCGCGCGCGGCGTCGACATCGCCGTCGGCGATTTCACCGACATCGACGACGTCCGTGCAGCCATGGAGGGTGTCAGCTCCGCCTACTTCCTTCACCCGATTGCACCGGGGATTCTCGGAGCGGCAGCCTATTTCGCGCAGGCCGCGAAGGAAGCCGGCGTCGCTGCGATCGTCAACATGTCGCAGATTTC
>DASVNP010000251.1:0-2587 GCA_036383775.1 Paraburkholderia sp. | reverse complement strand
AGGTTGTCTTTCATGGCGCTGTAGGCCTCAGTGGGTCCATTCGCCAATCTCAACGCGATCATGAACGCCTCTTCGGCAAGCCTGTCGGCGGCCACGATCCGATTGAATAATCCGATCGTTTCGCAGCGTTGTGCATCGACTTTGTCAGACAACAACATCAGTTCTCTTGCGCGGGCGGCTCCCACCGTTCGCGTGAGTAGCCAGGCGATGCCGTAGTCGCCGCTCAGCCCGATTCTGGCATAGGCCGTACTGACGAATGCTTGCTCCGCTGCGATGCGGATGTCGCAGGCCAATGCGAGCGAGAGGCCTGCGCCTGCAGCCGCACCGGGAAGGGCTGCGACCGTCGGCTTCCGCATCTCGAACAGCGCGCCGGTCAAAGTGCGTTGACGTTCGATCAGGCGCGTTACTTTTTGACCAAAGGTTAGTTTGTCTGTGCTGCTGCGGTCGCCCATGCCTTTTACATCGCCACCCGCGCAGAAAGCCTCGCCGGCGCCGGTGATCAGCACCGCGCGTATGCCATTGTCGGTCGAGCAGTATGCGATCATCCGGCGCAGGGCGGGTGTGAGTTTGTCCGACAGTGCATTGCGGGACGCCGGGCGATTGAGCGTGATCACGGCGACCCGACGGTCGATATGACAAAGCAATTCGTCCGTTCCCGTCTCGACCGTCACCGGCGTCACAATCGTCATGAGGCGTCTCCCTATCGCGCACTGTTCGAAATTGACAGTTCTAAATTAGAACTATATTCTTCGCGCAAGAGGCTGCAAGGCCGGATCGTCTCCGCTTGAGCCGATTGTCAAAGACGGTCCGCTGAATGACCGTCGGGAGGAAACAGATGCGCGGTCTGTCCGCGAAGTCCAATGGACTTCCGACGGAGCGATGCTGTGCCCGATCGCACGAAGGCAGCATCGATACTTCGAGCCGGCGCGGCTTGGTCGCAGTCGGGTTTGTCGCGTATCGACGCCAACTGGGGATCGTCGCATGAGCGATGTTCCTGATAGCAGAGACTTCATCAGGATCGTCGGCGGTCGCGTTCTGTCCAATGCCGTCGTGCGCACGCCCGTAATCCGGATCGAGAGCTTCCGGAGGCACGTGTCGAAACACGTTCAATGGCATTTCAAGCAGCCGGAGCTGGCGCTGTTCTTTTACAGGCGAGGTACGCGGAGCCTGCGTGGCAAGATGAACGGTACGTCATTTGACCAGCAATTCACAGGCAACCTGGCCGTCTATCCGGCTGGTTTGGAAATTGACGGTGAATATACCGTCACGTCAAAGGAGTCCGATTACACGGTCGTATTTTTCGACCAGACGTTCATATCGGAACGACTCCCATGCTTTGCCGCGGTGCCGAGGCTTGGCTTCGATAACCCTGCAATGGCGTTCGGGTTGCAGGAACTCTGCAGCGAGCCGCATCATGACGACGACATCTTTGCGATGATGGCAGAAGGCTGGGCAATTCAGACACTCGCCGTTCTGAAGCGAATGAGCGGCAGCAGCGCGCCGCTTTGCTACCGAGGTGGTCTCACGCAGGGCAATCTCAAGCGGATCACCGAGTTCGTCGAGGATAACCTCGGCCGGTCCATCGGCCTGACGGAGATGGCTTCGCTGGCTGGATTGAGCACCCGACATTTCATCCGGGCGTTCTCCGAAAGCACCGGCGATACCCCGCATCAATACGTAATCGGTCGGCGCATCGAGCGTGCCAAATGCCTCCTTGTGAGCGGAAAGTATTCGCTCACGGAAATTGGCCTTTCGGTCGGCTTCAGCCATTCGCAGCATTTCACGACGAAATTCAAACGGCACACTGGCCTTTGTCCGTCGGACTTTCGCGCTGCAGCGCGGCATTAGCTTAAATCGAAAGCAATGTCGCTTTCACGTAGATCCGTCACTTTCTGGCAAGTTTCGTTGCCGGCGTTCTTTTAACAGATCCGCTCAACGGCGTGTTTTGCGCCGACCACAGTGGGAATGGAACGCATGCCAGGGCCTCTTTCGGGAGTTCGAGTCCTCGATCTGACCAGTGTCGTTTCGGGTCCATTTGCAACGATGTTTTTGGCAGACCAGGGCGCCGAGGTCATCAAAATCGAGCCGCTGGGCGGCGACATCACGCGCCGCAGCCGGGCTGCAATCGACAAGGCTGGACAGTTCTCCGCACTCTTTATCTCGTCGAACCGCGGCAAGCGTTCCATTTCACTCGATGTGAAGAGCGAAGCCGGAGTGCAGATCGTAAGGAAGCTTATCGCCGAATCTGATGTTCTCGTTCAGAATTTCCGTCCGGGCACGATGGAGCGCCTTGGGCTGGGGGCCGACGAACTCCGGAAACAGTATCCGCGCCTTATCTACGTATCGATCAGCGGGGTCGGTGAAACCGGGCCATACGCCAAGAAACGCGTCTACGATCCGATCGTCCAGGGGCTGTCGGGTTTCGCCGACATCCAGTCGCAGGCCGGCACCAACCGACCTCAGATGATACGGACCATCGTCGCGGACAAGACGACGGCAGTGCTGACGGCACAGGCGGTGTCCTCGGCGCTCGATGCGCGTGAGAAGACTGGACGTGGCGATCACATTCGGGTCGCGATGCGGGACG
>DASVNP010000250.1:0-27628 GCA_036383775.1 Paraburkholderia sp. | reverse complement strand
GCGGCGGTTTTCAGGATCGGCAGGCGCGACTCTCATCATGGCGCGGGGAGATATCCCCACAACGACGCCGGATAGATTTATGCAAGCCAACCACAACGTCAAAAATCAGTATTGCAAAAACGGGGGTGACCATAGATTTTTATGGTTTGGCGGAATATCGGCGGCATCCGGTGTGTTTGTCAGTTGCGTACATGGAAGCGGCTGGGCGCACGCCCTCACGAGCAACCGTCAATTTGACCCCGTAAGATGCACAGACTGAGGGGCCGGCAAGGAGCAGCACGATGTGGATTAAACGTAGCGAACGAATTCAACTGACCGGCGATGACATCGCACGCAGCGAAATCACGCCGCAGCGCGTCTTTCAGAACCGGCGGCGCGTCTTGCAGGCGGCGGGCGCGGCGGCGCTCGGCAGTCTGATCGGGGTGAGTGGCGAGGCAATGGCTGCCTACACGTCGCCGGACTCGAAGGCGCAGAAACTGGCGGCGAAGACCAATGCGAAGTTCGTCGCGCTGGACAAGATCACGCCGTATAAGGACATCACCACGTACAACAACTACTACGAGTTCGGCACCGACAAGGCGGATCCCGCGCATAACGCCGGGACACTTAGGCCGCATCCGTGGAAGGTGAGTGTCGAGGGTGAGATCAAGAACCCGAAGGTGTACGACATCGACGAATTGCTCAAGCTCGCACCGCTCGAGGAACGCGTTTACCGACATCGCTGCGTTGAGGGATGGTCGATGGTGATTCCGTGGATTGGCGTGCCGTTGTCGGAGCTGATCAAGCGCGTGCAGCCCACCGGCAATGCCAAGTACGTGCAGTTCATCACGCTGGCCGATCCGTCGCAGATGCCGGGACTCTCGGAGCCGGTGCTCGATTGGCCGTACTCCGAAGGTCTGCGCATGGACGAGGCCATGAATCCGCTGACGTTGTTGACGATGGGCCTCTACGGTCAGGTGCTGCCCAATCAGAACGGTGCGCCGGTTCGTATCGTGGTGCCGTGGAAATATGGCTTCAAGAGCGCGAAATCGCTCGTGAAGATCCGTTTTCTCGACAAGCAGCCGCCGACGAGCTGGAACACGTACGCATCGAACGAATATGGTTTTTATTCCAACGTGAATCCGAACGTGGATCATCCGCGCTGGAGTCAGGCGACCGAGAGGCGCATCGGTGAAGACGGCTTTTTCACGCCCAAGCGCAAGACGCTGATGTTCAACGGCTACGGCGACCAGGTCGCGTCGCTGTATCAGGGCATGGACCTGAAGAAGAACTTCTGAGCGGCGCGATCATGGCTTTCGATACGCAACCCGTTACCGAGACCGAGCGCAAGGCTCCGCGCGTGCAGGCGCGCGCGCCGGCAGCAGCGAAGCGGCCCGCGGCCGGTGCGCGCTGGATCGTGCCGGCCAAAATCGCTGTGTTTGTCGCGGCGTTGTATCCGCTTGCACGCCTCGTGTTGCTCGGGATTACCGACCGGCTTGGTGCGAATCCGATTGAGTTCATAACGCGCTCGACCGGTCTTTGGACGCTAGTGTTCCTCTGCATCACCCTGGCCTTGACGCCTTTGCGCAAGCTCACCGGCGTTGCGGCAATCTTGCGCTTTCGCCGGATGCTCGGGCTTTATGCGTTCTTCTATGCGGCGCTGCACTTCACCACTTATTTCTGGTTCGACAAGTGGTTCGACCTCGCGGAAATCGTCAAGGATATCGGCAAGCGGCCGTTCATCACGGTGGGTTTCGCGGCCTTCGTCCTGCTGTCTGCGTTGGCCGTGACCTCGCCGCGCGCGATGGTGCGCAAACTCGGCCGCCGCTGGCAAACGCTGCATCGGTTCATCTACGCGATCGGAGTGCTCGCGATCCTGCACTTCTGGTGGATGAAAGCTGGCAAGCACGATTTGGTTTTGCCGAAGATTTACGGCGCGATCATGGTGGCGTTGCTCGGCTGGCGTCTGATCGTGTGGGTGCGCGACAAGCGGCTGAAGCCGCGTTGACGGCAGGTGGTGCGCTTCGGGTATGGAGAGCGTGCAAACGAAAAAGGCGATGCCGCAATGGCATCGCCTTTTTTTGTGCAGCGTGATTTCTGACGTTTACGCCGGCAGGACCGTTTCGCCCGCAAACAACTGGCTCACCTCTTCGCGTGCGCGAACCACATGCACCTGTGTACCATCCACCATCACCTCGGCGGCACGTGGACGGGTGTTGTAGTTGGAGCTCATGACGAAGCCGTACGCGCCGGCTGAGCGAATCGCCAGCAGATCGCCGGGTTCGACGGCCAGCAGGCGTTCGCGGCCCAGCCAGTCGCCGCTTTCGCAAACCGGACCGACCACGTCGTACACGTGAGCCGGCACGTCGCGCTTCACTACAGCGTCGATGGCGTGGTACGCCTCGTACATGGCGGGGCGCGCGAGATCGGTCATGGCCGCGTCGACGATGGCGAAATTCTTTTCGGCGCCCGGCTTCAGAAATTCGACGCGAGTGAGCAGCACGCCCGCATTGCCGACCAGCGAGCGGCCCGGCTCGAAATACACTTCGCGATGGCCGTGACCGCGCGCTTCGATTCGATCGAGCACGGTGCGCACGAATTCGCCGATTTCCGGCGGCGTCTCTTCGTCGTACGTAATGCCGAGGCCGCCGCCCACGTCGATATGGCGAATCTTCACGCCGTCCTGTTCGATCTGCTCGACCAGTTCCAGCACTTTATCGACCGCGTCCAGATAGGGCGCGACTTCAGTGATCTGCGAGCCAATATGGCAGTCGATGCCGACCACCTCGAGATTGGCCATGGCGGCTGCGGCCTGATAGGTGGCGCGCGCGTCTTCGAACGCGACGCCGAACTTGTTCGACTTCAGGCCGGTGGAAATATACGGATGGGTCTTCGCGTCCACGTCCGGATTCACCCGCAGCGAAACGGGCGCCTTCTTGCCCATTTCCGCCGCAACCGCATTCAGACGATCTAGCTCGGGAATCGATTCGACGTTGAAGCATTTGACGCCGGCGGCCAGCGCCTCGCGCATTTCGCCTGCGTTCTTGCCGACACCGGAGAACACAGTGTTTTCCGCTTTGCCGCCGGCGGCCAGCACGCGCGCCAGTTCGCCGCCCGACACGATGTCGAAGCCCGCGCCAAGCCGCGCGAAGACGTTTAGCACCGCAAGGTTGCTATTGGCCTTGACGGCCACATGGACGCTCGCGCGGCGGCCGGCGCAGGCGCCTGCGTACGCGTTCCAGGCCGCGGTAAGGGCGGCGCGCGAGTATACATACAGCGGCGTGCCGAATTGCTCGGCGAGGGTGACGGCGGACACGCCTTCGGCGTGCAGCACGCCGTCGACATAGTCAAAAGCGGATCGAGTCATGCGAGAGTCTTATTGAGCGGGAGTGACGGCGGAAGCAGGCAGCGGTGCCGCCGTAGCTGAGGCGGAGGCCGGCGGTGCGGCGAGTTCGGTTTCCGGTGCCAATGAAAGCGGCGTGCCCGATGTATCGGGTACGGTGCTCATGTTGGCGGCGCTATCCGAGGCCGGGTGCGCGTCATTCGGCGGCAACTGCGTGCGATCGACCGGCTTGGCAGGCATGGGTGGCACGACAGGCAAATAGAGCGAGCCGCGTTGGCCGCAGCCGGAGAGTGCACAACCTGCGAGAATGGCTAAAACCGCTACAATCGCGCGGCCGGGCGCCGCCGCGCGCATCCGAGATACGACTCGCATGACCGTCCCTGAATAAATAATCGATGGAGTTTAGCATGTCCGATAGTGAATACCTGACCCGTGCGGAAGCCGCGCTAGCCGCCATCGAGCGCGCGCTGGACGGCATCGATGCCGACATCGAGCTCGAGCGCAGCGGCAATGTCCTGACCCTCGAATTCGAGAACCGCACGAAGATTATCGTCAACCTTCAACCGCCCATGAGCGAGATCTGGATCGCGGCGAAAGCGGGGGGCTTTCACTTCCGTTTCGTCGATGGCGAGTGGCGCGATACCCGCAACGGCGCCGAGTTTTTCGCCGCGCTGTCGGAGTACGCAACGCAGCAGGCGGGTGAGCCGGTTCACTTCGAGGCGTAAGAGGTAAAAGCCACCGCTCGGGCGCCGTGCCGCGAACGCGGCTGAATCGTTCACGCGAAGCATCCAGAACAGAACGGCCACGCATTGTCAGCGTGGCCGTTTTGTCTTTCTGAAAGACTCCGCCGGTGCCTCAGTGTCCGCGGAACAGATTCATGATGTCCTGCTTTTCCCGTTCGCCGACCTGCTCAGGCGCTGCCGCCGCTGCCGCCGCGCCGCTCGCCTCAGCATCGAGCGTTGCCTGACTGACCCCGACTGTGGCGACGAATCCATGCCCCGGTGTGAAGTCGTCGAAATAAAGCTCTGAGCCGAGCTCGGTCACGTCGTCGGGCATCGGCATCTTGTATTCCGGTACGCCCTTGAGCGCGCGTGCCATGTATTCGATCCACACCGGCAACGCGAGGCCGCCGCCGGTTTCCTTGTCGCCGAGACTGCGCGGGTTGTCGTAACCGATCCATGCGATCGCTGTGAGCGTGTGCTGATAACCCGCGAACCATGCGTCACGCGAATCGTTGGTCGTACCCGTTTTGCCGCCCAGATCGGTACGCTTGAGCACGTTGCTCTTGGCGCCCGTCCCGCGTTGCGCGACGCTTTGCAGCAGGCTGTTCATCACGTACGCATTGCGCGGCTCGATGGCGTGCGGCGCGCTTTGCTCGGCCACCAGCGGCTGTGCGTGCGCCACCACCATGCCGCGCTGATCCGTGACTTCGGCGATCAGATACGGGTTGATCCGATAGCCGCCGTTGGCGAATACCGAGAAGGCGCCCGCCATCTGCAACGGCGTGACGAGCCCCGCGCCGAGTGCCATCGGCAGATAAGCCGGGTGGCGGTCCGCGTCGAAGCCGAAACGTGTGATGTACTGCTGCGCGTACTTCGTGCCGATCTGGTTCAGGATGCGAATCGACACCAGATTCTTCGACTTCTGCAGCGCGGTGCGCATGGTCATCGGACCGTCGAAGCCTCCACCGTAGTTCTTCGGTTCCCACGCCTGGCCGCCTGTCTCAGCCGCGCTGAAAAAGAGCGGCGCGTCGTTGATCACGGTTGCCGGTCCGAGCCCCTTTTCGAGCGACGCCGAATAGATAAACGGCTTGAAACTCGAGCCCGGCTGGCGCCACGCCTGAGTGACGTGATTGAACTTGTTCTTGTTGAAGTCGAAGCCGCCGATCAGCGCGCGAATCGCGCCATCCTGCGGAACCACGGAAACGAATGCGCCTTCCACTTGCGGCAACTGCGTGATCGACCAGTTGCCGTCGTCGTCCTTGGCGACCCGGATGATCGCGCCCGGCCGCACGCGTTGATTCGGCTGCGCGCGCGGGCCGAGCGCGAACTGCGCGAAGTGCAGGCCGTCGCCCTGGATAGTCGCGACGTTGCCGTCGATAAAGGTGGCCTGCACCTGCTTCGGACTCGCCGCAGTAACGACCGCGGCAATAATCTCGCCGTTGTCCGGATGTTCGAGCAGCGCGTCGTCGATGGCCTGTTCGCGCTCGTCCGCATCGGACGGCAGATCGATGAACGCTTCCGGGCCGCGATAGCCATGACGCCGTTCGTAGTCCATCAGACCCTTGCGCAGCGCCCGGTAGGCGACGTCCTGATCGGCCGAGTCGATCGTGGTCACCACGTTCAGACCGCGCGTATAGGCCTCTTCGCGATACTGCGCGTACATCATCTGACGCACCATTTCCGCGACGTACTCCGCGTGCACGCTGAATTCCTTGCCCGCGCCCTTGACCACGAGCGGCTGCTTGCTCGCGTCGTCGTATTGCTGCTGGCTGATGTAGTGCAGCTCGTACATGCGTTGCAGAATGTATTCCTGACGCACTTTCGCGCGCTTCGGATTGACCACCGGGTTATAGGCGGACGGCGCCTTAGGCAGGCCGGCCAGCATGGCCGATTCCGCCAGCGTCAGATCTTTCAGGTCCTTGCCGAAGTACACGCGCGCCGCGCTCGCGAAGCCATAGGCGCGTTGACCAAGGTAGATCTGATTCATGTACACCTCAAGAATCTGATCCTTCGAGAGCCTGGACTCGATCTTGTAGGCAAGCAGCATCTCGTAGATCTTGCGCGTGTAGGTCTTCTCGCTCGAGAGGAAGAAGTTGCGCGCCACCTGCATGGTGATCGTGCTCGCACCCTGCGTGGCGTGGCCGTTGGTCAGCGCGACAATGCCGGCGCGCGCGATACCGGTGAGGTCGACGCCGCCGTGATCGTAGAAGCGCGCGTCCTCGATCGCGAGGACGGCCTTCTTTAGGCTGTCGGGCACGTCCTGGATATGAACAATGTCGCGCCGCTCTTCGCCGAACTCGCCAATCAGCACGTGGTCGGCCGTATAGATGCGCAGCGGCACCTTGGGCCGGTAGTCGGTCAACGCGTCGAGCGAGGGCAGATTAGGCGTTGCCACGACGAGCGCATAGCCGAGCACCAGCAGCACGCACAGAATGCCTGCGACGATCAGACCCACAAAACCGAGGATCAGCGTCAGCCACAACGGGCGTTTGCGCTTCTGCGGCGGGGGCGGTGGGGACGTGGGAGACGTGGATTGCATAGGGGCACCAAAAAACAGTCCCGCGATTATAGCTGCCTCGGTTTTCAGCTTTCGGCATGCTTACTGACACTTCTCGACAAGTCTGGGCGCCACGCGGGAATGACTTCACTGTAGACGCTTTGACGGCGTGCAGGGCGCGGGCCACGCAACGTTAGCCATCTGGCCGAGTGTCGCGCGGCGGCGTGGGTCCGCACAATTCTTCCTCATTACTCGCGTTCGAATAGTTCGTCGCGTGAGTCAGAGGGAGGGCGTGATGGCGTTCAACAGATCTTGGCTTCAGGCAGTGCAACCCGGTACGCAGCGTTTTGCTGCGGGGATCGACGTCGGTTCGCAGACCGTGCGTCTGGTCGTGCTAAGTCAGCGTTCGCGACCGCCCGCCGCGCTGCGTATCGAATACGCGTGCTCCGTGCCGCTTACTGCCGGCGCAATGGCCGGCACCGGCATCGCCGATCGGCATGCGGTGGCGCGTGCCCTGCGCGACGCGTTTGCCGAGTTGCCGCACGAGTGCGCGGTGCACGCGTTGCGATGCGCGATGGCGTTGCCGGGAACGGCGACTTTGACCACCACGGTGCCGCTCGCGCACCTCGCGGCTCAAAGCGGCGGCGCGTGCGACGGGGGGCATCAACTGGCTGAACTTGAGCCGGCGGTGATGAACGAGGTCGAGCGGATTGCCGGACTCGAGCGGCATGCTCTTGCTGTCGACTGGTATCTGGACGACAAGCCTTCGAAGGTCCGTTCGGTGACCATCGCCGCCACCGCGCGGCAACATCTTGAAGCGCGCATCGAATGCGCGGCGCGCGCCGGTATCTCGCTGACCGCGATCGACGGTGAGCCGCATGCGGCGTTGCGCGCCATGCGTTACGCGGCGAATTGCGAACTCGATCCGCATGAGCCTTATGTCGCGTTGTGGATTGGCTCGGATGGCGTGTATGGCTGGCGTATCGCAGATGAGAGCATCGCCGCCGAAATGCACTATCCGGCCCCGGAATACAGCGATCTCGCCGACGCGTTGCGCGATCTGGGCAACGGCTTCGAGCCCGGCTGCGCGCTGTTGAGCGGTGAGATCGATCTGCTCGACGGCGTGGGTTTTTCGGTCGCGGATATCGCCGACGTCTTCGGCTGCACGGTGTTGCCGTTCGAATGCGAAGCACTCGGCGGACTCGTGCGGCCTTTGAATGATCCTTTGCTGCACGAGCCGGCTGGCGCGGTCGCGTTCGGGCTCGCGTTGCGCGGGATGCTCGAATGACGGGCGGCGTCTTGCATCCGGCGGCCTCGAACATGCCACATCCATTGCGCAGCGCACGCCTCGCCCGGCCCTGGCTTGGTGGCTTCAATCTGCTGCCGTACCGGCAACGCAACGCCCGGCTCGCCCGGCGCCGGGTCCTTCTCGAATGGGCGGCCGCAGCTTGCGGCGGTTGTGTTGCGGTTCTCGCATTGGCCGGCTGGCAGCTAGTCGAGAGGGCACGGATCGATGCGCAGCGTGCGTCGATCGAGCAATCGCTCGCAGGCCTGACAGCGCCGCTCGCCGAGCACGCGACGTTACTGCAGGCGCGCGACCAGCAGCGCAAAGATGCGGCGAAGGCACGGAGCTTGTCCGACCCGCTCACGCATTTGCGCGACCTGCTCGATGCACTGAGTTTCGAACCTGGCGATGGCGTGGTGTTGCAGCAGCTGCGCCATCGCGAGAAAGCGACGGAGCTGCAGGCGACTTCGCAGGGGCATATCGCATCGGCCGAGTGGCTCAAACGCCTGAGCGCCATTCCTGGTGTGAAGGGGGCCGAGGTGAGCGACCTGCATCGCTCGGCTGTCCGTGGCGGCGCTGCTGGGCAGTCAGGCGTGACGGGTCCGGTCGAATTCGGCGCGCATCTGCAGTGGAGCGCACCAGCGCAGAAACCGGCCCGCGAGGCCGGGTCCATGGGACAGCGTTCCTTCAAGTCTGAACTATCAAGAGGTACGAAATGAGTACGACCTTTTACGAGTTTGGCGAATCGGCAAGCGCACGGCCCTTCGCTTCTGATTGGATGAAGCGCGCGCGCCTGCCACTCGAAGCATGGAGCCGGCGCCGCCGTGGGGTGGCCGCGATCCTGATTGCCGCATGCGTGTTCATGCTTGGCGCTCACGGCTGGAGCGTGGCTGATCTCGGCGGTGTCGAGGCGAGTCGCGCGGTGCTGGAGACCAGTAGCCAGCGTCTTGCCGATGCGCGACGAGCGTTGACGCAATTGCCGGCACTACGTCGCGAGGCAGCCACCGCGGCGCCCGCTCGTCCCGAATCGTGGAGTTCCGCGGACGATGTGCGCATCGTCTCCGAACTGGCCGCGCAAAATAGTGTCGCGTTGCAGGCGCTGGAACCCGGCGCTGCCAGCGGCATAGGCGCTGAAAGCGTGCGCCCGCTGCAACTTGTCGCGCACACCGATTTCGCGCACCTGATGGCGTTTCTGCGCGGACTCCACGACTTGCCGGTGCTGATCGTGCCCGTGGATGTGACAGTTAAACGGGACGGGACTTCACTTCTGGTGCACGCCAGGCTCGACGTGTTCAGCGCGCTGCGCCCGGCATCCACAACGGCCTCTGCTGACGCATTCGCCGATGACAGCCTCGATTCGGACGACGAAGAAGAGATGGTTTTCTTCGATCCATTCTCGTTGCCGCAAATCCAGGCTGCCGGTGAGCTGCCTGAGGTTTCGCAACTGCGCCTCGTCGGGTTGCTGCACGATCGCACGCGCGGGTTGGCTATGCTCGATACAGCGGACGGCACGACAGCCGTGGAGCCGGGGCAGCAGATTGGCGCTGAGCGCGTCACGAAGCTCGACGCATCGGGCATTACGCTCGCGAACGGCGCCGCGACGCGCGTGCTGGCGATGGCGGAGGCTTCCTGATGCGATTGGCGAAACCATTTCCCATCGCTCCATGGCGTGGCGGCACGCGTGCATGTCCACGCCTGAAGGTGGGGCTCGGTCTGTGTGTCAGTGCGGCGTTTGGCCTCGGCATCGCGCAGGCCTCAACCCCACCCTTGCCGCCGTTGCCTGCCTACATGCCGCTCGACGATGCAGTGGCCTCACCGGATGCCCCGTACACCGCACCGCCGCTGCCGCGCGCGGTTTCCGCCGAGGTGCCCAATCCTTTTCGCCAGGATTCGGCGGACGATCCAGACATATCGTCGACGAGCGCGACGGCCGTCAATACCCGCACAGATGAGCCGGCCGCAGACGCCGACGGTTCCACACCGCTGCGCAAACAACCCGCCGGGCCGACTCGCGAGGATGCCGCCAGCACCACTGCGCTCGAAGGCCCGCCCGTGCCGCTGCCGCCGCTTGCGCGCCTGGGCAGTGCTACGCGCAGTGCCGCTGACACGAACCTCGCCTCCGACGACAAACCGATCTCGCTGAATTTCCAGCGAGCCGAACTCGGCGCCGTGCTCAATGCATTTGCCAGGTTCACCGGACTGAACATCGTCGCGAGCGAGAGAGTGCGTGGCACTGTCTCGCTCCGGCTCGACAAGGTGCCGTGGCGTACCGCGTTCGATACCTTGCTCGACGTCAACGGGCTGGCGATGGAGCGTCACGGCAACGTGATCTGGGTCGCACCGATCGCGGATCTGGCGGCGCGCGAGCGGCAGCGCTTCGAAGCGCACGCCCGGGCCGCGGATCTCGAGCCGCTAGCCAGCCGAACTTTTGAGCTGCACTACGCGCGTGCCGAGGACGTGCGGCGTTTGTTGACCGGTTCGGGCGCCCAGCGCGTCCTGTCCAAACGCGGTGCCGCCACTGCCGATCCGCGCACCAATCTGCTGTTCGTGACCGATCTCGAAGGGCGCCTCGCGCAGATTGTGGCGCTGCTCGCCTCGGTCGACCGGCCGACCCGTCAGGTGCTGATCGAAGCACGCATCGTCGAGGGCGAGCATGGGTTTTCGCGCAATCTCGGCGTGAAGCTCTCCATGGCGGGCACGGACGCCGACGGTACGACACGGGGCTGGACTGGCGCCGGCTATGATTTGTCGGCGCGGCCCATTGCCGGCTTTGACGCCGCGACCGCCGGCCTGACACTCTTCGCCGCAAGCGCGACACGGCTCTTGAACATCGAGCTGAGCGCGCTGGAGGCGGATGGGCGTGGACAAATCGTCTCGAGCCCGCGCGTGGTCACGGCGGACCGGATGAAGGCAGTGGTCGAGCAGGGCACCGAGCTGCCCTATCAGGCGAAAGTCGGGCAGGGCGTGTCGGGCGTGCAGTTTCGCCGCGCCACGCTCAAACTGGAGGTCGAGCCGCAAATCATGCCGGACGGCCGGGTGGTGCTGGACCTCGACGTCGCCAAAGACAGCGTCGGCGAACAGACCGACGCCGGGCCCGCGATCAACACCAAACACGTGCAGACTCGTGTCGAAGTCGAGGATGGTGGTACGGTATCGATCGGCGGAATTTACACGACCGACGACCGGGACGATGTGACGCGGGTCCCGGTCCTTGGCAAAATACCAATTTTAGGCGGGCTTTTCCGCCATCGCGCTCATCGCGACCGGCGCAGCGAACTGGCTGTTTTCATCACGCCGCGCGTCGTTCAGACAAATTAGGGGCATGTGCGCGCCGCGGCGCGCAGGCTCGACAAGGCAGCCGCTTTGCCAGTAAGCTGCGGCACGAACCAAACCGGATTAGCCAGAGGACACCGTTGCAAGCGCGGGACGCACATGCCAATGTATTTTTTGTAGGGCTCATGGGGGCAGGGAAAACCACCGTGGGCCGGGCCATTGCGCGCCGTCTCGATCGTCCGTTCTTCGATTCGGATCATGAAATCGAGGCGCGCACGGGCGCGCGCATCCCCGTGATCTTCGAGCTGGAAGGCGAGGCGGGCTTTCGCGAGCGCGAGGCGAGCGTGATTTCCGAGCTCACCGGGCGCGAGAACATCGTGCTTGCCACCGGCGGCGGCGCGGTCTTGCGGCCGGAAAACCGCGAAGCGCTGCAAAGCCGCGGGCTCGTGATCTATCTGCGCGCCAATCCGCATGACCTGTGGCTGCGCACCCGGCGCGACAAAAATCGCCCGCTTTTGCAGACCGAAGACCCCAAAGCGCGCCTCGAAGCGCTCTATGAGGTGCGCGATCCGTTATACCGGGAATGCGCGCATTTCGTGATCGAAACCGGCCGGCCGTCGGTCAACGGACTCGTCAACATGGTTCTGATGCAGCTCGAGATGGCCGGCGTCGCCAAACCTCCTGCGTCATAATGGACCGTATGATTACCGTCAACGTCGAACTGGGCGAGCGCGCCTACCCCATCCATATCGGTGCCGATCTGATCGGCCAGACGGCGCTGTTCGCGCCGCATATCGCCGGCAGCTCGGTCACCATCGTCACCAATACCACCGTCGACCCGCTCTACGGCGACAAGCTGCGCGCCGCGCTGGCGCCGCTTGGCAAGCACGTGTCCACGGTGGTTTTGCCGGACGGCGAGGCCTACAAGAACCTCGAAACGCTGAACCTGATTTTCGACGCGCTGCTGGGCGCCCGCGCCGATCGCAAGACCACGCTGATCGCTCTCGGCGGCGGCGTGATCGGCGACATGACCGGTTTTGCCGCGGCTTGCTACATGCGCGGCGTGCCGTTCATTCAGGTGCCGACCACGTTGCTGTCGCAGGTGGATTCGTCGGTGGGCGGCAAGACGGGCATCAATCACCCGCTCGGCAAGAACATGATCGGCGCGTTCTACCAGCCGCAAGCCGTGATCGCGGACATCGGCGCGCTACGCACGCTGCCCGCGCGCGAACTGGCGGCAGGCGTCGCCGAAGTCATCAAAACCGGTGCAATCGCCGACGCGGGCTTCTTCAGCTGGATCGAAGCCAATATCGAGGCGCTCAACCGCTGCGAACCCGAAGCGCTGGCGGAAGCGGTCAAGCGCTCGTGCGAAATCAAGGCGTCGGTGGTCGCGCAGGACGAGCGGGAAGGCGGACTGCGCGCCATTCTCAATTTCGGCCACACCTTCGGCCATGCGATCGAAGCCGGGCTTGGCTACGGCGAATGGCTGCACGGCGAGGCAGTCGGCTGCGGGATGGTGATGGCGGCGGATCTGTCCGTGCGCATGGGCTATCTCGACGAGGCGGCGCGCAAGCGCCTGGTCGACGTGATCGTCGCGGCGCATTTGCCGACCCGGGCCCCCGCGCTGGGCGACGCGCGTTATGTCGAACTGATGCGGGTCGACAAGAAGGCGGAAGCCGGCGCGATCAAATTCATTCTGCTGAAGCGTTTCGGTGAGACGCTGATCACCCAGGCGCCCGACGCAGAGGTGCACGCCACGCTGGCCGCCGCTGTGTAGACACCGCGACGCACGTCAGCAACGCATTGCGCACCGGCGTTACGAGGCGCCGCCCATGTTTCGGAGAACCCGGTGACTGACAGGCGCGGCGACGATGTAAAGCATCAACCAGCGGGCACGGCGACGATCGCCGTGCCGACGCAAGAAGCACTCGAAGCGCACCTCGCGCCGTATGCGGCGCATTCCGCGCAATCGCGCGGCCGCCGCTATCCGGAAGCCGCGCCTAGCGCGCGCACTGAGTTCCAGCGCGACCGCGACCGCATTGTCCACTCGACGGCGTTCCGCCGGCTCGAATACAAGACTCAGGTGTTCGTGAATCACGAGGGCGACCTGTTTCGCACGCGTCTGACTCACAGCCTGGAAGTCGCGCAGATTGCGCGTTCGGTTGCGCGCAATCTGCGCGTCAACGAAGACCTCGTCGAAGCCATTTCCCTCGCCCACGATCTCGGCCATACGCCGTTCGGCCACGCCGGCCAGGATGCGCTCAACGAATGCATGCGCGAGCACGGCGGCTTCGAACACAACCTGCAAAGCCTCGCGGTGGTGGACGATCTGGAGGAGCACTATGGCGCGTTCAACGGCCTGAACCTCTGCTTCGAAACGCGCGAGGGGATTCTCAAGCATTGCTCGCGTGAGAATGCGCGGCGGCTGGGCGCATTGGGCGAGCGCTTTCTCGAAGGACGGCAGCCGTCCATCGAAGCGCAGATCGCGAACGTTGCCGACGAGATCGCGTACAACAACCACGACGTCGACGACGGTTTGCGTTCGGGCCTGCTCACCGTCGGGCAACTCGCGGAGGTGGAGCTATGGCAGACGCACTATGAGGCGGCGCGGCGCGACTATCCGCAGATCGAAGGGCGCAGGCTGATTCACGAGACGGTGCGGCGCATCATCAATACGCTGATTGTCGATCTGATCGACGCCACCAAGCTGAACCTGGCCAGGCATGCACCGGCGTCGCTGGACGACGTGCGCTCAGCGCCGGCGCTCGTCGCTCACAGCGAAACGGTCGCCGCGCAGGCCGCGGCGCTCAAGCGCTTCCTGTTCAAAAACCTGTATCGCCATTACCGTGTGATGCGCATGGCCAACAAGGCCCGCCGTGTCGTCGTCGGTCTGTTCGACGCCTTCACGGACGATCCGCGGCTGTTGCCGCCGACCTATCAGTCCGCCGACGCGGCGCAGCAGCCGCGCCTGATCGCCCATTACATTGCGGGTATGACGGATCGCTACGCGGTCAAGGAGTACCAGCGCCTGTTCGTGATCGAAGACAACTGATTCGAAAGCCGGCGGATGCCGGCATTCGATCAGGAAAGTGCTCGCCTAGCGCAGGCGCGAAGCGATCAGGACACCTGCAACCAACGCCACGCCGCCGACGATCGCAATGGCTTGCCACGGGTTTTCATGCACGTAGTCGTCGGCATCGGCCGCCGTCACTTCGGCGCGTTCACGCACGACTTCGCGTGTATCGTTCAGGCGGGCGCGCGCCACCTCGAGTTGCTGGCGAAGTTTGCTGCGCAACGCCACGGCGTCGGCATGGGTGCCGTCCGCCAGCGTGGACTCAAGTTCTGACATGAGCGTGCGCAGCTCGCCGGCGAGATCTTCGGCCGCGTGGCGGCCATGGCGGGCAATCCGCCGCGCCCGGCGGCTCGTGCTGGTCCAGGATTCGCCAAGGGCGTCTCGCGTGTTTGGAAGGGCAGTCATAGTCGCTCCGTAGATGAGAGGAAGGGGCCCGCGCGTCGTCACGAAGACGCAAAGTCACCTCGCGACGCGGGAGATACCCTGTAAACGCAACTTCGGTGCCAAACCTCGCAGCCCTTGCAAGTCGTGCCGGCCATGACCAATCTTCAGCAGATATTGCATGCGCCGGCCCAATTCCGCGCCAAATTTACAAATACCCATCCGTTGCGCATTCGTTGGCCGCGCGATGCCGCCACGCGCCGATCCGGCGCATTGGAGACACGCGCAAAGCAGCAACGCCGTCATTGGATGCATGACGGCGTTGTCCAAGCCACGAAAATTCGACTAACCTAGGTCTACGGCCCTAAATTTTCTGAAGCGTTAGAAACGGTAACCGATGTTGACGTAGGTAACGATCGGGTTCAGCTTGATCTTGGTTTGCGATTGCACGTTCAGCGTGCCGACCGGCGTGGCGGCGGCGGTGTTCAGCTTGGCGGTCGTGCTGAGCGGCAGGTACGAGATCGAGACGCCGGCGAACCAGTGCTGGTTGAACGCGTACGTGAAGCCGGCATTAAACACCGGCTCCCACGAACTATCCGTGGAGACGGTGGTCGGACCATGCAGTACGTTTGCCTGGAATACGCCGTTGGTGATCTTTTCGTCGGTGAACCAGATACGGCTCACGCCAACGCCGAGATACGGGCGGAAGGTGGCTGTCGGAGCATTGAAGTAGTACTTGAACAGCAGAGTCGGGCTCCACTGTTTCGCCTGGCCCAGCTTGCCGAATTGTTCGAGGCTGCCCGTGCCGTTCAGGTCGAAGGAAGGCGGGACGCCGATCACGAATTCGGTTGCGATGTGATCAGTGATGAAGTAGCCGGCGGTAAAGCCAAGGGTGTCGGCCGAACTGAGCGATGCGCCGGTGTTGGCTTCGGTGATGTTGGTCGGGCTGCCACCAATGCTTGTCACTCTCAACGGGTCGCTGCTGGATTGAGGTGCAAGATGGAACCAGCCTGTCGTGACAAAAAAGCTACCGGCCGATTGCGCGTGCGCTGCTGTTGTCATGCAGGCGAGTGCCGCGATCCCCGTTACGGCCTGTTTTAATTTCATATGTGCTCCTCCAAAAAAGGCTCGCTCATTATGACGACAACGTTTGAAACAAACCATACGCGGCGGTTAGAGCTTTCTCCCTAAGCCCCGCGCGGTTTCTGGCTTGGCCGCGCCGCGCCGAACCTCGGGCGCATGCGGCTCTTCGGACCTTCGGGTATGTACCAACGCGACTATCGGATACTCCAGCATGGCACGGCTTGCACGTCTCTATGTCCCTGACCAGCCGCAGCACGTCATCCTTCGCGGGCTTGATCAGCAGCCCGCATTTGTCGATGACCAGGACTACGAGCTTTTCATCGATTGTCTTAAAGCGGCTTCGCGCGACCATCACTTATCCATCCACGCGTATGCGTTGATGCCCGGCGCGGTGCAACTGCTCGTCACGCCCACCGAGGAGTCGAGTCTGCCGAAGGCGATGCAGGCGGTGGGGCGCCGCTACGTGGCGCATTTCAACCGGCGTTACGCGCGCCGCGGCACCTTGTGGGAAGGCCGCTACCGCGCCACGGTGATTGAAGGCGAGCGCTACTTCCTGCTGGCGAGCCGCGTGGTCGAGATGTGTCCGGTGCGCGCGCAACTCGTGAGCGCGGCCGAAGACTACCGCTGGTCGAGCTACCGCCATCACACCGGCCTCACGCTCGACAGCCTGATCACCGACCACCCGTTGTACTGGTCGCTCGGCAACACGCCGTTCGAGCGGCAGCGCGCGTACCGTGAATTGTGCGAGCAGCCGCTCGACGAACGCGAGACCAGTCAGCTTCAACAGGCCACGCTGAAAGGCTGGGTGCTGGGCAGCGATACCTATCGGGAATGGGCGGCGCGGGCCGCCAACCGGCGCGTGTCGCCGCTGCCGCGCGGGCGGCCGCGCAAGGTCCGCGAGACGCCGCAGCAGCAATAAAGCGTTTCGCATCAAGGGTCTGCATCGAAACGGCATCTTCGCATGCCGTTTTCTTTTGCACTGTTTTGATATGGCACCAATAAAAAATAGCCGCGATGCACCAATTTGATAATTGGGTCTCGATCATCACGTTTTATTTGCTATTCCATTGATTCGTCGCGTATATTCCGAATTCCGGCGTTTTTGATACGCGTTGCATCTCGCGTTGAAGGGCGCCGTCGCGGTTGCGCTGCAAAACTGCGGCAATAGAAAAAACGGTTTAACGGCCTGTCCGGCCCCTCACAGACGGTGTCCCCATGAACGACCACCAGCAACCGACTCATCCGGTTCCCGCCGCGCAAGGTCTGTACGACCCGCAAAACGAACACGACGCCTGCGGCGTCGGCTTTGTCGCTCACATCAAGGGCAAGAAAAGCCACGAAATCATCGAGCAGGGCCTGAAGATTCTCGAGAATCTCGACCACCGGGGCGCCGTCGGTGCCGATCCGCTGATGGGCGACGGCGCGGGCATCCTGATCCAGATTCCGGACGGTTTCTATCGTGAGGAAATGGCCAAGCAAGGCGTGACGCTGCCGCCGCACGGCGAATACGGCGTCGGCATGGTGTTCCTGCCGAAGGAACACGCGTCGCGTCTGGCCTGCGAACAGGAGCTGGAGCGCACGGTGAAGGCCGAAGGCCAGGTGGTGCTGGGCTGGCGCGACGTGCCGGTCGACCACACCATGCCGATTTCGCCCACCGTGAAGGCGAGCGAGCCGCTGATCCGCCAGATCTTCATCGGCCGCGGCAAGGACATCATGGTGACCGACGCGCTCGAGCGGAAGCTGTATGTGATCCGCAAGACCGCGAGCCACCGCATCCAGGCGCTCAAGCTCAAGCACGGCAAGGAATACTTCGTGCCGTCGTGCTCGGCGCGCACGGTGGTCTACAAGGGCCTGCTGCTGGCCGGCCAGGTCGGCGTGTATTACCGTGACCTGCAGGACGAGCGCACCGTCTCGGCGCTGGCGCTCGTGCACCAGCGCTTCTCGACCAACACGGTCCCGGCGTGGGAACTGGCTCACCCGTACCGCATGATCGCCCACAACGGCGAAATCAACACGGTGAAGGGCAACGTCAACTGGCTGAACGCCCGTACCGGCGCCATCGCGTCGCACGTGCTCGGCGACGACCTGCCGAAGCTGTGGCCGCTGATCTATCCGGGCCAATCGGACACCGCCTCGTTCGACAACTGTCTCGAACTGCTGGTGATGGCCGGCTATCCGCTCGTCCACGCGGTGATGATGATGATCCCGGAAGCGTGGGAACAGCACACGCTGATGGACGACAACCGCCGCGCGTTCTACGAATACCACGCCGCGATGATGGAGCCGTGGGACGGCCCCGCCGCGATCGCCTTCACCGACGGCCGCCAGATCGGCGCGACGCTCGACCGTAACGGCCTGCGTCCGGCACGCTACATCATTACCGACGACGACCTCGTCATCATGGCGTCGGAAGCCGGCGTGCTGCCGATTCCCGAGTCGAAGATCGTCAAGAAGTGGCGTCTGCAGCCGGGCAAGATGTTCCTGATCGACATGGAGCACGGCCGCATCATCGACGACAAGGAACTGAAGGACAACCTCGCCAACGCCAAGCCGTACAAGAGCTGGATCGACGCGGTGCGCATCAAGCTCGACGAAATCGAGCCGAAGGCCGAAGACGTCGCGACGGAACGCCGCGAAGCCGCTGCCTTGCTGGATCGCCAGCAGGCGTTCGGCTACACGCAGGAAGACCTCAAGTTCCTGATGGCGCCGATGGCGCAAGCCGGCGAAGAAGCAGTCGGCTCGATGGGCAACGACTCGCCGCTGGCGGTCATGTCCAACAAGAACAAGACGCTCTATCACTACTTCAAGCAGCTGTTCGCGCAGGTGACGAACCCGCCGATCGACCCGATCCGCGAAAACATGGTGATGTCGCTGGTGTCGTTCGTCGGTCCGAAGCCGAACCTGCTGGACACGAACAACATCAACCCGCCGATGCGTCTCGAAGTGTCGCAGCCGGTGCTCGACTTCAAGGACATCGCGAAGATTCGCGCGATCGATCAGTACACGGGCGGCAAGTTCAGCTCCTATGAACTGAACATCTGCTATCCGGTCGCCTGGGGCAAGGAAGGCATCGAAGCGCGCCTCGCGTCGCTGTGCGCAGAAGCGGTCGATGCGGTCAAGTCCGGCTACAACATGCTGATCGTGTCGGACCGCAGGACCGACCGCGACAACGTCGCGATTCCCGCGTTGCTGGCGACTGCCGCGATTCACACGCACCTCGTCCAGCACGGTCTGCGCACGAGCGCGGGTTTGGTCGTCGAAACCGGCTCGGCACGTGAAACGCACCACTTCGCGCTGCTCGCGGGCTACGGCGCGGAAGCCGTGCACCCGTACCTCGCGATGGAAACGCTCGGCCAGCTCGCGGCCGGCCTGAAGGGCGACCTGTCGGCGGAGAAGGCGGTCTACAACTTCACCAAGGCAGTCGGCAAGGGCCTGCAGAAGGTCATGTCGAAGATGGGCATTTCGACCTACATGTCGTACACCGGCGCGCAGATTTTCGAAGCGGTTGGCCTCGCTGAAGACCTCGTGTCGAAGTACTTCAAGGGCACGTCGTCGAAGGTCGGCGGCATTGGCCTGTTCGACGTGGCGGAAGAAGCGATCCGTCTGCATCGCGAAGCGTTCGGCGACAACCCGATCCTCGCGAACATGCTCGACGCGGGCGGCGAGTACGCTTACCGCGTGCGCGGCGAAGAACACATGTGGACGCCGGACGCGATCGCCAAGCTGCAACACTCGGCACGCAGCAACTCGTACCAGACGTACAAGGAATACGCGCATCTGATCAACGATCAGACCAGGCGCCACATGACGTTCCGCGGCCTGTTCGAGTTCAAGATCGACCCGGCCAAGGCCATTCCGCTCGACGATGTCGAATCGGCGAAGGAAATCGTCAAGCGTTTCGCGACCGGCGCGATGTCGCTGGGCTCGATCTCGACCGAAGCCCACGCTACGCTCGCCATCGCGATGAACCGCATTGGCGGCAAGTCGAATACCGGCGAAGGCGGCGAGGACGAAAACCGTTACCGCAACGAACTGCGTGGCATTCCGATCAAGAACGGCGACACGATGAAGTCCGTGATCGGCGACGAAGTGATCGTCGACATTCCGTTGAAGGAAGGCGATTCGCTGCGCTCGAAGATCAAGCAGGTGGCGTCGGGCCGTTTCGGCGTGACCGCGGAATACCTCGCCTCGGCCGATCAGATCCAGATCAAGATGGCGCAGGGCGCGAAGCCGGGCGAAGGCGGTCAACTGCCGGGCCACAAGGTGTCGGAGTACATCGGCAAGCTGCGTTACTCGGTGCCGGGCGTCGGCCTGATTTCGCCGCCGCCGCACCATGACATCTACTCGATCGAAGATCTGGCACAGCTGATTCACGACCTGAAGAATGACAACTCGGCGGCTAGCGTGTCGGTGAAGCTGGTGTCGGAATCGGGCGTAGTCACGGTGGCCGCGGGCGTTGCCAAGGCCAAGGCCGATCACGTCGTGATCGCCGGCCATGACGGCGGCACGGGCGCGTCGCCACTGTCGTCGGTGAAGCATGCCGGCACGCCGTGGGAACTGGGTCTGGCCGAAACGCAGCAAACCCTGGTGCTGAACCAGTTGCGCGGCCGTATCCGCGTGCAGGCCGACGGTCAGATGAAGACCGGCCGCGACGTCGTGATCGGCGCGCTGCTCGGCGCGGACGAGTTCGGTTTTGCGACGGCGCCGCTCGTCGTCGAAGGCTGCATCATGATGCGCAAGTGCCATCTGAACACCTGCCCGGTCGGCGTCGCGACGCAAGATCCGGTGCTGCGCGCGAAGTTCCAGGGCCAGCCGGAACACGTCGTGAACTTCTTCTTCTTCGTTGCGGAAGAAGCGCGCGAACTCATGGCGCAACTGGGCATTCGCAAGTTCGACGATCTGGTTGGCCACGCCGAACTGCTCGACATGAAGAAGGGCATCGAGCACTGGAAGGCGAAGGGTCTGGACTTCTCGCGCGTGTTCTATCAGCCGCAAGTGCCGGCCGAAGTGGCGCGCAAGCACGTCGACGTGCAGGACCACGGTCTGGACAAGGCACTCGACCACACGCTGATCGAGAAGGCGAAAGCGGCGATCGAGAAGGGCGAGCACGTCTCGTTCATCCAGCCGGTGCGCAACGTGAACCGTACGGTTGGCGCGATGCTGTCCGGCACGATCGCGAAGAAGTACGGCCACGACGGTCTGCCCGACGACTCGATCCACATCCAGTTGAAGGGCACCGCGGGTCAGAGCTTCGGCGCGTTCCTCGCGAAGGGCATCACGCTGGATCTCGTCGGCGACGGCAACGACTACGTCGGCAAGGGCCTGTCGGGCGGCCGCATCATCATCCGTCCGACCAACGATTTCCGCGGCAAGTCGGAAGAAAACATCATCTGCGGCAACACGGTGATGTACGGCGCGATCGAAGGCGAATCGTTTTTCCGCGGCGTGGCTGGCGAGCGCTTCTGCGTGCGTAATTCGGGCGCGACGGCGGTTGTCGAAGGCACGGGCGACCACGGTTGCGAATACATGACGGGCGGCACGGTGGTCGTGCTCGGCGAAACGGGCCGTAACTTCGCGGCCGGCATGTCGGGCGGCGTCGCCTACGTGTTCGATCCGGACAGCACGTTCGCCAGCAAGTGCAACAAGTCGATGGTCGCGCTCGAACCGGTCCTGCAACAGGCCGAACAGGAGCGCACGGTCGACAAGGGCCTGTGGCACACCGGCACGACCGACGAAGCGCTGCTCAAGGGACTCATCGAGCGTCACTTCCAGTTCACGGGTTCGCCGCGTGCCAAGGCGCTGCTCGAAAACTGGGATGCGTCGCGCCGTCAATTCGTGAAGGTGTTCCCGACCGAATACAAGCGCGCGCTGGGCGAGATGGCCGCGAAGAAGGCGAACAAGGAAGTGCTCGCCGCCTGATTCATCGATTAGCCGCCTCGCTGGTTACCAGCAGGACGTCACCTTTAGCCGTACCCGCCGCGTGCAACCGTTCAACGGTGCGACGCGGCGGGTGTAGATCACCCCACCTGATACAGATAGAGAAGAGAACCACATGGGCAAGGCAACCGGTTTTCTCGAGTTCGAACGCCGCCACGAGGCGTACGAAGCTCCGCTCACGCGTGTGAAGCACTACAAGGAATTCGTCGCAGCACTGACCGACGACGAAGCGAAGATTCAAGGCGCGCGTTGCATGGACTGCGGCATTCCGTTCTGCAACAACGGCTGCCCGGTGAACAACATCATCCCGGACTTCAACGACCTGGTGTTCCATCAGGACTGGAAGAACGCGATCGAAGTGCTGCACTCCACCAACAACTTCCCCGAGTTCACGGGCCGCATCTGTCCGGCGCCGTGCGAAGCGGCGTGCACGCTCGGCATCAACGACGACCCGGTCGGCATCAAGTCGATCGAACACGCGATCATCGACAAGGCATGGACCGAAGGCTGGGTCGCGCCGCAGCCGCCGAAGCACAAGAGCGGCAAGAAGGTCGCCGTGGTCGGATCGGGCCCCGCGGGTCTCGCCGTCGCGCAGCAACTCGCGCGCGCGGGGCACGATGTCACCGTGTTCGAAAAGAACGACCGCATTGGCGGCCTGCTGCGTTACGGCATTCCCGACTTCAAGCTGGAGAAGTGGCTGATCGACCGCCGCATGCGCCAGATGGAAGCCGAAGGCGTGACGTTCCGCGCCAACGTGTTCATCGGCAAGGCAGATTCGCTGCCGGAGCATATCGGCAACACGGCCAAGGAAACCATTACGCCGGCCGAACTGAAGGAACAGTTCGACGCGGTCGTGATCGCCGGCGGTTCGGAAACGCCGCGTGATCTGCCGGTGCCGGGCCGCGAGCTGGAAGGCATCCATTACGCAATGGAATTCCTGCCGCAGCAGAACAAGGTCAATGCCGGCGACAAGGTCGCGAACCAGTTGCTCGCCAAGGGCAAGCATGTGGTCGTGATCGGCGGCGGCGATACGGGCTCGGACTGCGTGGGCACGTCGAACCGTCATGGCGCGAAGAGCGTCACGCAATTCGAACTGCTGCCGCAACCGCCGGAAGAAGAGAACAAGCCGCTCGTGTGGCCGTACTGGCCGATCAAGCTGCGCACGTCGTCGTCGCATGACGAAGGCTGCTCGCGCGATTGGGCGGTGGCGACCAAGCGCCTCGAAGGCAAGAACGGCAAGGTCGAGAAGCTGATCGCGGCACGCGTGGAATGGAAGGACGGCAAGATGCAGGAAGTGCCGGGTTCCGAGTTCGAAATGAAGGCCGATCTGGTGCTGCTCGCCATGGGCTTCACGCAGCCGGTGTCGCCGGTGCTCGAAGCGTTCGGCGTCGACAAGGATGCGCGCGGCAACGTGCGTGCTTCGACCGAAGGCGACAAGGCGTACTACACGTCGGTGGACAAGGTGTTCACGGCGGGCGATATGCGCCGCGGCCAGTCGCTGGTGGTGTGGGCGATTCGCGAAGGCCGTCAGTGCGCGCGTTCCGTCGATGCGTACCTGATGGGGCATTCGGAACTGCCGCGCTAAAGTCGGCCACTGCTTGCAGGAAGAGGTGGAGACGACAATGTGCCGCGTGAGCGGCACATCTAGCGGCATGTCAAAGTAGTGAAAAATAAGGCCGGGCACCTGAGAGGGTGACCCGGTTTTTTAACGTCGGCTTTATCGTTGGCTTCGCGCTTGCGCAGCGTCACGCAAGGCCAGCGCGCTCATTTCCGGTAGCGCGTCAGCGTCAAACCGTCGAGATCGATTTCCGGTCTGCGTTACGTGATCAGATCCGCCACCACGCACCCTGAGCCCATCGACATCGCCCAACCCGTCGAGCCGTGCCCGACGTTCAGCCACAAGTTACCCACGCCGGACGGGCCGAGCAGCGGGGCGCCGTCGGGTGTCATGGGGCGGCGGCCCACCCAGAAATGCGCCGACGTGGGATTGGCCGCATGCGGAAACCAGTCGCCGAGCACTTTCAACAGCGTCTGCAATGCTTGCTCGCGCAGCGTGCTCTGGCGGTTGCCGAGCTCCGCCGTGCCGGCGACGCGCAGGTTGCTGCCGAAGCGCGTGATCGCCGTCTTCAGCGACTCATCCATGAGCGCCGCGTGCGGGGCCTTTTCTTCGTCGATGACGGGCAGCGTCGCCGAATAGCCTTTCACGGGGTAAAGCGGCACTTTCACGCCGAGCGGCGCAAGCAGCGCTGCGCTGTCGACACCCAGCGCCACCACCACGGCATCGGCCTCTAGCGACTCGGCGCCGCGTTCGCTCTCGATACGTACCGCGCGGGCGGTGCCGCCCTGCACGTCGAGCGACGTGACGCGCGTATCGAAACGAAAGCGCACGCCGTTGCGCTCGCAGATCGCGCGCAGTTCGCGGGTGAAGCGGGCGCAGTCGCCGGCTTCGTCGTCCGGTAGATACAGACCCGCGAGCGGCGCCTGACGCGCCCAGCGCAAACCCGGTTCGATCTCGACGCATTGCGCCGCGCTGATTTCCCGATGCGCGATACCGGCGTCGCGCAGCACGGCCAGCGCCGGCTGCGCGAGTTCGACGTCGTACTCGCTGCGAAACAACTGCAGATAGCCCTGGCTGCGGCCGTAATCGAACGGATGACACTCGCGGAATGCGCGCAGGCATTCGCGGCTGTAGTAAGCGATGCGCTGCATGCGCTGCTTGTTGACGCGAAAGCGTTCGAGATCGCATTCGCGCAGCCAGTGGGCAATCCAGCGCCATTGAGCCGGATCGAAGGTCGGCCGGAAGATCAGCGGCGAAGCGGGTTTGAACAGGTATTTAAGAATCTTTGCCGGCATGCCGGGCGCGGCCCACGGCGTTACGTAGCCAGGCGCGATGACGCCGGCGTTGCCGAAACTGGTGGAGAGCGCGACGTCCGGCTCGCGCTCGATCACGGTGACCTCGCAGCCTTGCTGGCGTAGGTAAAAAGCGGTGGCGACGCCAATCACTCCGCCGCCGAGAACGATCGTTTTCATGTGTGTGCGATCTCAGGCGGTGGGGCTGACTGCGCCGAGTACCTTGCCCTTGGTTTCCGGCAGACACAGCGCCGCGACGATCACGAGCAGATAACCCGAGCCTGCCACGATGCCCATCGCTTTAACCAGCGTCATGGTTTGCGACAGTGTGCCGACCAGAATCGGAAAGAACGAGCCGAGCCCGCGTCCCAGGTTGTAGCAGAAACCTTGTCCGGAGCCGCGTATCGCGTTCGGATAGAGCTCCGACAGGTACGCGCCCACGCCCGCAAAAATCCCTTGCACCACGATGCCCAGCGGGAAGCCGAGCGCGAGCATCATGCCGTCGGTGATCGGCAGCATGGTGTAGACCATGCCGAGCACGAACGAGCCGATCGCGAATAGCACGAACGACGCACGCCGGCCGATCCGGTCGCACAGAATCGCGCCGACGATGTACCCCGTGAACGAACCGACGATCAGCACGATCAGGTAGCCGCTGGTATTGAACACCGACAGGTGGCGCACGGTCTTGAGATAGGTCGGCAGCCAGGTGGTGATCGCGTAGTAGCCGCCGAGCATGCCGGTGCACAAGACACTGCCGAGTAGCGTAGTCCTGAGGTGAGCGAGCGAGAAAATCTGCAGGAAGTGAGCGGTATCGAAGCCGTTGTCACGCGCACGGCGTGTTTGAACAAAGATGTCCGGATCGCTCACGTTGCGGCGGATATAGATGATCCACGCCGCGGGCAGCAAGCCGATCCAGAAGCAGGCACGCCATGCGAGCTGTTCCGGCAGCAGTGCGAAGAATGCCCAATAGATGATCGCCGCCGCCGCCCAGCCGAACGACCAGCTGCTTTGCACAGTGCCGACGGCTTTCGCGCGATGCTGGGGTGAACGAATCGTTTCGGCCATCATGATCGTCACGACCGACCATTCACCGCCGAAGCCAATACCCTGCAACGTGCGTGTGGTGAGCAGTTGCCAGAACGAATGGGTGAAGCCGGACAGGAACGTGAAGAGCGCGAAAGTGGCGATCGTCCACTGGAGCACACGGATGCGGCCATAGCGGTCGGCCAGAATGCCGGCGAGCCAGCCGCCGACCGCAGACGAGATCAGCGAACTGGTGGCGATCATCCCGGCTTCGCTTTTGGTCATGCCCCATGTCGCGATCAGCGTCGGAATGAGGAAGGAGTAAATCATGAAGTCGAAGGCGTCGACCGCGTAACCGCCGAAGCCGGCGTAGAGGGTGCGCCGTTCGCGCTGGGTCAGTTCGGTGAACCATTGGAGAGAAGCCATGTTTTGTTGTGGTCTCCAGCGCGTTTTGGCCTGCCGTCGGCCCGAATGTGGGGTGTTTGCATTCTACGGTGATGCGGCTTAAAGGGGCCAGTTGTGGTTAAAAATGGCAGGTAACGGTAAGAATCGAAGTGACTTTCCTTACCAACTCCTACCGTGTAACTCAAGGAACATCAAGCGCCGTTAAACTGCGCTCGCAGCGCCGGTGCTGCGAACCACCTGCTCACGTCCGCGCCAGCCACGCCTCATGCCCGCCACCGCAAACAACCGCTCGCCAATCCGCCGCTCCGCGAGCGCAGCCCTGCGGGCAGATCGGATCCCGGATCTGGAAGCGCCGCCATCGCGCCGAATTTTTCTGAAGCGCTCAGCCAGCGTCCTGCTGATCTCCGGCATGGGCAGCTCGATGCTGTCCGCGTGCGGCGGCGGCAACCTCAACGCGGATCAGCCGGAAACGCCGCGCCTCGCGTCGGTGGACAATTTCCGCGATCTGGCGGGGGCGGCGGCAGGCTATCCGACCGTCGACGGCAAACAGATGCGCCGTGGCGTGTTCTATCGCTCGAACGCGTTGACGCTCAACGCCGATGACCAAACCACGATCGACCGGCTCGGTATCGCCGCGGTCTACGATCTGCGCACACCCGGAGAAATTGAACGGACCGCGGATGTCTTGCCGCGCGGCGCCGTCTCGCAGACGCTCAACGTACTGGGCGTGCGCGACTTCGTGGCGCCTGCCCTCGACACGCCCGGAGCCGCCGCCGCGTTCATGGAGGCGCAGGCCCGCGCCTACGTGACTGGCGGCGCCCAGCGCGCCGGTTACGGGGCGCTCCTGACGCGTCTGGCCGGCGGACCTGACGCACAGCTGTTTCACTCCGGCGCGGGCAAGGACCGTACCGGCTGGGTCGCGGCGCTCCTGCTCAGCATTGCCAATGTTCCGCTCGACGTCATCATGCAGGACTACCTGCTGAGCAATGTCTACCGGGCGGTGTCCATCCAGGCACAAACCGCCACGCTGCGCGCGCAGGACGGTGACGCTGTCGCCACAGTCATGGTGCCGCTCCTGAGCGTTCAGGAAAACTATCTGCAAGCCGGCTTCGATCAGGTTCAGGCGAGCTACGGCACGATGGCGAGCTACCTGACGCAGGGCCTCGGCGTGTCGCAAACGACGATCGACACCTTGCACAGCCGCCTCGTGAGGTGAGGCTCGCAGGCGGCGCTTTCGCCGCAGGCAAAAAAAAGTCCGCCCCAAATGGTTGGGCGGACAGAGAAGGGCGGCATCGAGGTTGCCGAGGGTGACTATAAGGCCGCCGCGCTCGCGAAAGGTCGTCCGGTAAGGCGGCGTAAGCGCGTGCTCTGTTTCCGGCCAACCCTGCTTACGCGGGCGCCGCCGCCACTGGCAATTCGATCCGCACCTCCAGCCCGCCTTGTGCGTGATTGCGCACCTGACAACGTCCGCCGCGATCATGCGCGAGCCGCGCCACGATCGCGAGGCCGAGGCCGCAATGGCCTTCGCCGCCGCGCGCGGTGTCGAGGCGTACGAACGGTTTCATCGCGGCGGCGATGCGGTCGTCGGGAATGCCGGCGCCGTGGTCGCGCACGCTGATTACCCAATGCTCGTCATCACGGGCGGTGGCGATATCCACCGGTGGCGTGCCGTGTTCGAGCGCGTTGTCGACGAGGTTCGTGACCAGCCGGTCGAGCAGCGTGCGCGGCAGCCTGAACGAGGCGCCGGCGCGCAGATCGAGCGCGAACAATGGCG
>DASVNP010000249.1:0-10874 GCA_036383775.1 Paraburkholderia sp. | reverse complement strand
GCGCGCACTGAATTCCTTCGATGCATGATTGCGGGAGATGCGAAAGCGGCACTCGACTCCCGACTCCGTGCGTAAATCGGCGCCCAGCACGTACCGAACGTCGGCAGGTTGCAGAAACTGCTTGTATAGCTCAGACGAAAGCCAGCCGGTTTCGCCGAACACCTCGTCGACCGTGACGACGCGCTCACCTGGCAGGCCGACGAACGGATCGAGCGCGTAGTAGTAGCTGTTGTATGCCGCTTCGTCCGGCACCAGACCGGACTCGGACGCATTCATCATCAACCCACGCCGGTCCCGGGAGGCAGCACGCAAGATGAGGGTGACGTAGCTTGAGTCGAGAAAGCGACGAATCCACTCCAGTGCGTCTGCCCACGGCGTCGCCTCCAGGGGTCCCTGATATATCCGCGCCATGAGCTCACTGAACTGCGAAACATCAACCCCCGCCAGTTCGCTCAACGCCTGCCCCGCTTCGGGCCCCCATTTTGTCCTCATCAAAACGCTCCATTCTCCATGCGTATTTCCATGGGGCTCGACCGCAGAGCGAAAGCCTACTGTCGCATCCCGCAGATTCCATCGGTCGAACTCCCAAGGACAGGCTCGCATGAACGTGTCATCCGGCCATAGTCCGTCTGTGCGATGGCAAGGCAGCGAAATCGCATTGTTACGGCTCGCACACGGGGAAGGCCCCGTGCCCGCATGGAACGCGACGGCTGCGGGCGCAGGTATGAACGGCCGTTTTCATGCATTGGCTTCCTTCCCAGCCAGCCGCGCCTAAAACACGCGTGAAAGCATGACGAACAGCACTACCGCCCAACATACGGCGATGACGAATGTGAACGCCTCTTCGTCCGCGCCACACCGTCGCGCCACCACGACGCTCACGAGCGATGCGGCGCCGATCACGCTGAGGAATTGCGCAAAAGACGAACCTGCCGCGCAGATCAAGCTCGGAAACTCACCCCTCCACTCGCATGTACGAGTCCCCTGCACAACGAACCCGACTACGCCGAGCAGCAGGAGTGCCGCAACTGTCAACCGACTCCTCCGCGTTTTCCCCGTCATCTCCGTGTTCTCCCTGTGGTCCTCGCAAGCGGGCAATCTGCCTTGTCTGTCGATGCGTCATTGGCCACCCGACATCGTCCGGACTCCTGCCCGCTCCGGTGCCGGGTTGCCGCATTCCGCCCAGGACGCCATTGACTGCGATTTGCAAGGTCGATGCATCACCCGCGTGGATTAGGGAAATCTCCTGATGATGCGAATGAGGGCTTGTTCCGCAAAATGTTCCCGAACCACTGCCTGTCCGCCTCTCACGACCTTCATCAGCATGGACACCTCCAAATCCCAGACCGCATTCACCCCTCTTGGCGTCGGCCCGCTGACCTTGCGTAACCGATTCATCAAATCGGCCACCAACGAGGGCATGGCGCCCCAGGGCGTACCTTCGAAGATGCTCGTCAAGCTTCACGAAGCGATCGCCGCAGGCGGCACGGCCATGACGACGGTCGCCTATTGCGCGGTCGCACCTGATGGGCGCACGTTTGTCGATCAGGCTCAGATGAATGCCTCCACGCTCGCGCCATTCCGGGTCCTGACCGACGCCGTCCATCGGCACGGTGCGGCGGCCTGCGCCCAGATCACGCATGGGGGATGCTTCACGTTCCTGCCAGAACTGTCGACCCGGCGTCCCGTGAGCGCTTCAGGTGGACTCAACAAAGTCGGCATGCTGAACGGACGGTTCTTCAAACAGGCAATGACGCAAGCCGAGATGGACCAGTGCGCCGGGCAATTCGCGCAGGCTGCGCGAGCCGCGCGCAATGCCGGTTTCGACGCGGTCGAGATCCACATGGGGCATGGCTACCTGTTGAGCCAATTTCTTTCGCCGCTCTATAACAAGCGCAGCGACGTGTATGGTGGCTCCGTGGAAAAGCGTGCGCGATTTCCCGCACAGGTTTTGCGGCGGGTGCTCGACGCTGTAGGTCGCGATCTTGCCGTAGTCTGCAAAATCGGTGTGACGGAAGGTGTCAAGGCTGGCGGCACGCCGGAAGACGCCACAGCCATCGCTCGCGTTCTCGAGGCAGAGGGTGCGCATCTGCTCGTATTGAGTGGCGGCATGAACGTTGAATCGCCGTGGCAATTATTCGGCAGCACACTGCCGGCCGAAGCAACCGCCAACGCCTACAATCCGATCATCCGCACGGCGATGAAGCTGCAAAAACTTACCGAACCCAAGATCGGCGAATTCCGCGAGATGTATTTTCTCGAGCATTCGAAAAAGGTCCGGCAAGCCGTCAAGATGCCGCTTGCGTACCTCGGGGGCGTGAAGTCGAACGCCAATGTCCAGACGGCCATGCAAGAGGGATTCGACGCGGTTGCAATGGCACGTGCGCTGGTATTCGATCCGGAGTTCGTCAATCGCCTGCGCACAGGCAACGCGCAGCAGTCCGGCTGTACCTCATGCAACCGCTGCGTGGTGATGATGTACACGCCCGGCGGTACGTCTTGCGTTCTCCATCAGCCCAATGATGCAACTCTCAATCGAACCCCGGCGAATTGGTGACGGGATTGCGCCGCCACGGCTGCCCAATCTGAGCGGGACCATCGAAACGTCCGGTTCGCGCCGGCGCTCGTAAATTCCTGACAAGCCACACTCGTCGTGCTGGCTATCGTGGCCCCCTCCGAACTCGACCCACGCACGCGCACTGTCGTACACCTCGCACGAGTCATTTAGTTAGGAATGCATATGCAATGAAGAGGATGCGGTAGGCGTCACCTGGGTTGCACCCTAATTTGCAATGGATTATCGAACAACTCACGCGGCATCGCAAACGAAACGCGTGTCGCATTAGGGAATACCGCTAATCCAATCCGGTGATTCGGCGGCTGTGCGCGAGACCTACTCTAAGTCACCAATACGGCAGTACACACTCCATGGGGGAAACGGATGCACATGCAGCAACTTCGGCTGAACACGTCACGAGCGCCGTGGCGCAAATCGCTCCTCGCCGCGGCAGTCGCCACTGCCGCCACGCAAGCGTGGGCTAGCAACACCGTCGATTTCGGCAACAATACAACGCTCGATTACACGGCGACCATCGGCTACGGAATCGGCATGCGCACCAACTCGCCGAACCCCGCCCTGCTCACGCCGGACAACATTAACGGCGATGATGGCGACCGCAATTTCAAGAAGTACTCACTAATCGAAAATCAGATCAACCTGCTCGCCGAAGCCGACCTCAGGCACAACGATCTCGGCTTTTTCCTCCGCTTCAGTTCCTTCTACGATCAGGCCTATCATCGGCCGAACTACAACGATGCACCGTTCACGGTCAACTCCAACGGACCGTACAACGAATTCACCTCGGACGCACGCCGTTATCTCGGCGGCCGCACGCAACTGCTCGCCGCATACGGATACGACACCCTCAAGATCGGGCCCACCACGCTGGACGTGAAAGTTGGCGATCAGGTCGTCGCCTGGGGCGAAAGCCTGTTCTTCGCCAACATTGCCGCAGCACAAGGTCCGGTCAGCGCCTCGAAGGGCTACGTGGCTGGCGCGGAAGTGAAGGACATCCTCCTGCCTACCCCGCAGGCGTCGCTCCAGTGGCAACTCACCTCGAACTTCAGCCTGCTCGGCTACTATCAGTTCGAGTTCGTTCCCAATGAGCTGGTGGCGCCCGGCGGCTTCTTCAGCTACTCGGACGTCACGGGCCCCGGCTCTCAATTCATCATCGGACCGGGGGGCATGCACATTCCGCGTGGTCCGGATATCAACCCTGGGGGCGGCAACCAGTGGGGTATCGGGGGCCGGTGGCGGGCGCCTCAGGGCACCGAATTCTCCCTTTATTACCTGCACTACAACGACACGAACCCGAGCGTCGTCACGAGCTTCTTTCCGACACTGCAGTATCAACAGCAGTACTACGAGAACATCAAGCTGACGGGCGCGAGCTTTTCGACCGATCTGGGCGGCGTCAACGTCGCGGGCGAAACTTCGTATCGCGCGGGGGCGTCGATTCTCGTCAACACGCCGAATGGCCCGACCGCGTCGCGCGGCCAGGTCTGGCAAAACAACTTGTCCGCGATCTATACGCTAGGACCGACGTTTCTGGCCGCGTCGCAATCGCTCGTGGCCGAAGTCTCGTGGGTCCATCTGACAGGTGTCACGCCCGTGCAAGGCTCGCAAGATCTGACGAATACGAAGGACGCCGCTGCTTTCGAGATCGGTTGGACGCTCAGCTACAAGAACGTCTTTAACGGCTGGGACCTGGATGTGCCGCTGACGTATTCGCAGCAGTTCTTCGGCAACTCGCCGCTCGCCGGCGCGCTCGGCTCGCTGAGCGGCAACGGCGACCATCAACTGACGGCGGGCCTGAACTTCACTTACCTGAACAACCTGAAGCTCGGCATCGTGTACGCGATGTTCATGGGACCCGCGAATCCCGTTACCCGTCCGCTTGCCGACCGCGACTATGTGCTCGGCACCGCGACGTACTCATTCTAATCATCGCCGATTGGCCTTTACGGCGTATCAACCCGCATGAGGATCTCAACTATGAAACGCATACTCCCCACGGCGCTGCGCGCCCATGCGCTCGTCTTCGGCGCCACCATTGCCGTCGCGGCGTCGGCGACGATGACCCCCGCCGAAGTCAAGCAACTCGATGGCCCCCTGACGCCGGTCGGCGCCGAACGCGCAGGCAACGCAGACGGCACGATCCCGGCGTGGACAGGAAAGTGGCTCGGCGTTCCCTCCGGCGTCTCCTACACGCAGGGCGAGCGCTATCCCGACCCTTACGCGAGCGAAAAACCGCTGGCCGTGATCACCCCGCAGAACATGCAGCAATACGAATCGAAGCTGACGGAAGGCGAAAAGGCCCTGTTCAAGAAGTATCCGAGCACCTTCAAGATGCTGGTCTACCCGAGTCACCGGGACTTCCGTATCTCCGAAGGCAAATACAAGGCGATCCGCGAGTGGGCAGCACGTACGACGACGACTTCGGATTACAACGGGCTGCACAATTTCCCGCCCCTTGCGCCGTTTCCGATTCCCAAGACCGGCATCGAGTTGATGTGGAATCTGCGCTTCGCGTCCGACATCGTCGCCGAAAACGCGACGTATGACCAGGCCGTCATCTATCCGAACGGCAACATCGCGTGGGGAAAGACGGCGTATGTCATCTATGCGCCGGTGGGAGCCGACGTATTCGATCCCAAGAACCCGCTGAACAGCAAGAGTTTCTATCGGCAAACCACGCTGCTCCCGCTTTCGGACCGCGGAACGATCATCACCGGCTACGAGATGTGGGACCAGGAAGGCACCGACACCCGTCGCACGTGGGTTTACAACCCGGGCACGCGGCGAGTGCGCCAGGCGCCGGAGTTCGGCTTCGACCAGCCGGACGGTGCCGGAGGCTTCCGTACTGTCGACGACGACCGACTTTTCAATGGGTCCGGCCAGCGCTACGACTGGAAGATTGTCGGCAAGCGGGAAGTTTATATCCCCTACGACAACTACAAGTTGATGGACCCGAAGATCAAGTATTCGTCCATCTTGACGCCCGGTCACGAGAACATGGACTACATGCGCTTCGAGTTGCACCGCGTGTGGGTGCTGGAAGCCACGCTGAAGACCGGGTTCCGCCACCAGTACGCCAAGCGCGTGCTCTACCTCGACGAGGACACCTGGAACGCGGTTGCCGCCGACAACTACGACGCACGCGGCACGCTCTGGCGCACCAACCTCGCACCGACGCTCTATGCCTACGATGCGAAGGACTTCTACCCTCCGTCATGCTTCTACCATGACCTGATTTCGGGTGCCTACCTTGCCGACCGTCTCAGCAATGAGGAAGCCATGCCGTCGCTGCTCGCGGACGAAAAGAGCAACGAATCGTACTACTCGCCGGACGCTATTCGCGGCGCGGGCAAGTAGCCGCCTTTGCGACGCCCGTCGCACGTCCGGAACCGACCCTTCTCCTGCGCATGGGGCTCTAGCCTCATGCGCGGTTTTCGCGTCCACGTCTTGCGCCCTGCGCAAATATTTCCCGTGCGAAACGTCCTTCATTCCACATCGAAAACATGAAGAGCTCTATCCATTCCACCTCCAGCGAAGGCTGGCTCATCGTCACAGGATTGGCAGCCGTGCTGTGCGTGAGTTTCGGCACCACGCTCAATTCGCTTGGTGTTTTCACACTCCCGCTCACGAGCACGTTTCATTGCTCCAATGAGGAAGCGGCGCGAATCGCCACCGTGTTTCTGCTCGCCATGACGATCGCGATGCCCGTCGCCGGCTGGTTGCTCGACTGGGTTTCGCCGCGCCCGGTGATGACGAGCGGCGCCATCCTGATCGCCGCCGGCTTCCTGGTCGCAGCCCAGAGCCCCGACATCAACGTCCTCACGCTGGCGATCGGGCTGAGCGGGGTGGGCGTGGGCGCGTCGACGTATGTGCCGGCCATAACGCTCGCCTCGCGCTGGGTCCCCGCCGAACGCCAGGGGCTGGCGTTCGGCATCCTGCTGGCCGGCGCCGCCGTCGGTGCGGTCATCTTTCCGATGCTGGTGACATTCATCACGGAACGTTTCGGCTGGCGCATGGCGATGCAGGCGATCGCCGCCACCGTGATCCTGACCTGCGTGCCCCTGCTGATCTGGCTCGCGCGCATGCCGCAAGGGGCCCCCGCGGAAGGCGGCGGTTCGCGGGAAGACGAGGCCGCTGCCGGGCATCGGGTCGGAGAAGCACTGCGCATGCCGCGTTACTGGCTGTGGATCGTCATGCTCACGCTCATCACGCTGAGCACCCTTGGGGTCTACATCGCGCTCGTTCCGTACCTGGTATCGTCCGGGTACTCGGCGAGCGATGCCGCGTCCGTCTATGCCTTCATCGGCGCGGCCACGTTCGCCGGCAACTTCCTGTTCGGTTCGCTCAGCAACCGATGGGGTGCGAAAGCCATCCTGCTGCTAGGGACAGCGCTCAGCGCCGTGGGGATTGTTTGCCTGTTGTGGGCACATGATCCGGTGCACGGTTTTGTGGCCGTTGCGCTGTTTTCGCTGATCTGGGGAAGCACGTTCAACCTCGCGAACCAGCTTTCACCGTTGCTGCTCTCGCAAGCGATGGGGCAGCGCAATTTCGGGAGCCTGCTCGGAATCGGCAACCTCATCTCCGGTCTCGGCTCCGCGTTCAGCCCGGACGCGCTCGGCTATCTGGTAGACACGACGCACACCTACCGGCTCGCACTCATTCTGTGCGCTGCCCTGCTGGCTGTCGCGCTTCTCCCCATCGCGATGCTGCGCCACGCACCGGCATGGGATCACGCCAAATGAAGCACCCCGCAGCCAACGAGAGCCAATCTGCCTATGAAAAAGGCATAGTGGACATCCAGCAGAGCGGGTGGCCTCCGGAGCATACGCTGGCCCGCTATGCGGCGCTCGACGCGAGCATCGAGGCGGACGTCGTCGTGATCGGTGCGGGACTGGCCGGATCGTCGCTTACGCTGCATCTCGCCGAGCGCGGCGTCAACGTCGTGAATCTCGAGGCGAAACAGCCCGGCAACGGCGCATCGGGCCGCAACGCCGGACACGTGCAGACGTTTCTCGACAATCTCGCGCCGCTCAACGCATGGCCCGGACGAGGCAAGCGCTTCCTCGAATACTTCGTGGAGAATCGGGACATCGTCTTCGATCTTTGCCGCAAACACGGCATCGATGGCGACGCCTCGAGGTCGGGCATGGTCGAGGCCGCGCACAAGCGAAGCGCGGCGCTGGATAACAAAGCCGCGCTCTGGAAGCGCTTCGGCTACGACGTCGACATCGTGACCCAGCCGCAATTGACGGCGCTCCTCGGCACCGACAAGTACCACTACGGCCTTCACTGGCGTGAAGGGGGACGGGTCAATCCTTACCTGTTCACGAACGGAATGATGGCCGCCGCAGTGGGCCTCGGCGCGCGCACGTATGGCGACTCGCCCGTCATCGCCTGCGAGGGGCATGGCGAGCGCTGGCGCGTGAGCACACCGCGCGGCAGCGTGCTTGCCGAACGCGTCGTCATCTGCACCAACGGGCACGCAGGCAATCCGTTCTTCGACGAACTGGCGCGCACGCAGTTTCCGCTGGTGGCATGCGGGATGGCGACCCGTCCTTTGCCCGCATCGCTTCTCGACAGCATCAACGCGACACGCGCGGCCGTCACGCAATATCCGACCGGCCTCTATCCGATGGTGATCGACGGCCGCAACCGCATCATCACCGCAACTATTCCGCATCCAGGCCGCGCACACGATGCCCAAATTTACTTCGGCTACTTCCTGCGCCACCTGCATCGCATCTATCCGCAGACGCGCGGCGTCGACATCGAATTCGAGTCGTACTGGACCGGCATGACGGCGAGTTCGTCTTCGGTCTACCACGCCGACTATCCAAAGCTCTATGCGGTCGCCGACGGCGTGCTCGCTCTGATGAACCTCGGAACCTGGGGCAACGTCATGGGCCCGCAGCTCGGCATGAGCCTCGCCCACGCGATCGCAGAGGACCGGCTCGCGGACTGCGTGCTTCCGCTCGAAGCGCCGAACGCCGTGCGCTTCCCGCGTCTGTTCGAGTACAAGACCCGCCACATCATGATTCCGGTCGCGAGACTCGTCGACCGCCTCAACCTTGCCTAAAGGAACTACCATGACCATCGAGCACATCAACCCTGACCGCCTGCTGAAATTCTCCCCCTTGAGCCAGGTCGTCGTCGCCCATGCCGCCCGGACTGCGTATATCGCGGGGCAGTCGGCCTGCAACGAGAACTACGACATGGTCGGCACCGACCATTACGAGCAGTCGCTGCAGGCGCTAAGAAACCTCAGGACTGCCATCGAAGCCGCAGGCGGCACAGTCGACCAGATCGTCAGCAGCACCGTTTATCTGAAGAACCTGACACCGGAGGCGGGTGGCCGCTTTATCGATGCGTTGTCGAGCGCGCTGGACGGCCGGCCGTTTCCCGCCCATGCGTTCTCGATGATCGGCGTGGAGGCGCTCGCCAGCCCCGAAGCCTTGGTGGAGATCTCCGCCATCGTCGCTTTGCAAACCTGAGCGCCGCCTCTCGCCAACAATGCCGTCGGGCGCCTTGACGCGCCTGGCGGTCTTTAGAGGCACCCTCGAAGTTTCGCGCGCGAAGAACAAGGAGAAGCATGAACCGAGGCATCAGCATCAGATCGCGGTTGACATTCGTCACAGCGGCTCTGTGTCTGCTTTTGACCGGTATGGGTATTTTCGGCTTGAGCAGCCTGAGCAAGGCGAATGGGTCATTGAAGACCATGTACGAGAATCGGCTCGTTGCGATGGGGCAGCTGGATTTGATGGTGCGCGTGCTCAACCGTGTGCGCTATAACGTCGCCGCGGCGTCGGGCAACGTCGATGCCTCCGCGATCGACGAGAAGCTGAACCAGTTGAAGAAGGACCTGGCTGCCGGCGACGCGGCATGGGCGGCCTACCGGAGCGCCACGCTGACGCCGCGGGAAGCTGCACAGGCGAACGAATTCGCGGCGGCCTACCAGAGGTTTTTCGAGGAGGCCGTAAAACCCGCGCTGGCCGCCTTGCAAACCCACGACATGGTGCGGGTCGCGATGCTCGTCGACGGACCGATGGAGTCGAGGTATCCGTCCGTGCAGAACGCCCTCAACGCTCTGATTGCAACTCAGCTCGACGCAGGCAGACGGCAGTACGAAGGCTCGCAGCAAACGTATACGACGGTATTCATCGTGTCGATTGCAGCCATCGCGGCTGGCGCGGTAGCCGCTGCGTGCATCGGCTGGTGGCTCATTCGCGCGATTTCCGTGCCGCTCGACCGGGCAGTCCGGGTCGCGCAGAGCGTCTCGCAAGGCGATCTGGCGCAGCCAATCCAGGTAGGTCCGCTCGACGAGACCGGGTACCTGCTGCAGGCGCTGAGCGACATGAGGCATAGCCTGACCGGGATGGTCCGCGCAGTCCAGGCGTGTACTGAAGCTATCGACGGCACCTCCAACCGGATCGCAATGGACAATTTCGACCTGTCGTCACGCACGCGTCATCAGGCAGCTTCGCTGGAGGAAACCGCGCTGTCCGTGGAGCAATTGATCTCGACGGTCAGAATGAATGGAGAGAACGCCCGCCAGGCCGATGAACTGGCGCGCGCGGCGTCGGAGGTGGCGGCCCGAGGCGGGGACGCGATGTCCAGGGTAGTGCTGACCATGTGTTCGATCGAGCAATCGTCGAAGCGCATTGTCGAAATCATCAACGTGATCGACAGCATTGCGTTCCAGACCAATATCCTCGCGCTCAATGCGGCGGTCGAGGCAGCACGTGCCGGCGAACACGGCCGCGGCTTTGCGGTCGTCGCGACCGAGGTGCGTGGCCTTGCTCAGCGTTCCGCCGCGGCGGCGAAGGAGATCAAGAACCTGATAGACGATTCGGTCGCCAAGGTCGATGCCGGCAGCCGGCTCGTTCACGAGGCGGGCGGCACGATTACGGAGGTCGTGGCCGGCACCCGTCGCGTAGCCGACATCATGATCGACATCACTGCGGCCAGCCAGGAGCAGTCGGACGGCATCGAAGAGATCAATCGGGCGGTCATGCAGATCGACGGTGCCACGCAGCAAAACTCTGCGATGGCCGAGAAAGCGACGGTGGCCGCACAGGCGCTTCGGGACGAGGCATCTCAACTGGCACGAGTCGTTGCGGCATTCAAGCTGGAGGCCTGAGCTCCGGCATGGCTGAGGGTACGTGGAGTGGCGGCTGCGCCGCCATCCGCATTGCGTGGGTAAACCGCTGTTGCGGCGGCCGGCGCACCCGCCGTAAGCCGCCTTCAAACCGGCAAGCGAGCGCGGCGGCCCGCAAGCGGCGCTCGCGCAGACGGCTAC
>DASVNP010000248.1:0-4169 GCA_036383775.1 Paraburkholderia sp. | reverse complement strand
CATTGCCGCAGACGCGGCCAAGCGTTGCCGCGATGCGCTCGGTCGACATTTTGCGCACCAGCATCAAACGCGCGGACTCCGGCAGCAGCCACAACAGCACGGGAACACTGAGGATCGGCAAGATACCGCCGAACATGAAGACCGCGCGCCAGCCGAAGTGCGGAATCAACGAAGCCGCCACGAATCCGCCGGCTCCCGAACCGAAGTTGAAGCCGGTGAACATGATCGTGAGCAACAGCGAGCGGCTGCGGGACGGCACGTATTCGGAGAGCAGCGTGGTCGAGTTCGGCATCGCAGCGCCGAGGCCCAGACCCGTCAGGAAGCGCAGCGCGACGAGTTCCAGGGGTGAGTCGGCGAACGCGCAGGTCAGGCTGAAGAAACCGAAGCAGAGCACGGAAGCAATCAACACTTTCTTGCGCCCGATGCGATCGGCAATCGGCCCTGCAGCCAGCGCGCCGATTGCAAGGCCGACCATCGCCGCACTCATCACGGGACCGAAGGCGGCCCGGCTGACATTCCAGTCATGCATGATGACGGGCGCGACAAAGCCCATCACGGCCGTGTCCAGCCCGTCCATCATGACGATCAGAAAACATAGAACGAGGACCAGCCATTGGTACGCCGACATCTTGCGTGCGTCGATAAACGCCTTGATGTCGACTGAGTCTGCAGATTTCATGCGTGTCTCCGGAGAAAACAGTTTCCCGCCCCGGCGTTCTGTCAAAGCCGGGGTCTTCTTGGTATTGAAATGAAAAGCCGCTAAAAAAAGATGCGGCGCAGGGTCGAGTCGCCTTAGACGGCTTCCGGCACCTTGCGCGTTTTCAGAAACGCCTCGAGTGTTTCGCCTCGCATGCTGGCGTACATGCCCAGGTTCGTAATTTTCACCACGCGGGCGAATTTCTCTAGCACGAAGAAACACACGCCATATCGAATCAGTCCGATCCAGTCCGTGTTGTCGACAAGTGCACGCTCCTCCGCCGTCAGGCCGACCGCGTCGTATGCGGCGCTCCGGTTCTCAAGCCAGAGCGTACGAGCCGGCGCTTCGCGCATCTGCCAGAAGAACCGGTTCAGGCGCATCGCTTTCATGCTCTGGCGAATATCGAACGGGTACGTGCCCGTCAATTCCTCGATGCCGATCAGTTGCGGGTTCATCGCGTCACCTCCTCTTCGTAGAGGGTCACGGCCATCGCGGTACTCGTCGCAAGGTAGTAGCTGCGATGCAGTTCACGAACCTTCGGCCCAAGCGCGCCGCGCATCGCGAGCCACATGATCGTCTCCACGCTCTCCGCGCCGCCAAGGCGCACATAGTCGACATGCTTCATCGCGGCGAGCCGCTGCGGCTCATGCACCATCAGATCGAGGAACTCGATGTCCCATTCGGTGTTGTTGAAGCCGCTTCGCTCGCCGTGGACCTGGTGCGACAACCCGCCGGTGCCGACCACCACGACATCCAGATCCTGCTCGAACGACTCGATCGCGCGGCGCAGCGCCTGACCGAGACGGTAGCAACGGTTCGCGGTAGGCAGCGGATATTGCAGCACGTTGACTTCCATCGGCACGAGCGACATCGGCCAGCCACCGTCGTGCGGCAGCATCAGCGAAAGCGGGGAATTGCATCCGTGATCAAGCGCACGGTCCTGGAAAATCGTCAGATCGAACTCGTCGTTAACGAGCTGCTCGGCAATGTGGATCGCGAGATCAGGATGACCGGCAATGTCCGGCAGCGGGCGCTTGCCCGCGCCCTCGTCCGCGAATTCGTGATTGGCTGATACACCCAGCGCAAAGGTCGGATAGCAATCGAAGAAGAAGCTGTTCGCGTGGTCGTTGTAGAACATCACCATCACATCCGGCTTGCGCTCGGCGAGCCAGTCGGCCACCGGTTCGTAGCCTTTGAAGAGCGGCGCCCACGCGGGGTCGTTCTGCTTGCCCTTGTCGTACGCCATGCCGATAGTGGGCACATGCGACGTGCCGATTCCACCAATGATCCTTGCCATATCCCGTTGTCTTCCGTTGCTTCGTGCCGTGCTTCAACAAGCGCCAATCGGATGGGTCGCCGCTGCCGGGGTGGCAGCCTTTGCAACCATCTTGAGGTGCAACCATAAGGATCATGCAGGTTTGCCGAAAGTACGGGTAAACCACATTTGTACCGGTTAAATTGCTCGCAAGCGCCCTGAATGCCAGTAACCGGCGCACGGATAAGCGCCGGAAGCCCCACCGGAAAGGGGGTTTGGGGCATCGCTGACGAGCCCGCCAAGTCCCGCCCCGCCCTCCTGACTATCCACATGCGATAAACAAAACAGATGCCCGGGAAACGAAGTCGCAAGCCGTCTGGCAAGCGTGGTACGGGACGAGATGCGTCGCTATACTTGATGGCCTCGAATGAGCAGACACCCATGAACGAGATCACCCAGCATACGATCGCGGACACGTTGAACATCCGCCAGCCAGAACGCCGCCATCCGTGAGCAGCAAAGAACTCCTCAACCTGGCGCAATTGCGCGCATTTCGGCTCGTTGCCGAGATGGGTAGCGCGACGCGTGCGGCAGCGGCGCTGTTTCGCGCCCAGTCGGCCGTAACGCGCTCCGTGCAGGAACTCGAGTCGGCACTCGGCGAGCCCCTTTTCGATCGCGGCCCCTCGGGCATGCTCCCGACGCCCGTTGGCCGCGCCGTGCTGCAGCGGTGCGAGCGGATCTTCGCCGAACTGGAGGAACTCGCGCAGTGGTGCTCGGCGCGGCAGGCACGCCGGCGGCCGACAGCAGAAGGCGCGCTGCCGGCCTATCTGCTCAACACCCGGCGGCTTCAGCTATTCATCGCATTGGCGCGTCATCGGCATATGCCGAGCGCGGCGAAGACCTTTGGCATCAGTCAGCCGGCCGTGAGCACCGCGATCCGGGTGCTGGAAAGCGGCTCCGGTTTGAGTCTGTTCCATCGCAGCCCGCGCGGCATCCTGCTCACCACGGAAGGCGAAACGTTTCTGCTTCACGTACGCCGTGCATTGAACGAATTGCGGCATGTGCCCGACGATATTGCCGCCTTGCACGGCAAGATTCAGGGCGCGGTGACGGTGGGCGCATTACCGCTCGGACGCACGTTGCTGCTGCCCAAGGCGATTGCACGAATGACCACGCAGCATCCGGGCGTGAGAGTCGTCACTGACGAAAGCGCGTATGAGGCGCTGGTCGCCGGCCTGCGCGCGGGCGACATCGACTTCATTCTCGGCGCGTTGCGCGATAACGATACCAGCAGCGGTCTGAAGAACGAGCGCCTGATGTCGGAAGATATGGTCGTTCTGGTGCGCCGCGATCACCCGCTCACCCGCGCGCGCGATCTGAGCATCATGGATTTGCGCGACGCGCAGTGGATCGTGCCGCGCAGCAATGCGCCGGCGCGCGCACTGTTCGAAGCGCAATTCAAGCGAATGAAAGTGAAGCCGCCCATGCCCACGGTGGAGACAGCCGACCTTGCGGTGATTCGCGGGCTGCTGCTCGGCACGGACATGGTCGCGGCGCTATCGGGCCAGCAACTGCACTACGAAGTCCAGTCTGGTCAGTTGACGATGCTCGACGTGCAGTTGCACAACACCCGGCGCGACATAGGATTGACCATGCGGGCAGCCGGCACGCCCTCACCTGCGGCGCGTGCGTTGATCGACGCGATCCGGCTCTCCGTTGTCGATGTCACGCGGACAATCAGCATCGCTGCGAGCCAGCTTTAGCGCGGCAAAGTCACTGGAAACCGGAATTCAGAATTACAAAGATCGGCAGAATATACCGGTGTTGCCCTGGTCGAATAGTGACGATCAAGACAACGGAAGCGATATGAAAAGCCAATCTTTTTTGTTAGCACTATGTGCGGTCGCCTCGTTCTGGGCTGCCGATAGCCAGGCCGCTCAGCCGAATTACGCGTATTCGACAACGGTGCACCTATCCGACGGCAAAACGCTGAGCTGCGCAGTGAACGAGCCCCTGACCGCCGTGCGCGCCACCAGTAACACGCTCACCCGACGCGAAACGACTGAAGCCGACGTATTGGCGACTCAGCGACTGCGCCTCGTCAGCGGCCCCACGTCCGCGTATCCGTCCCCGTACACAGCACCGAATGTCACGTGCGGGGCCGTCAGTTGACGTGGAGCGGCGTGGCGTGACGGAGTGCGTGCAGCTCATTCGGTA
>DASVNP010000247.1:0-10434 GCA_036383775.1 Paraburkholderia sp. | reverse complement strand
GGTTCCAACGTGCGTTCTAATGGCCGCTACCTGGGCGGAAGCCGTCATTAGACTGGCCTAAGGAGAATATCGACGACTGTTCCTTTATGGCCGAACTTAGCCGGATGGTGAGCGGCTCAGATCGACCCGAAGCGGTCTTTCGCATTTCTCGAAACCGGTCATTGCGGCAGTGTCTTCCATTCAGTGCCGATCCGTCGGCACAAGTGAGGATGCAGCCGATGGTCAGAATCCCCAGACCGCTCTATGACGTGCCGAAGCTCCACTAGCCCCTGTGCTGAAGATGCATCGCAGAATGCAAGTAGGTCACGTGCTGGAGCAGCCGCTACAAAACCTTCCTGTGCGAGATGGGTGAACCAGTGATTCCACATGACATCAAGCGTGAGAAGGCTCGCCTCGAAGTTGCCTCCCATGAATGCGACATATATGGAACCGTATTCGCGAACAACCAATTTTTCTTCTGCAAGCGCGTGAAGATTTGAAACAGCTATTGAATGGAGCTGGTCAACCGAGATATCTTCTCGTTCCAAATGCCGGTGCTGCACAAACTCAAGGTGATTCCCTGCATCCGCGACGTACGAAACCAATAGGTCGTCTGTGAAGGGCCTGAGAACAGGTGAATCCTCCCATGACAATGATATTGCTGGTGTTGAGTCTTGCTGCACTATGGGCTTCAAGTATGCGATCGCGCGGGGGCAGATGTCGCTATCTGTCATGGTCATACAGCGATACTCCTCAATCTCAAAAAAACTGCCATATCCAAGTAGAACTGATTCTTGGCGGATTGTCGACGATTCAGGTAGCGATGTCGAACGTCAGGTTGTGGCCGAACCCGGAAGTTCGGCCAGTGCTCGTCAGTCACCTGCTCGATCTCGACGCGAACTTCCCTTGCCGACCCGTTACGGTCAGACAGCTTGCTCCAAACCGGTCGTCAGCCAGATCTAGGCTTCGCAAACTGGAATGCCATTAAGCGGCCGTTGGCGACCTCACCCCACCGGCCATGAACTGTCATTCGAGGTCGCCATCCAATTTGAATAGCCAAGGTTTTGTCCACCCTCGATCGATGGTCGCTCTCCGGCAAGCGAATTGCCGTTGGCACTGCTTCGACCCGGCCGGTCGCTCGCTGATCGATGCAGGCATCCGACAATCCGCTTCACATGGCAAAGCGAATTCCTTCGCCCGCCCAGCAAGTACCTCACGATTGCGTGGCCGAGAGCGATGTCCGCGAGACCCGATGTGCTGACACCGTCGCAAGCAATACCCCAAGCAAGGCAACTACAGCGGTGAGGATTACGCTGTCTTGCTGGGCCGCCAGAGGAAATGCCCTCGGGTTGCTAGTGTGGGCGTAAACGGTAACGATTAGAAACCGGCAAGCAAGAAACAGCGCCGTGGAGAGCAGGCCTGTTGCAGCATCGCGGCAAGCCGATGTGATGTCCCAGCGGGCGACAATTCCGAGCAGAAGAGCGGGTAATGAGAGAACGGCGAGCGCTGCAGCGGTCGTTAGCAGTTCGACCTTGCTCGCGAAACGATCCTTCAGGATCAAGGATGTGTTCAAGGCGCAGAAAGAAAACATGGCCCCAGCGAAGAGATTGCGCAACGAGAACGATTGTTTTGCATCGCGTGGTCGGCCAAAATAAGCTCGTGACGAAGGCGCACAGAAAAGCAGAGCCAAAAGTGTCAAGCCCATAAGCACAGAGAGTGCATACGAATAGATGCCCTGAGCATTCTGTGTGGGAATGGTGAAAACCGAAGTCGTGACAACCATCGCCGCAAGCATCCAGCGCGCCCAGTTTTTACCGAGAACGAGGCCTACCCCAACGACGGCCGCGATCGGCAGCAGACTCGCCATGTAGGTCCATTGTGTGTGCACCGAGAACGGGGAACCGATGTACAACGGGATTCGATTGGTGTAAGGACCGCCGAATGCCTTGAGTATATGCACAGCGGTCAGCATCTGAACGTATGCGATTCCTGTAATGATCGAGGGCCGGTGCATTGTATTTGTTTGCGGTTTGGACGGTTGATTGTATGAGATTAAGAATTCACAGTCATTCGCACACGACCGGATGGCCAATGCACCGCAGTCAACAGTCATTGATCCGGCGATGAGCCGAGCGGCCGCTAGGGGGCGGAAGTACGCACTGCCGACTGGCCGCTTCCGGGCTGCTGAATTCCAGTGACCGCTTCCGAGTGATGAGTTTGGGGAGCGGACTGACGCTGCCCGACCCTGAAGAGACACTAAACTTTCCTCTAAGCGGCCGCTCGCCTCGCATAAGCGCCATCGACTATTGTGCGCTTACCCGCATCTCTGAGGGGGCCGGTGATGGACGGCTTAAGGGGAACCAGATTCCGCTAGAGAGGCTCGACGCGTTCGATTAGTTGACGGTCGACCTGTTTCGTTTCTTCCAGGAGACGTAAATCAGAGCAAGTGCGCCGACCGGAAACATCATGAGCACCACGGATAACGTCAATACCACACCGTCACTGTTGCCCTTGCCGATCGTTCGCCTGTCCAGCACCGAGCGAGAGGGATCCCCGGGGTCATAGTAGACAGCCACAACGCTGCCGTCCGACCGCGATTGGGCATTGAGCGCGGCTTCGTCCCTGCTCGGATACCAGTGAGCGCTGAATCCACCCGCAAGGGCCATGCTCTGGCTCTGATACATCTGACCGCCAACGGAATAGGTGTACGCCCAGACGGCTGACCAAGTCTGATCTCCGTTCTTGTGCTGCATTGATCGCAACGAGCTGCCCACGATCGTCGCATTCGTCATCGGCCAACGCTGTTCGTCCTGTGCAAGCTGCCGGGAGTGAATGACCGTGTGAAAAAGCTGGCCCCCGAGGTATGCGACGTAGATCGAGATGGCCAGCACATAGACCATGGCAAGCATGGTCGGCTTCTTTGCGTGCACCCGATCCGGCGTGGCTATTTCAGTGGACTGGCTTGCCCGCTGCTTTCCGCGCATCGCAAATGCAACCGCCACGAGCGCTGCGAAGGCAAATACGATCTCGAAAATATTAATGTGCCAGTGTTCCTTGAGCGCCAGCCTAACGACAGAAAGCACCAGCGCAAGACAGACAAGTACTATATGCAACGCGGACATGTTTCTCATGACGTTTTCTTCTCTTCTTATATTTGGTCGATGCGTGGCCCGGTATCAGCTCGGCGCTGTCGTTGATGAAAGCGTTCATCTTTCGGGGGCAGCGATTGCCAGATTGTCGCCAATTTAAACGGCTCGGTCCAATGACCGGTGTTGGCCGCACTGAGCCGGACGACGATCGGCTCAGTTCGACACGGAGCAGCCCATCAGATTTCTCCGGAGCGGCCGTTCGCATGTTGGAGGTGCAAATTTTTCTTGGCCATCGTGCAATTTTTCATCGTTTGTTGCTCCGGCGAAGAGGTGCGATATTGGCGATTCATTCGGGGAGGTAGTGAGTTGATTACGCGAAGGCAGGTCACAGTGGCGGTATCTGTCGCTCTTACCTCATTGATGATCTCGCCATGTGGGTTGGCTTTGCCGCGAGCGGAACCTTCCATCAAGACGGTTGAGTCCTCCCGACCGCCGTATGTCGCCAGAACCGCTGGCGATGCACTGATTTCGATTACGCTGCCGCCAAAGCTGTTGGGCCTGGACATGAACGTCGAGAACTCGATCGCGTCGGAAACCGGCGATTTCAAACCGGCACGCTATTCATTTCCGGATACCGCCGTTCCGCAATCTGTCCTTCACGATCTGACCAGAATCTATCGTTACGATCGTCGACGGGATGTTCCGATCGTCTCTTCGGGGGGGGACTGGGTAATCGCGGAGTACTTCATTGCGGGCTCCCATGTTCCCGTGTCACGATTCCGGTTGCTGGGCAAGCAGGTCCAGCGTCAGGAACAGCTGGATGGGAGAGGACGAACGATCAGGATCATCGCGGTCGGCTGGGCTCGTCCGTCCACGGCGGAAGATGACGAGACAACAAATATGTCAGAGCTCGGTCAACATCCTGCGTGGATTCGCGTATTCAAAGTGTCTCCTGCGGGAACGAAAACACTCGTTGCTTTAGCCTGGCGGCGGAAGGGTTTCGCTACTGCGCCTGAGACCTATGACGAACCGGACGAGAAGTTACTCATGTTCGGTCTACCGGATGGCACCATGAAGTGGCGTACGAAGGCCGAGTTCCTGAAAGCGCAGGATATTGACCTCAAAGCTGCAAAGTTTGATGCTCAGTAGTGCGTCCTACGAGGTTGAAACAAATGCGCTTCGACAATCGGTGCCAGTTGCCGCGCACGGATATTCGCCAGCGGTTGCCAGAATCGGGTATAGCCCGAGGCACCAGCCAGGAAAAGGAGCTTCGATGGTGTCGACATCGTTTCTGGTGGCCTCTGTGGCTGTCACGAAACTGCGCCGCCCGCGAACAGAACTGTGCATAGAGCCGTCACAAATCATAGAGCAGTCACAAATACTTTTTTTCTCAACATGGGCGCAGTATCGTCTGCGAAATGAAAATCAATTTTCCGCGATGTAGGCAGTCCCGTCGAGCATCCCTTTGTGGTCGCACCCGGACCTACGATGCGGTTGGCTCTGCTGAGGCAACTATCCGCTGGCGCGACGCATTTCTGCAGGCGCTACCCACGTCCGCAGACGCGACACCGGGACAGAGACCATGAACCCGGCCCCCCGCAATCTGCGGATCGACACGCTGCGCGGTGTGTCGATCCTGCTCGTTTTGCTGCATCACTTCAACATAGCTTATGTACTGCGCGATACAGCCGTCGCGCGCGCATTCGGCTGGGACGCCATACATGCCGTGGTCCGAAACGGCAACTATGGCGTCACGATGTTCTTCGTCATCTCCGGCTACCTGATTACGTCAAACGCACGGCGCCGATGGGGCTATCTTAGTGCAATCGATGCGCGAACATTCTATGTGTCGCGCATCGCGCGTATCCTGCCGTGCCTGCTCCTGTTGCTCGTCCTCATCAACGGGCTTGCGGCGGCCGGCGTGCCGATATTCAGCAATCATGCGCCGCTTGGCGTGCCTGTGTCGTTTTGGCTCGTCAATTTCGCGTCGTTGACTTTCTGGATGAACGTGCTGATCGGCTCGTACGGCTGGGTCAATTACGCGCTCGGCGTACTGTGGTCGCTGTCGGTCGAAGAGGTGTTCTACCTGTCGTTTCCACTGCTTTGCATTGCGCTGCGCCGCGATGGGCGACTGCTCGTGTTCTGGGCGTTCGTCGTCGCCGTTGGCCCGTTATATCGGGCGACACATTCTGGCGACGAAGGCGGCTTTCTCTACGCGTACTTCGCGTGCTTCGACGGAATCGCGATCGGCTGCTGTACAGCGCTGCTGGCCGACCGGCCTCTGTGGCGCGCAGTCGCGATGCGCACCACGCAATGGCTGACGGTCGCCGGAATGACAGTTCTCTATCTTGCATGGCCCATTGCGCAAAGCCACGTCTTCGGGGTGACCGGCATTGCACTCGGCACAGCCGTGCTGCTGATCAATGCGCACGCCAGCGGTGCTTCCGGAAGCGCTCGCCTGCTGGCGCCGCTACGCTGGAGCGGCAAACTCAGCTACGAGCTTTATCTGTTCCATCTCGTTGTGCTCGGCGGGCTTCGTACGCTGTACCCACCATCGACGACGCACGGTAATGAGAAACTGCTGTTGCTCGGCGTTTATCTGGTGCTGTCGGCTGCCGTGAGCACACTGATTGCGCGAAGCTATGCGACACCGCTCGATCGCTTCGTTAAACGGAAGTGGCTTCGCGCCTCGGCGCGAGTTCCGGACGGCGCTCGCCTTTGATACCGTGACGCGGGTTCCGATCGGTTGCGTCGATTGTCAGCGATCTGGACATCAACCGCGAATGGCTGAAACTGGCCGGTCACTGCCCCACGCAAATTGCATACGCAGCCCCGAAGCCACAACAGTTTGAGACAAGCGCGGAGGCCGTCCCAAGGGTGACGGCCGTTTGAGTTTCCCGACGAGTCAGTGACGCGCGACGCTGTAAACGTCCCAATGCGGATCCTGATAGCGTGCCCTTATGCCCTGCTCCAATTCAGCCGCGCTGGCATAGTGAAACAGACCCTCCTCGATGTCGTAGAAGTGCAGCCGCCCAGCGCGTGTGTCCACCGCCATCATATGGGTATCGTTGGCGATCAGGTACACCCCTGGTGTGGCGAAGACGATTCCGAACAATGCCGTGAGCGACACCTGATCGCCCACCTGAGCACCCTGCAGTTCTGCCTGCTGCAGGAGGTTCAACGTCGCCTCTTGTTCGGTTCCCACGTTCCAGCGGTACTTCACTTGCAAGATGCCTGTGCGCAGCTTGTCCGGATTGGAGTCCTTAGGTGCGACAGCAGGGTCGAGCGCGGTCTTCGTCCACAGCACGCTGGCCGCTACGCACCAGCCATAACGGCGAAGAATTCTGCGGTCGCCGGCCTCAGTTTGCGAGCTGTAGTAGTCGTTGCGCGATGCGAAGAGTTGGATTTCTGACATGATATGGGCCTCAATCGACATACGTGAAGCATTGGGCGACATGCGACCCAACGCACCCCGGACCACCCGGGACGAGACCAGTCTAGGGGGCGCCCTCAAGGCAAGATATCCACCGGATGGGCCAAACGCAGACAAGGGCCTTATGGCATAGGCCCTTCCCGCCGTATCGCCGGCAGCCAGGCGCCGAAGGCGAGTCGATGCGCTGCGGGGCACCGCGTAGCTACAAAAGAATCGTGTGCCGCGAAAGATTCTCTGTTGATCACACGCTCCTCACCGCAGAAAAGCGTTGGGTTACTGCCTTTCGCATACCGGAAACTTCAACAGAGTGGCGATCGAGGACTGCCGAAGGCAGTTAACGCTCCTTCTTTTTCGCCTGTGCAGCGACCATCCAACAGACCACCGCACCCGCAGCCCAACCGCATGCGAACATCAGTTCGAGATCGAGCAAGCCTTGAAAATTCTCCGCATTTTCGTAGCTGCACGTCTGATGAGTCTGGAACTGGATGCAACCAGTTTGCATGTCTTGAAAGACGACAAACAATTTATACAGACCCAATGCCGTGAATGCCACGGCAATAAGAGCGAACTTCTTCGAGTTGTTCATCGCACGCTCCGTTGCTTTGTTCTAACACGATACCAATTTTCAACGATCCATGTGCCGAGGTCGAGAGTCCGTTCCTGGCCGGTTCGCGGCCGTGATCTAACCGGCACAACGCTGGTGATATGCGGTCACCTACTCGATGCGCTCGACAAGATGCGCACGATTGGCGGGGGCAGCATATGACTCCGGCCAATATTCAACGATGCGAGTGATTTTGCCGGCTTCGACTGAGAAAAACGATACGGCCCGCGCGGTCATAGATCCATCAGTAACCGTCACATCGGATACTGCTTCACTAACCGTGTTAGCCACCACTCTGTTCACTGCGAAGCGCCACGGACCCTGCGCCGGGTACTCCGAGTTCACCTGTGCGAACCGCGCGGCACCACGGATGCGTTCGTTCGACTGGGGCCATTCAAGGGTGAATTGCTCACCTAACACCGCCTGCACGGATGCAAAGTCGTTTGAGCCCATGAGCGCCCAAAATTCACGGACGAGCATCGAGATATCGTTGGTGTCTTCTGTCATCGTTGCTGCGTTCGGCAAATTGAATGAGTTGTGATGCGCGATTGTCAGCGATTCCGCCGCCCATGTCGAATGTCTCCTGTTGGCCGATCACGGTCCGACAGCGAACTTCCGCATCCGACCAGGAGCGGACAATCAATTCTCCCGGAAGCGGCCGCTTGATCCCCGCCTGTTAATTGGGCCCTGGTCGGATCGTCAGCTTGAACTTAGCCGGTGTCTTTCCGTCGTCATCGGCAGGCATCGGGGCCGAGCGAAGGACGGCCTGCAGGGCAGCTGAATCCCACTCGGAATTACCACTGGATTGGGCGATGGTCGCCTCCAGAAGCCGACCGTCTGGCTCACAGCGGACAGCAATAAGCGTTTCCAGGTTTCGGTCCTTCCCGTCCCAGACGATATTGGGTCTGATGCGCTGCCGGACTTTCTTCGCGAACGATCCGAACGCATCGGTGCGCAGGACGGAAAACTGGAATTCTGTCTCGATGGCAACCGGTTTCCCGTCTGTGCCGGTAAATGGATTGCAGATGGCCAATTGCGACTTACGAAGCGCAATATCGTCAAACATTGGATCTTCGGAAGACCGAACCAGCACTGCATCCGTCACCTTCCCCTGCGCATCCACCGAGGCCCGGACGACAGCAAGCAGGCCTTGTGTCGGCAGCGTGCGAACAACGCTAGCCGAGAGACCAAAAGGGGGGGAGCCATACTGGCACTGCACGAGGGCAGCTGGAACGTACTGAAGCAACGGTTGGGCGTGGAGAGGCACAGTGGCGATTGCGATGGTAGTGCCCAGGAACGCGTGAAGTTTTCCTATCATTGATCTGGTTCGTCAAAGGTTTGAAGTGCAACCCGTGCCACGGCCGTTCGCATAGGCATCTTGGGGAAAAGAGTTTGACACAAACTGGTAGCGGCACGGCGGCATCGAGTGCCCACGCTTGCATCGACATGTGTCGGTTTGGTGCTCCATCTGACGCGACCGGCCGTGATCGACCCTGACCCGCCTTCCGCTTCGCCAGAAAGCGGTCGTTGGGGGGCACATCCCCGACCTACGCAAGCATTATTCCGGCCAAATTTTCGATTGAAAAGTTAGTCAAAATCGATCCTAAAGGCGCACTCGTCTTCGTACTGCAGCTTTAAATCGATCAGGACTGAATTCGAGAGTGCCGTCGTCAACGCAACCTTCAACTCCGGGGTGACACCGTCCAGGTGAAAGGAAAACCACCACCCCGGTGACGCGTCGACCCAAGACACAAATAGGTCTTCGCTGCTGGCGCTCCAAAACTGAACGTTCTTCACCGTCGCGGTAGACACTTCACTAATGATCCTGTCGCGGGGTATCGCGATCTGCTCGCCATCATCGCTCCAGTGCGTTACTCGCCCACTTTCTGGATTGGCAAGCACAAATCCAAGAGGCTGGAGCAACGCCTCGACAAAGCGAAAAACGTCCGAAAATGGACCCTTCAGTAGTACCGTCAATATAGGCTTCGTCATGGTGCTTGCGAACTTCCGTATTGGTTGATCGTAGCTGTAGTTGTAACGGCGAGGTCGCGTGGCAATCTTCCATCGTGGCCGATTGTTGACGATTCTTGTGAAGATGTCGAACGACCGTTCATGGCCGGGCTGAGCCCGACGGTAACCCGTATCTGCGTCTCCTATGTGGGAACCCTGCGGAACCAGTGAGTACACGGCCCCAGAAACAACAGTACCGTCGCCGCTGCATTCGCCAAGAAGGCAGTCTCGTACAAACTCAGCCGAAGCGGCGGCGACACCGAAAGGCAAAATATCGTCGTAACGACTGTCAGTAACAGTTCCAGCCATCGTGCCAGCCTCTGCCGCTGGCAGAGTCCAACGATCAAGCAGGCATTTAGAACAAGCCAGAAAGCCAGAAGGAATACTAGTAAAAAGAATCCATCGTGCGTTTTAGGTGTCAGCGGGACGCCCATCGCAATGTCTACAAATTGGGCAAACATGAAACACTCGACGAGCCAGACGACACAGAGAAGGCCGATAGCGAGGCGTATGTGTTGCGGTGCGTCGGCCTGAAAGGCTGGCATCTCTTTTAATTTTTGTATTGGCATCCGTTCTCAGGCGACTGTCGCCCCCCGCTCTCAGTTGTTTTGTCGTGTACGTCTTGTTGCCGTCTCGCCGCTCCGTCTCCAAGCCATAGACCTCACGCTCCCGGCAATATAGCAGCACGCGGGTAGCCACAATTATCTGACCGTTGCGCTAGGGCCGACGCTGCCGTTGTCATCAATCGTGATCGCCATGTCGACAGTCGGTTTCTGGCCGATCACGGCTCGTTCCTGCCCTTCCGAAGAAGGATACGTTGGACGTCTGGCAACCTAGTTTTCCGTAAATGTCGTCAAAATCATTGATCAGTATTGGCGGGTCACCGGCTGGAGTGAACAGGAGACACACCTTAGGTTGCGCCTTTCCCGTGAGGTCGCGAACGTAAGCAGCGGCAAGTGCCTCTGATTCGCCGGTCGAGAAACCTCCAATCGCAAGAATTCGTCGCATATCATCCCTTTCCTGAACTATCTGGACTACCTTGATATCAGCGAGTGACGAGGCGGCATTGCCGTTTGCTTTACATTTCCCACCGAGACTCTACGCAAACTTCACTGGGACAGCATTCGATTCGAATTGTGCCGGGGCGGCTGGTGCCCGTCTGACCGTAGGCGCATGTTGATTGAAAACGATCTCGCCCGTACTTCCAAATGGCCGAACTTGGCCCGGCGACGATCGGTTCAGTCCAACCCACACCGGTCCCTCGCCATCCCCGAAAGCGGCCTTTGCAAAGCAGCCGTTGGTCAGCTACCGCAAACGTC
>DASVNP010000246.1:0-32749 GCA_036383775.1 Paraburkholderia sp. | reverse complement strand
CGTTGACCTGGCGGCTTGCGGCTCACGCCGCGTGGGGCGTGGCGGGCGCGCTGGCGATTGGAGGCGGGCTCGGCTGGGCGACGACACACGCGGTGGCCTGGCTGCGCACGCACCACGCGCAAGCGCTGGGTCTCGAGGGCTTCTTCGCGCTGGGTCTGATCGAACTCGCATATGGCGCCGCGCAATTCGCGCAAACGTACGGTTTTCTGGCCGTCTTCGCAGCAGGCGTCGCGATGCGCCGCGTCGAACATCGCGCAAGCGGCGCCGTTTCGCCGCGCAAGGCGATAGGCACTGTCGACTCCGAAGACGTCGACGCAACGGCGGCCAATCCGAGCAAGGCGCACGCCTACATGGCAGAGTCGGTCCTCGGCTTCACGATCGAACTGGAGCGCATCGCCGAACTCGTGGTAATGGCAATGATCGGCAACGTGCTCGCCAATTTACAGGTGCCGGTGTTCACATGGCAAACCGCCGCGCTGACCTTGGTGCTGTTCACACTCGCGCGGCCGGTATCGGTCGAACTGTCGCTGCTGAAGTCGGCCGCGACGCCGACCCAACGGCGACTCATGAGCTGGTTCGGCATTCGCGGCGTCGGGTCGTTTTACTACCTGACGTATGCGCTCGAACAGGGCACCACAAGCGACCTCACTCCTCTCGTCTCACCCACATTGGCCGTGGTTGCGGCGTCGGTCGTGATTCACGGCATCTCCGCAACGCCGTTGATGAACTGGTATCACCGGTTGCGCAGCCGCGCCTCATAGCAACATTGGAATCCTGAGCGATTGACGGCAATACGCAGAACTCCCATTGAGCGGGTACATCGTTTGCGGATCCCGAAAGGAAAGCCGGCAGTGCCGTAGCGCTGACCGGTGCGAGTAACAGGCGATACCAAACGGAGTTCGATATGCCCGCAAGATCTAAAGCGCAGCAAATGGCCGCCGGTGCCGCACTTTCCGCCAAGCGTGGCGAGAGAAAAGTCGGCTCGCTTAAAGGCGCCTCGAAATCAATGTACGAGTCAATGACCGAGGCCGAGCTGGAGGAATTTGCGTCGACCAGTCAGAAGGGCAAGCCTCAGCACAGTTCCAGACATTGAACGAACCAGCATTGAACCGCCCCTGGATGCACAACTCGTGCTGACAGGGACGAGGTCATAAAGCGACGGTGCGTAGCCGTCGGCAACATCTTGTTCCGCCAATTGGCGGGCCATCAGGAGGGAATTGTCATGCTTCAATACGCGCTTGTTTTCTTCGTCATCGCGCTCATCGCAGCGCTCTTCGGTTTTGGCGGCATTGCTGTCGGTGCCGCGGCTATCGCCAAGATCCTGTTCTATATCTTTATTGTGATCTTCCTGGTTAGCTTAGTGCTCGGTCTTGCCAGAAGATGAGGAGGTTCCAGGTCTGCCGCAACGTCGCACTTTGCGTTACAGCCGTACTCGTGCGGTTGCGGCATGCGCTGCTATAGCGGCTTCGCTTGCGGCCTGCGCAAGCGCGCCGCCCATGCCTTCCGCAGTACCCGGTGACGCTACAGGGCTGAACGGGCCGACGGCGACGACCATCGAAGTCGTCGAGCGCGACTGGCACACTGATATCTGCATTCGTAGTGAAGATATGGACACGTCACTCGCCAGCGTGGCTCAAGATTTTGACGGCGCCCGGTTTTTCTGTTTCGGTTTCGGCGAACGCCAGTACGTCGTGGGGCGCCGACACGACCCGCTCACGATGATCGCGGCCTTGCTTCCGAGCAAAGCCGCGTTGCTGATGACCGCGCTGCGCGCGCCGCCCGCGGACGCGTTTGGCGCAGCAAACGTGGTCCGTCTTGCGATCAATGCCGCCGGCAGGGACGGCTTGCAAACTTATTTGCGGGAATCGCTGCAGACTGGTCCGGACGGCCATCCAGTACTTCTGGGCACCGGTCCGTACCCGGGTAGCGCCTTCTATGCCGCAGCAGGCACTTACGATGCCTTTCACACTTGCAATACGTGGACGGCGCGCGCGTTGCGTTCCGCACGTCTGCCCGTCGACGATGCGGTGCTGTTCGCCGGCGCGGTGATGCGCCAGGCCCGTCAATTAGCCGTGAGGCCCGGAACGCCGGACGCGGCGCCCGGCGCTCCGTGATCTCACTCCAGTCGAACCTAGCAGGGTGTAGGACTGCACACAGGACCAGGCGTGGTGACAACGTTCGACTGCGGCGGCACCACGACCGTCGTGCGCTGGGGCGGACTTGGGTCGCTGCTGCTGAAGGAGAGACAGCCGCCCAGTGTCAGCGACAGAAGAAGCACAATTAACCATGGCCGTTTCATGAAATCCTCCCAGGTTCTTTCGTAAGGGCGAGCATCGACCCGCCGTAGGAACGCGCGACGTGTCTCTCTCCGGATGATTTCGAGTCAGTGCAGGTGTCCCCCGAACAACCCCAGCAGCCCGATGATAATCAGGTAGATCGCCACGATGTAGTTCAACAGGCGAGGCACCACGAGAATCAGGATGCCAGCGATCAGCGAAACCAGCGGGCCCGCGCTCGTGACAATATGCATGCCGCCTCCGTTAGATTGAAAATTTCAGCACCGTCGCTGACGGATTGCCTTCCGCCAACCAGCACTGCCTGTACATGAGCAAGTCAGCAACCGTCGTGCCACTCGCTCCAAAGTCTGGCGGTGCCGGCAAGCTCATCCATCTGAGGAGTCATCGGGTCGTTGACATCCGGGAAAACTTCCGCGGCGTCACGCACTCGCTCGTGGGTCCGGTTTTTGCAGCGCTCTATTCGTGAAGCCGGCCTGTACTCGCAAACCATACGCTTACGGAGTTGGAGTCATGGTCCGGCTTCTAACTCGAATTCACAGTTATGCGGCAAAGCGCATAAGCGCGTTCACAAAAGCCCGAGCGGAAGAAACAGGAGCGGAACATCATGAAGCCGACCCGACAACTACATGATCTTGGTCAAAGTCTTTGGCTCGATAACATCACGCGCAGCTTGCTGACCAATGGCACGCTGCAGCGCTACATCAGCGAGTTTTCGATAACCGGCCTGACGTCCAATCCCACGATCTTTAACAAGGCGATCAGGGAGGCGAACTCTTACGACGCCGCCATCCGGCGGTTGGCGGACAAAGGACAATCCGGCGAGGCGCTGTTTTTCGAACTCGCAATCGAGGACCTGCGCCACGCTGCCGATCTCTTTCGCTCCGTCCACGATAGCACCGGCGGAGTTGACGGCTGGGTATCGCTCGAGGTGTCCCCTTTGCTGGCACACGACACAGCCGGTAGCATCGCCGCGGCCGCGCGCCTGCATGCGGCCGCGCAGCGTACCAATCTGTTCATCAAGATTCCGGGTACGCCCGAGGGCGTTCCCGCGATCGAGGCGTCGATCTTCGCCGGTGTGCCGGTGAACGTCACGCTGCTGTTCTCGCGTGACCAGTATGTTGCCGCCGCGCAAGCGTACCTGCGCGGCATCGAGCGGCGGATCGCCGCTGGGCTCGATCCGAACGTCGCTTCCGTCGCTTCGATTTTCGTCAGCCGCTGGGACGTAGCGGTGAAGGACAAGGTTCCCCCACCGCTTCGCAACCGCCTGGGCATTGCCGTCGCCAAACAAACGTACAGGGCGTACCGCGAACTGCTGGCGTCGCCCCAAATGCGAGAGCTTGCGGCTGCCGGCGCGCGGCCGCAACGCCTGCTTTGGGCCAGCACCGGCACCAAGGATCCGGACGTCTCCGAGACACTCTATATCGAGTCGTTGGCGGCCCCTGACACGACCAACACGATGCCCGACAAAACCCAGCATGCGTTCGCCGAACATGGCGCACTGAAAGGCGTATTGCCAGTTGATGGCGGCAATGCAGAACAAGAGCTCGCCGAATTTACGAGAACCGGTATCGACGTCGCATCGCTCGCTGCGCAACTCCAGCGTGAAGGTGCTGAATCCTTCGATAGGTCGTGGCACGATCTCATCGATTGCATTGCCGCGAAGAGCGCCACGCTGAAAAAAGCGGTATAGGCGGACGCGGGCCCGGAGTGACCCGGATCGGTCAACGCCATCCCCGCACCGTCAGTGCTAACCGCGTTCACCACCTGCACGCAGACGTTTCATCATTGCCGCCGTGATGCGCTGACGCGTCTTCGCGTAGCCCGCCCACGGGTCGCGCTTAATATCCTGTAGGCGCTCGAGCACCTTTTCGATGGTCCACTGATCGCCGCGCGTGGTGGTCGTGATTTCATCCCACGAAAGCGGGACTGACACGCCTAGCCCCGGCCGGGCGCGCACTGAAAACGCGGCCGCCGTGCTCGAGCCGCGGTTGTTGCGCAGGTAATCGACGAATATCTTCTGCCTGCGATTTTGCGCGCCCATCTTCGCGCTGAAGTACCTGGGCAGCGTCGTCGCCATGTGCTGCGCCACCGCTTGCGAAAACGCTTTGACTTCGTCCCAGCCGGCATGTTTTGTGAGCGGCACGACCACGTGCAACCCTTTGCCGCCGCTCGTCTTGCAGAACGACCAGGCCAAGTTCCTCCAGCAGCGAACGCGTGAGTTGCGCGGCTTCGATCATCCGTTCCCAACCAAGCGACTGTCCGGGGTCGAGGTCGAACACCATGCGATTCGGCTTCTCGATGCTCGACACCAAGGCATTCCATGTATGAAATTCAACGGTGCCCATTTGTGCGGCACCGACCAGCGCCTTGAGCGTATCGACAGAGATCAGCGGCGGATGGCCGGGATCGAGTCCAGGATGCTGCGTGATGTTGGGAATCGACAGTTTCTGGCTGTGCCTCTGAAAGAACAGCCCGCCGCCGATATCCTCCGGCGCGCGCACCAACGACACCGGCCTGTCCCGCAGATGCGGCAGCATCCAGTCTTCGACCGATGCGTAGTAGTGCACGAGATCGATTTTTCGAATACCGGTGCTCTTATCGATGATGCGGTCGGGATGCGATACGCGGACGCCGGCAACTTCGGCTGGCGTTGCCTTGACGGTCTTTCTCGTCATGCGCTTCTTCGGCGTGGTCTCAGACGTGGTATCGGTTTGGTCTTGCACGTCGGCTCCCCGATGGAGATCTTCGGGGTGCCTCCCTACGCCCTACTCGCGGCCCTGAAGCAGATCGGCCATGTCGTCGGCATGTTCTTCCTCTACCGCAAGGATTTCCTCAAATAGCCGGCGCGTGGTGACATCCTTCTCGCCAAGGTAGCGAACGATCTCTCGATACGTATCGATCGCAATCCGTTCGGCCACCAGGTTCTCACTAATCATGCTGGTCAGGTTCGTGCCTTCCTTGTACTCGGAATGGGCGCGTGTTTTCAGGCTATCCGGTGCAAAATCCGGCTCGCCGCCAAGTTGTACGATGCGCTCGGCAATCCGGTCGGCGTGCTCCTGCTCTTCGGCAGCGTGCTGGGCAAACTCCTTCGCAACCCCTTCCGAATTGATGCCCTTGGCCATGAAATGATGCCGCTTGTAACGCAACGTGCAGACGATCTCGGTGGCCAGCGCGTCATTAAGCAGCTTCAGCACGATTGCGCGGTCCGCGCGGTAGGATTGCGTGACCGGCCCGTCCGACATGTGCTTGCGCGCCTCTTCGCGAATTTTCCGGAGATCCATCACGAAGGAATCGTTGGATTCGGATACTGTGTCGTTCGCTGCGGGTGACTTCGTCATCGATCTTCTCCTTGATCAGGTGTGGGAATCTGTTGCTCGCTCTCACGCGGCGACATGCGGGCGGCATACGGTGCTCTCCGTCAACCATGGCAGCAACCCGAATGCCCGGGAACGCATGTCACTTCTCCGGAGTGGCGCGATCCGCGGCCACGATTTTCCGGCCATATTCGATTGCGGCCCGGCGCGCCTCTTCGAAGGTCGCACAGGGCCCGATCTGGGGCGCACCGTCAAATGGGAAAATAACCTTCCGGTCAGCTTTTCTCAGAACTTTCAGCCTGCCCACGAAACGGCCGTCACCGGTCCCGTGATAGCTGCCGTAAATTTCGTAATCGCCGTCGTCAATGTCGGCCCTATGTCGCGCCATTTGCAGTCTCTCGTTCAGCACTTTCAGTGAGTAAGATCTTGCGGGTGATCGCGCCGTTCCGCCTACGTCGCCACCGCGATCACGAACATCGCCGCCACGGCCACGCCCATCACGAGCGTTGCCAGCCAGCCGCCCAGCCGCAGGGTGCCGCGTATGCGGAATTCGCCCATGATGCGAGGATGCGAGGCCATTCTCATCATCAGCACCATAATCGGCACCGACGTGATGCCGTTGATCACGGCACTCCAGTAGAGCGCCTTGATCGGATCGAGCGGCGTCAGGCCCAATGCGACGCCTGCAATCGTCGCGGCAACGATGATGGCGTAAAAGCGCTTCGCGAGCGGCGGTTCCAGCTCCAGACTGTTTTTCCATTGGAATGCCCCCGCCATTGCATACGCCGCGGAGCCCGCGAGAACCGGCAGCGCGAGCAATCCGGTACCGACAATGCCGACGCTGAACAGCAGGAATGCGAATTTGCCGGCGATTGGCTTGAGCGCCGCCGCGGCCTGGGAGGAGGTCTGAATATCGGTAATGCCATGCGCGTGGAGCGTTGCGGCGGTTGTTAGCAGAATAAAAAATGCGACCAGGTTTGAGAATCCCATGCCGATCCAAGTATCGACGCCGATTCGCTCCAATTGCCGCCGGCCCTGCGACGGCATCCTCTTCAACGCGACGTCGCCAGCACCCGCATGCAGTTCCTCTACTTCCTGCGACGCCTGCCAGAAAAACAGGTATGGGCTGATAGTGGTGCCGAACACCGCGACAACCGCGGTCGCATAGCTGCCGCTCGAGGAAACGTGCGGCAGCACCGTGCGCACGGCCACGGTGGCCCACGGGACCTGCACGGCGAATATGACGCCCACGTACGCCAGCAGTACGAGCGTCAGCCACTTGAGCACCCGAACATAGCGCCGGTATGGCACAAAGACCTGAAGTGTCAGCGACAACGCCGCCAGCCCGATCGTGTAAAGGTGGCGAGGCCCGCCGACGATCAGATTGACCGCCGCGCCCATCGCCGTCAGGTCCGCGGCGATATTGATCGTATTGGCGACGAGCAGCAGCAGCACGGTGCCATACAGCAGCGAGGGCGGATAGTGGCGCCGCAGGTTCGTCGCGAGCCCATGCCCGCTGACACGGCCGATCCGCGCGCTGATCATCTGAATGGCGACCATCAACGGGTAGGTCAGCAGCATCGTCCAGAGCATGTTGTAGCCAAACGCGGCCCCGGTCTGCGAGTACGTCGCGATTCCGCTCGGATCGTCGTCGGCGGCGCCGGTGACGAGACCCGGCCCCAGCTTCCCCAGCCACCTCGTGGCTGGCCGCTCCTGTTCGCCCGGCAGTTCTGTATCCGTTCTCATGAAGGCCCCGCACGTGGAGTGCAGCGGTAATCGCCAAGCCGTGGGGAATGAAGCTCGTCTGGCAGAGGGCGACCGACGCGGCATTTGCTGGTCATTTGCTCGTAAATAAGGAGAGAGCAACTTTCGCGCCCCCCGCACCCCGCAAGGACATGTCCCGCGCCACGGTGCACCGCCCCATCACGCCTTCGAGGGACGGTACCGACTCGGGCCGCTTGCGGTACGGCACTTGCTGACTTCCTGGCCACACGACTCGAAGGAGCTACGCCATGAACCAGAAGACCGCCACGCAACAGCCCGATCGCGACCAATCCAAACCAGTGGAGCATAGCGACGACCAGCGCAGCCGCATGCCCGAGCGCCACGACGAAGCACGCAAACAGTCTCCGGCAGACAAGCCAGGCAAGAAGCCGGGTGAAGGTGAACCATCTGTCGGCTGAGTGCCGGCGATCATACGTTCCCGCCGTCCTGACGTGACGCCCGTCGTCACATCGTAGTGCTTACCATTTCCACACCGGCGCGGATCTCCCTTCTCGCTCTCCGGCCCGGAATCAAGGCGGGCCATGTACCCATCTGGCAGGAACACTGCCCAGCGGGAAATCTTCAAGCATGACTGAAGGAGTACGGCAGGCTCACGCAGCGCGGTCGTTTGCAAACTTTACGGCCCCTTTGCAAACGTTGCTGCCGGCATCCGCATCGCAAACAAGGCCGCGGATCAAGGGCAACCGAATTCGTGCGTGCGGAAGTGCCTGGGCGTCTCGCGGTGCTCGTCGGCCCGATCAGCCGGCCGATCAGCTCCAGCAATTGCGAAGCGGCAACGGGCTTACGGAGAAACGCCACAGCACACATTCCCGAAGGCGGCCCCGCTGTCGCCGAAGTCAGGACAACCGGGACGTCTGCGAGGCGAGCGTTGGCTCTCATTGCGCGGAGAAGCGCGAGGCCGTCCATGACCGGCATCATCCAGTCCGATATCACGATGTCAGGCCGTTGCTCCTTCGCAATACGCATTGCCTGCGCGCCGTCGGCTGCCGTCCTGACAAGATAACCTTGTGATGCCACAAGAGCTTCCATCGCCTGCAGCGCATTCGCGTTGTCCTCCACCAGTAGCACTGTCGACATGATCTCTCTCCGTTGTTTTCTGAATCCGAGCAACGAGTGGTCCCACGGTAAGGCTCGAAATGGTGGATTAATTCCGGAAGTAGAGGCACGCGATTCACAATCGGCCGCGATGCCCGCCGAAATCAGCAGCCATCCGCCATGTTCGGACAGCGCGAGGGGAATCCGGCCACTCATCCAACACGTTCCGGAACTGCCGCATGCCGCATTCCCGGCTCGATCAGGCACGACCGTTGCACCACCACGTACACCGGCATCGACGGTTGTCATCTAACGATGCCTGCCAATTGGAGGCCTTATGCTTGGGACCATTCTTCTTATCGTACTGATTCTGCTTTTGATCGGCGCGTTTCCTGCGTGGCCGCATAGCCGGAGCTGGGGATATGCGCCGTCCGGCACGGTCGGGTTGATCGTTGTGATTGTAGTAGTCCTGCTGGTCATGGGGCAGATATAACGCGTGCAGGAACAATCCGGAGCACATTTCAAGGAAGGCATCATGAATGACCATGCCGGACGCTCGCAAGACGAACGCGTTGCCGCTCGCAAGCGCAAGAAGACCCCAGCCCAGGAGCAGCCGGGCGGCCCGATGGCGGTGGAGGGCACCGAGCCCGACGCCACCCACAGCTCGGGCGAACTTTCGGAAAGGGGCAAGGAAGTCTGGCGCAAGGGTGCGGGAATGGACGGGGGTGGAAAGTCTTCCTGAAGACTGGTGTTTTCTGCCGGTGGTTGTCAAACGACGCTACGTACGGCCGGAGGTACTGTTCATGGTGGCGCGTAACGACTCCGGCAGCAACAGTCGCAGAGTACCGGCGGCTGTCGTACCGGGATTGAGGACGTTGACCTCGCTCGCAACGGGCGTCGTAATTGTCTGTGCGATGTATTTTGGGTGCACGGTGCTGATTCCGATCACGCTGGCCGTGCTGCTGAGTTTCCTGCTGGCGCCGCTGGTGGATATGCTGCGCCGGCTTCGGTTAGGTGAGCTGATATCCGTGCTAGTCGCTGTCTGGATGGCCGTGCTGACCTTGACCGCATTCGGCGTCCTGATTGGCGCGCAGCTGGCGGATCTGGCGTCCGACCTGCCCCGATATCAAATCGCGATCGAGCGCAGGATCGACAACGTCCAGCAAACGGTGGTGGTCCGCGCGGATTCGGTCATCGCGCGGGCCACCAATGCCCTGAAGCGGATCACCCCATTACGCGAGGAGCCCGTTTCAGCGAACGGCCGGCCGGCGGGACCGGCGGACAAAACACCATTACCGGTGGAAGTTCACGAGCCGTCCCCTTCTCCTCTCCAGCTGGCGCAAGGGTTTCTATCACCGGTCGTCAGTCCGATCGAGACGATCGGCATTGTGATGGTCACCGCGATTTTTATCCTGTTGCAGCGTGCCGATCTGCGCGACCGGTTGATTCGCCTTGCGGGTTCTCGAGACCTGCACCGGACCACGACGGCGATGCACGATGCGGCGCGCCGCCTTAGCCGCTACTTTCTCACGCAGATGGCCGTCAACGTGTGCGTCGGCGTGGTCGTGGCTCTGGGTCTCGCCGTGATCGGCTTGCCAGGCGCGCTGCTGTTCGGCGTGGTCGCCGGGCTGATGCGCTTCGTACCCTATGTCGGTGTGTGGATCGCGGCGTCGCTGGCGACGATCCTCGCGGCAGCGGTGAGTCCCGGCTGGTCGATGATCGTCCTGACACTTGTTCTGTTCTGTGTCACTGAAGTCGTCGCCGGTCAATTTCTCGAACCGCTTCTGTACGGTCACAGCACGGGCCTTTCGCCGTTCGCGGTGATCGTCGCCGCCATTTTCTGGAGTTGGCTCTGGGGCGCGGTGGGCCTGCTGCTCTCTACACCGCTCACGCTTTGCCTCGTGATACTGGGGCGTTATATGAGCGGACTCGAATTTCTCGATGTGCTGTTCGGCGACAGGCCCGCGCTGACGCCAAGCGAGAGCTTCTATCAGCGGCTGCTGGCCGGCGATCGCGCGCGGGCATTGGCGCAAGCCGAAACACTATTGAAGAAACGCTCGCTTTGCGAGTACTACGACGCGGTTGCGCTCGAAGGGCTACGTCAGGCGCGCATAGATCTTCTGCGCGGAGTCGTCTCGCCAAAGCAATTGCGCCGCATCCGTGAAGCGGTCCTGGACCTTGTAGAAAACCTGGATCGCGACGGCGATGCTCTGTCGTCACCATTGCTGGCTGAAACAAGACCAACTGGTCGCGCGCCATCGGTGCTGTGCATCGCGGGCCGTGGCAAACTCGATGATCTTGTCACGGCGATCGCGGTACGCCTGCTACGCCAGCGTGGACTCCGTGCGGATAGCGCAAAGTACGAGCGTTTCTTGCGGGACGGTTTTCGCGAGGCGCGTCTGTCTGGCGCAGCCGTTGTCAGCGTTATCTCGCTCGATGCCGCCGATTCGCCACCGTATCTTCGAAGTCTGATACGGCGGCTGAGCCAACGCGCGACAACGGGCAGCCTGGTCATCGGCCTGTGCGCCCGCGATACCGGATCCCCGGCGGATTTGCAAAAGATGGGCGTATCGGCGGCAACGTCGTTCAGCGAACTCGTCGAACGCTGCGTGTTTCTCGCACAGTGCCGCACGGAAAGCGTTGAATCCGCGCGCGCCGCTCATCTCACGCTCGTCAAGGATTTGCGCATCGGCAAAGAACAGGAACAGTGACGCACCCGGCGAGGAACAAACGACCCGTCAATCCTCGTACGCAAGCCGGTGTCGCTCGACACGCTGGTGGACATCCTGGGGCGCACGCGTACGCTGACGCCCGGCAAGTCAGTTCAGGACGTCGGCGGCCGACGGCGCTGAAATCGGCATAACGCGATAGCGGATGACGGGTGCGGTTCTTCGCACCCGCCCCGCCGCCCCCCAAGTTCGCGACCTCGGCCGGGCGGCCATCCAGCATCATTCCCGGCCTGTCACGCGCGCCCAGCCATGTCGCACGGCCGTCTTGAAACGGTCCCAGCCACTGTCGGGATAGGTGGTTTCCCAGTTCCGCCGGACGTCTGCCTCCACGTCGGGCCAGTCGTAGTCGCGATAGCGTGCATCCCGTCCAACTGCCGCGCCATGCCGGTACGCCTGCTGATAGTCCTTGTACGGCGAGCCGGTGTTCGCGTACTGGCTGTCGTAGTCATGACGAAACTCGTCCTCGTACAAACTGTATTCCTCTTCAGACGTTGTGCCTGTCAACGTAGCGCCGCGCGGATCAGGTACTGCGGGCCGGCTTTGCTGAGCGCCGCTGCCCAGCGCATAAGCTCTGCCGGCGCCCTCCTCCGGTGCGGCCGCGACACCGGAGCCGCCAGCGGGATGTGAATTGGCGCGTTCGCGCGCCTCCGGCCCGGCCACCGGACCCGCGTTCGTGCGGCCGCTCATGGCGTCCGCCGCGGGACCTTCCGTGAGATTCGCGCCGGCTCGCGAACGCAAAGACGGAGCGCTCGCCGCAGCCATGCCGGCTGAGGGTTGAGACCGCACCTCGCTCTCCATGATGCGGGACGGCGACTCGTCGCGGCGCCATCCTGCCGCCAGATCATCGATATCGATCGCCCCCCTGCGGGTCATTGCCTCCTGCACAACGTCGACTTTCGCGTCCGAGGTATCGACACTGACGATTGCACCGCCGCGGCGAATCACCTCCCTGTAGAACTCGGTCTCCAGCGGATAGTCCCCCTGACGGAACGTTCGCGCAAAGAGCCGCTCAAGCTGTTCGAGCTGCTCACGCTGTTCGAGCGGACTGCCCACCGGACCATCGTGCATGCTGCCCGCGCCGTGGCCGTAGGCACGGGGGCCATGCTTCACCCGGCGCACGGTTGCCGTCGAATAAACGGCTATGTCGTCCGGCACAAAGTTGGCATCGACCAGCGCTCGCTGTGCGCTCGATGCGTCGATGTAGCTGTCAAAAACACCTATTACGGTCTGCGTCATGTTTCCCTCCGCTGTGGTAGTCAATTCCGGATGCCAGGTATCTCGCGATTGTTTCTATGTTGTCCGCGATGTCTATCGCTGGTCAGCCAGCACCACCGTCGCGCCGCAAGGCGTGTACCCGCGGATTTTCGAAGCCGATCCCCAGAGGTCTTACTGCGGCTTCGCTCCGTCTGCGGGAGGGCTGCGAACAATCTTGTCATTGGTGGGCTTGTCCGGCTTCTTCACAGGCATGTTGTCAGGATTGGTCGCGCTCGCTGCGCCTGAAGCCGCCGCGGGTGGCGGCTTGATCATCGGCGTTTCCGGTTGCGGTGCGGAGGACTGCGCCTGCTTGACAGTCCGGCGCATAGGGCATGCCCGCCTTGCGTGGTCGGCGTGACCAAAGTTCCAGCCGCAGCGTTGCGGATTAGGTAACAATCTGTTGACAAATGACTACCCCTATCGCGTGAGCATTGCCTCTACCATTGCACCGGTGCTGCATGCGCCGTCAGTCATAAGGGAGTCAAATGAATTTCGCTTCGATCCGCAAAGACGCTTTTGCGATGCCCGTTCACAATCCTGCCTACCCCCGGCCGCCGTACCGCTTCATCAATCGGGAGTACTTCATCATTTCGTACGAGACCGATTTCGACGCGTTGCGCGCCATCGTGCCGGAGCCGCTGCATCCGGAAAACGACCTCGTACATTACGAATTCATTCGCATGCCGGATTCGTCGGGCTTCGGTGACTACACCGAAAGCGGTCAGGTCATCTCCGTGCGCGACCAGCAAGGGCGCCTGGGCAACTACACGCATTCGATGTACCTCGACGACGAAGGCCCGATCGCGGGCGGCCGGGAGATCTGGGGTTTTCCGAAGAAGCTGGCCAGGCCGACTTTGAGCGTCGACGGCAACGACACGCTGCTCGGCACGCTCGACTACGGCACGCAGCGTATCGCAACCGGCACGATGGGCTTCAAGCACGTGGCGCTCGACATCGAGGCCGAACGCAAGAAGCTTGCTGACACACCGAATTACCTGTTGAAAGTGATTCCGCACGTCGACGGTTCGCCGCGCGTGTGTGAGCTCGTGCGCTTCTATCTGCGCGATGTGAGCGTGCTCGGCGCGTGGTCGGGTCCGGCCGCGCTGGAACTGCATCCGCACGCGTTGGCTCCCGTCGCCGATCTGCCGGTGAAGCGCGTGGTTGGTGCGCGGCATGTTATCGCCAATCTGACGCTCGATATCGGGGAGGTTGCGCTCGATTATCTGGCTTCGACCGAGAGCGTAAAGCTCGCCGTCAATCAATAACGTTCCGTGAACGGATAGAAAAGGAAAGCAACATGTCGTTGAACAATAAAGTCGCGCTCGTGACGGGCGCAGCAAGCGGTATCGGTGAACAGTGCGCGCGCAAACTTGCGAGCCTCGGCGCCGCTGTGGTGATTGCCGACCTGAATCTCGAAAGCGCGCAGAAGGTCGCTAGCAGCATCGTCGCCGCGGGCGGCAAGGCGCTGGCGGTGGCAATGGATGTCACCAGTGAAGAAGCGGTCAATAGCGGCATCGAACGCGCGGTGCAGGAACTCGGCAGCCTCGATGTACTCGTGTCGAACGCGGGCATCCAGATCGTCGCGCCCATTGAGGAGTATGCGTTCTCGGACTGGAAGAAGATGCTGGCGATCCATCTGGATGGCGCCTTCCTGACTACGAAGGCGGCGATCAAACATATGTACGCAGGCGGCAAAGGCGGCTCGATCGTCTACATGGGTTCGGTGCATTCGCACGAGGCGTCGAAGCTGAAGTCCGCCTATGTGACGGCCAAGCATGGTTTGCTCGGACTCGCCCGGGTGGTCGCGAAGGAAGGCGGATCACGCGGCGTGCGGGCCAACGTGGTGTGTCCCGGCTTCGTGCGTACACCGCTCGTCGACAAGCAGATTCCCGAGCAGGCCAAGGCGCTCGGCATCTCCGAAGCCGAGGTGGTGAAGAACGTGATGCTCAGGGAAACCGTGGACGGTGAATTCACCACGGTCGAAGACGTCGCCAATACGGTTGCGTTCCTTGCGGGCTTCGAATCGAACGCTCTCACCGGGCAGTCGATCATCGTCAGCCATGGCTGGGCAATGCAATAAGGGGCACGTATGCTTGGTAGCACGAATAAAACTAACCGGCGGCCGGGCGCGTTCGTGCTGCCGCATTACGACGAAATTGCCCTGGTGCTGCAGGGCGGCGGAGCGCTCGGGTCCTATCAGGCGGGCGTCTACGAAGGCCTTGCCGAGGCCGGTGTGCAACCGAACTGGATCGCCGGCGTCTCGATCGGCGCGCTGAACACCGCGATCATCGCCGGTAATGCGCCGGAGAACCGCGTGGAAGCATTGCGTGGATTCTGGAATTCGATTTGCCATCCGCTTGACTGGATCGGCGGACTGGGCGCCTGGGCGCTGCCCGGGCTCGGGCTGCAGGACCAGTCGCGCAAGTGGGCCAGCATGTGGGCAGCCGGGCGCGCGTTGACCGAGGGCCAACCGGGCTTCTTCTCGCCGCGCGTGCCGTTGCCGGCGGCAGGTTTCGGCAAGCAGCGCCCCGATGTGGTCAGCTACTACGATACGGCCGCGCTGAAGGAAACGCTGTTGAAGTTCGCCAATTTCGACCGCATCAATGACGGCGACATCCGCGTGTCGGTAGGCGCGGTGAACGTGCGGACCGGCAATCTGGTGTACTTCGACAACACGAAGATGCGTCTGGAACCGGAGCATTTCATGGCGTCGGGTGCGTTGCCGCCGGGTTTTCCGGCGGTCGAGATCGACGGCGAATACTACTGGGACGGCGGCCTCGTTTCCAACACGCCGCTGACCGAAGTGCTGCGCGATTCCGACCACAAGGATGCGCTGGTGTTTCAGGTCGATCTGTGGAGCGCACGAGGCAATGTGCCGGGCGACTTCCTCGACGTGTCCGAGCGTGCCAAAGATATTCAGTACTCGAGCCGTACGCGGGCGATTACCAACATGCTGGCGGATCGCCAGAAGCATGCGCGTTTTATCAAGGAACTGCTGACCCATGTTCCGCACGATCTGCGCAAGGCCGATCCGCTATTCCGTCTCGCCGAAGAAGCGGCTGATGGCAGCGCGATCAATGTGGTGCATCTGATCTACAAGAACAAGCCTTATGAGGGGCACTATAAGGACTACGAGTTCAGCGTCGATACGATGCACGAGCATTGGGAAAGCGGTCTCGACGACATTCGCGATTCGTTTGCTCATCGCGAGTGGTTCGATGTGCCGAGCCGCGAACAGGGTTTCGTGACGCATGACGTGCATCGACAGCCGGGCTCGGTGCCGCAGTCCGATCGTGAAATGCCTGAATTGCCGCTGGGGGCGGAACGGAAGGTTGCGGCTTGAGGTGGGGGGCGTTGCCGGGACTATCCACGCGACGGACCTCGTGGCCGCCTGAAAATCCCATACCTTTTGTGATTTCAAGTCTGGTACGCTGCGCTCTTTGCCACCGCTTGCATCCGATTCGATGGAAACTCCTTTCAATGATCGTGGCGTGTCCGTCACGCGTAACGCACTCTCGTCAGCCGGCCAGGTCTTCCCGCTGCGCGATATCGCGGGCGTGCAGGTCGTCACCGTGCAGAAGAACAAAGTCTTGCCGGTCACGATTTCGGTGCTGGGCCTTATCGGCGCAATTGTCGGCGCCGTGTTGCACTCGCCGGCGGGCATGGTGTGCGGCACGATGCTGGTCGTGGTTGGCTGGATCACGTGGGCGACCCAGGACGTCACCCATCGTCTGATGGTGCAGACGGCCAACGGCGAACGCGAAGCGCTCACGAGCACCGACCGCGATTTCGTTGAGCGTGTCGGTGCGGCCGTGAATGAGGCAAAGGCAGCGACGGCGACGGCGAAAAGCTGAAGCCGCCGCCGGCGCCGGCCTGGCACAACGCCGCACGCGGCCCACGGCATCTCCGGACACCCGCGCGCGTTAACACAATTTTGATTCGCCGCGCAGCAGCTTTAGCGCATCCTTAAGGCGCGCGTCGTTAGAGTGGACGGGTGTCAACAACGCGCGCCGCCTCGCCGCATCGGCGCAACCTTATGCTTACACCTGTCGCAACTTCCGAACTCGCCGCCCCGCGCTCCTCGCGCGCGCCACGTGTTGGCCGCCGCACGCATATCGTCGTTCCGCTGGTCATGATCGACGTCACCGTGCCCGGCACCTCGTCGGCAAACGGACGGCGCGCGTTGCACGCCGCGTTCGGCAACGACCTGCGGCTCTATGTCGTCACGGTCGACCAGCAGCACGAACGCGTGACCTTTCGCGTCGAAGTCACCTCGCGCACGCTCGAAAATGTCATCGGCCTGCTGATCGCCTCCCTCGATCACGCCACCCTCGGCCGCGCGCAGGAGACCGTGATCCGGCGTCCGCGCGACTATTGACGTAAAACGTCGACGGCACGGGTTTGCCCCGCGCGCCCAACCCTTGACACATCTTTGCAGACGCACGCGAGCGGCCATGTAGAGTCGCCGCTCCGTTACCGCGTTTTCCCTCGCGCAGGCTCAACAGGCGACCCCGGTTTCACCGTTCATGCAGCGGCAATCCAGCGAGATTGCCGCCCGCGCGGTCCGCTCCCGCCACTCATATTGCACCGCCTTCGTCAGGGACTCGCCTTTTTGCAAAGCGTGCTCTATGTTCCTGTCGTCTCTCGATGCCGCGCGCCGGCAGTTGCGCCTCCATGGCCGCCGCTTCGGCGCCGCCGCGTTCGTCACCGCCGGTGCGCTCTTCGCGCTGAGCGGCTGCGCCGTCTCCTTTCCCACGCCTACCCCGCCGGCGGCCACCGCTTCGCTGATCAACGGCGGCAACGACGGTCTGCTGATTCCGCTGCACGTGGAACGCGCCGACGGTGACCACGCTCGCCTCGGCCTGCCCGTTCAACTGGACGGCAAACCGGTGTATCTCGGGCTGGACACGGGCACGCAGGGCGTGCGCGTACTGAAGTCCGTTCTGCCCGGCAGCAGCTATCCGGGCGCCGGCCCCGTAACGTCGCTGCCGCTCGCGAACGGCGCGCAAGTCTCCGGCGCGGCCGTTAAATTGCCCATGAGCATCGCCGGCACGAAGCCGGCGCAGATCGACGCGCAGGCGGTGGACTTAGTGAGCTGCCAGGTCAACTTCCGCCACTGTGTGGGCATGGACGGCTATACCGCCGAGTTCGGCTGGGCGTTCTCGGGTCTGTTCGGTATCGGCGCCGCACAACCCGACGACAATTGCTGTACGCAACCGCTGCGTGCCTTGCCCGCCAACATCGGCCAACGCTATCTGGTGCACCCGAACTTCGCGAAGCCTTACCTGGTGTTGAGCCCTTCGGGCGCGCTCACGAAGGACTACACGATGGTGCCGATGACTGTCTTGCAAGACGGCACAGTGCAATGGCCGCGAGGCTGCGTCAACGTGGCCGACAAGATGACCTTCTGCGCGCCGCTGGTGTTCGCCACCGCCAGCACGGATATGATCCGCATCGAAATGGACAAGGCGCCGAACTGGACCGGCGACGACGAGGTCGGCAAGGTGCTCAATCAGGGCAACTACAACGCGGCGCTCGGCTCGGGCAAATGGGTGCATCGCTACGAAGGCGCCCAGGTCACGATCGTCAAAGTCAAACCGGGCGCGGACCGTATCGTGATCGGCCTGATGGGCATGCAGAACATCGACGTGCTGTTCGATTTCCCGCATGGCCAGATGGGCCTGCGCGCCGCCACCGAGGTCGAGCAGCTCGCGCAGTGATCGCACGCCAAACCGCCCGCTAGCCGAGATTGAGCGGATTCACGTGCCAGATATTGCGCGCATATTCGCCTATCGTGCGGTCGGACGAAAACTGCCCCATGCCGGCCACATTCTCGATCGCACTTTCGGCCCACGCGCGCTTGTCGACATAGCGGGCATCCACCTCGTTCTGCGCTTTCGCAAACGCGGCGAAATCAGCCAGCACCATGTAGTGATCGCCCCAGTCGACCAGCGTGTGGAAAATATCCGCGAAGCGCCGATGATCGTGCGGTGAAAAGTAGCCTGAGCGGATCTGGTCGAGCGCCATGCGCAGTTCCGCGTTCTCTTCGTAGATCTGCCGCGGCCGGTAGCCGGCGGCGCGCAGGCTGTCCACTTCGTCGGCGGTATGGCCGAAGATGAAAATGTTCTCGCGCCCCACCGCGTCGCAGATCTCGATGTTCGCGCCGTCCATCGTGCCGATCGTCAACGCGCCGTTGAGGGCGAGCTTCATGTTGCCGGTGCCCGATGCTTCCGTGCCGGCCGTCGAAATCTGCTCCGACAGATCGGCCGCCGGAATGATCAGCTCGGCCACGCTCACGCCATAGTTGGGCACGAACACCACTTTCAGCCGGTCGCCGATCAGCGGATCGTGATTGACCTTATGACCGACGTCGCCGATCAGCTTGATGATCGTCTTCGCCATCCGGTACGCGGACGCGGCCTTGCCGGCGAACATCACCACGCGCGGCACCCAGTCGCGCTCGGGGTTCGCGCGAATCTGGTTGTAGCGCACGATCACGTGCAGCACGTTGAGTAGTTGCCGCTTGTATTCGTGAATACGCTTGACCTGCAAATCGAACAACGCGTCCGGATCGAATTGCAATTTCGTGTGATGCGCAAGACGCTCCACGAGCCGCAATTTGTTTTGCCGCTTCGCTTCACGGAAGGCATCGATAAACCCGCTGTCGTTGCGCAGATTGCGCAGCTGCTCCAGCTCGAACAGATTGCTGCGCCAATGGCTGCCAATCTGCTGATCGATTAGCGACGACAGCGACGGGCTCGCCTGTGCGAGCCAGCGGCGCGGCGTGATGCCGTTGGTCACGTTGGTGAAGCGGTCCGGATAAAGGCGCGCGAAGTCGGCGAAGATATTGCGTGTCATCAGTTGCGAATGCAGCTTCGACACCCCGTTCACCTTGTGGCTCGCCACGATCGCCAGATACGCCATGCGCACGCGCCGCTGGCCGTATTCGTCGACGAGCGAAATGCGGCGGATCATCTCGCCGTCGTGGTTAGATTGCTCGCTGACGTGCTTGAGAAACTGCGCATTGATCTCGAAGATGATCTCGAGATGCCGCGGCAACAGGCGCGCCAACATTTCGACATCCCAGGTTTCAAGCGCTTCGGGCATCAACGTGTGGTTCGTGTACGAAAAGATCTGCGTGACATGGCTCCACGCCTTGTCCCACTGCAGATGATGAACATCCACCAGCAAGCGCATCAACTCGGGAATCGCCAGCACGGGGTGCGTGTCGTTCAGATGCACCGCCACTTTTTCGGAGAAGCGTCCGAACGTGCTGTGCGTGCGCTGATAGCGGCGAATCAGATCCTGCATGGTCGCCGAGACGAAAAAGTATTCCTGGCGCAAACGCAGCTCACGGCCGGCCGGTGTCGAGTCGTCCGGATACAGCAGGCGCGACACGTTCTCCGACATGTTCTTCGTGTCGACCGCGTTGCGATAGTCGCCGCGATTGAACGCGCCGAGATCGAGTTCGTCGGTCGCGCGTGCCGACCACAGGCGCAGTGTGTTGGTCGCGTCCGTCGCGTAGCCTGGAATGACGGTGTCGTAGGCGGTGGCGTTCACGTGCTCCGTGTCGATCCATTCGACATGTTCGCCCCGCTGCACCGTGCGCCCGCCAAAATGCACCATGTACTTGATCTCGGGCCGCGGAAATTCCCACGGATTGCCCGCGCGCAACCAGTAGTCCGGCGCTTCGACCTGTTCGCCGTTGACGATCTCCTGGCGGAACATGCCGTATTCATAGCGGATGCCGTAGCCGAAGCCGGGAATGCCGAGCGTCGCCATCGAGTCGAGAAAGCACGCCGCCAGCCGGCCCAGGCCGCCGTTGCCGAGCGCGGCATCCGGTTCGATTTCGGCGAGCATGTCCATGTCCACGCCCAGGCTCGCGAGCGCTTCCTTCATCTGGTCGTGTATGCCGAGCGCGAGCAAGGCGTTCGTGAACGTCCGGCCGATCAGGAATTCCATCGACAGGTAGTAGACGCGCTTCACGTCCTGTTCGTATTGCAGGCGCGTGGTCTTCATCCAACGCGCGACCAGCCGGTCGCGCACGGCCAGCGCGGCGGCATGCAGCCAGTCATGCGGATGCGCGGTGACGGCATCCTTGCCGACGCCGTACATCATGCGATTGGAAATAGAGCGCCGTAGCGCGTCGACGGTACTGTTGAGCTGGTCGAATTCCAGATCGACGGTTGTCATCGAAGCCTCCGGGGAAAAAGCGACGCAGAGCACGCGAACCGCACAGGTGACGGACGGGAGGCGCGTGCCGGTCAGGTGAGTGAACAAACAGAGTAGGACATTTTAAGACTAGCCGGCGTCGGGTGACGTTGGCGGGCACGAGCGGGGGCTCACGCACATGCCATGCCCGGCGCCAAACCCCAATGCGCCGTTTGTTCTGCACGGGCGAGGTGCAAATCGCGTTCGAGCGGCACAGCTCATGTGCATCGACAGTCGCAAAACAGGTAACGGGTGGCGAACGGCCGGGAGCGCATCAACGGGAACGCCATGCCATTATTTTTTTGCCGCGTGACGTGCGGATGACCGCCTCGACGGCGTCGGCGCATGGTCAAATCGGCGCGCCTCGTCTGTCAGGCGGTTGTGCCGGAAGTGCACGCGCCTGCCGCGCGCGCCGCGCGAATTCAAAGTTGCCGCTCGGGCTTGACCGTTAGTTGCATTGCAGACGATCAATGCACATCCCCTCTGCCCGTTTGCCAGCACGATTTCCACGTCTCTGCAACAATCGCTTAACTCGTCGCGCCTCAGCCTCGACCAGCGGGTTCAGGTCAAGCGCGGTCGCGTTCCTTGCAACCCTGCCGCCCGCGCGCCGTGCTCCTCGACCGGTCCGGCGCACCGGCGTGCCCACCTCGACGAGCCACGCCTTGTCCGACCAACCCAGCGCCGCCCCGCCCTTCCCCGCGGACGGCCCGATGTCCGCCGCCAACCGCCGCGCGATGGCGGCGATCATGCTCGCCGTCGCGCTCGCCACGCTCGACACCGCCATCGCCAACACCGCGCTGCCCGCCATCGCCGCGGACCTGCATGCGGCGCCCGCGGCGTCGGTGTGGATCATCAACGCCTATCAGCTTGCGATGGCCGCGACCCTGCTGCCGCTCGCCGCGCTCGGCGATCTCGTCGGGCACCGGCGCATCTATATCAGCGGCATTGCGCTGTTCACGCTGGCGTCGCTGGCGTGCTCGCTGGCGCCGACGCTGCCGCTGCTGGCCGCCGCGCGCGTCATTCAGGGCCTCGGCGCGAGCGCGATCATGAGTGTCAATACCGCGCTGATCCGCTATCTGTATCCGCCGCACCGGCTCGGCCGCGGCCTCGGCACGAATGCGCTGATCGTCGGCGTGTCGTTCGCGGTTGGGCCGACGGTGGCGTCGCTGATTCTGTCCGTGGCCTCGTGGCCGTGGCTGTTCGCAGTCAACGTGCCGCTCGGCCTGCTGGCGTTGAGCTTTGCATGGCCGGCGTTGCCGCACACTGAGCGCGGCAGGCACAACTTCGATCCGCTCGCGGCGCTGCTCAACGTCGTTACTTTCGCCGCGCTGATTTTCACGCTGGGCGAAGCGGCCCAGCGCGCGCCGACGCAACTTGTGCTGAGCGCGGCGGCAATCGCCGTGGTCTTCGGCCTGTTGCTGATCCGCCGCGAAGCGGGCCATCCGGCGCCGATGCTGCCGGTCGACCTGTTCAAGCGGCCGGTGTTCGCGCTGTCGGCGGTCACTGCCCTGTGCTCGTTCGCCGCGCAGGGGCTGGCGTTCGTCTCGCTGCCCTTCTACTTCGAAGGTGTGCTCCAACGCAGCCAGGTCGAGACCGGCTTTCTGATGACGCCGTGGCCAGTGGTGGTCGCGCTCGCCGCACCGCTCGCCGGCAGTTTGTCCGACCGTTACCCGCCTGGCTTGCTGGGCGCGATCGGACTCGCGGTGCTGTCGGCTGGGATGGCATCGCTGGCGCTGCTGCCGGTGCATCCCCACGTGCTCGACATCGGCATTCGCATGGCGATATGCGGCGCGGGCTTCGGCTTTTTCCAGTCGCCCAATCTGAAAGCGTTGATGGCGAGCGCGCCGCCTGAGCGCAGCGGCGGTGCGAGCGGCATCGTCGCGACCGCACGGCTGATCGGCCAGGCCACGGGCGCGGCGCTGGTCGCCTTGAGCTTCAGCATTGCCGGCCGGCATGGGCCGACGCTCGCGCTTGGCGCCGGCGCCTTCTTCGCGGGCGCAGCGAGCCTGGCGAGCGGACTGCGGTTGCTGGCGCCGTCGCATCGCTCGGGGCAACCTGTGAGAGCGTCGATGAAATGAACAAAGCGGCCGTACCGGAGTAACGGTACGGCCGCTTTGTCTTGTGGCCCTTCCTGATTGATTGCGGGACGTTGTGCCAACTCACGCCGACCCGCACCAACCCGCACCAACCGCTTACTGCGCCGCGAAATACCCCTTCACCGCGGCGACAAACGTATCGATATCCTCGCGCGACACGTCCTTATGCGTCACAAATCGCGACGCATACAGCATCTGCGTGAGAATGCCGCGCTCCTTGAGCCACGCTTCGAGCGGCGCGCAATGCTGCTGCGGAAATTGCACGAACACCATGTTGGTGGCCACCGACTGCACCTTGACCTGCTCGATCGCGCCCAGCCCCGCTGCCAGATGCTCGGCGTTGGCGTGGTCGTCGGCGAGGCGCTCGACGTTGTGATCCAGCGCGTAGAGACACGCCGCCGCCAGCACGCCGGCCTGGCGCATGCCGCCGCCCAGCACCTTGCGCCAGCGGTGCGCCACCTCGATCAGCGCCTGGCTGCCGACCAGCACCGAGCCGACCGGCGCGCCCAAGCCCTTCGAAAAACAGATCGAGACCGAATCGAACGGTTCGCACAGCGTCGCGACCGGTTGGCCCGACGCGACCGCCGCGTTGTAGACGCGTGCGCCGTCGAGATGCAGGGACAAACCGCGCTGCCGCGCAAGCTGCGTGGCCTCGGCGACATACCCGGCCGGCAGCACCTTGCCGCCGATGGTGTTTTCCAGCGCCAGCAGCCGCGTGCGCGCGAAGTGATTGTCGATCGGCTTGATCGCGGCGGCGATTTTTTCCAGCGGGATCGAACCGTCCGCGGAATTCTCGAGCGGCTGCGGCTGGATGCTGCCGAGCACCGCCGCGCCGCCGCCTTCGTACTTATAGGTGTGCGCCAGTTGACCGACGATGTATTCGTCGCCGCGCGCGCAGTGCGCCATCAGGGCAGCCAGATTGCTTTGCGTGCCGCTCGGGAAAAACAGGCCCGCTTCCTTGCCGGTGCGTTGCGCGACCGTGGCCTGCAAGCGGATCACGGTGGGGTCGTCGCCCCAGACGTCGTCGCCGACTTCGGCGGCGGACATGGCCGCGAGCATGGCCGCGGTCGGACGAGTGACGGTATCGCTGCGCAAATCGATCATTGTGTGTCTCTGTGCGTCTAGGGTTGACAGCCGGGGTTGACAGCCTGGCAGGTAGCCCGGCGTGTTAGCCGGCTACCGCCGCCCGGCGCACCACATCGCTTGAAGCGGTGGGCGGCCGGAGCGCCGGCGGGTTGAGCCACACAGTATATTCACAATTGGCGCAGCGCTGCATTGGCACTCGCACGGCGCTTGAAGGACGGCCAAAGAACGTTTGAGGGGCGCTTCAAGGGCGTTTCACCCGCCCGACCTCGGCAGCCACGCGAGCGGGTCGACCGGCTGGCCGTTCTGGCGGACTTCGAACTGGATCGACGCCACGCCGTGGCTATCCGCCCCGACTTCGCCGATCGTCTGCCCTTGTGCGACCGCGTCGCCTTCCTTGACGAGCAGCGTGCTGTTCTGCCCATAGGCGGTGATCAGCGAGTCGTCGTGCTTGATGATGATGAGCGGGCCATACGACTCGATCCCCGTGCCGGCGTAGACCACGCGGCCCGTGGCGGCCGCCTTCACCGGGTCGCCGGGCCGCCCGCCGATCACGATGCCGTTCGACCTGCCTGGGGCGAACGTCCTCAGTACCGGCCCGCGCAGCGGCCATTGCAGCACGCCCTGCTGCGGGCCTGCGGAGGCGGTGGGCGCGGACGGCGTGACGCTGACCGGCGGCGTCACCACGCTGCCCGAGGCCATCGGCGGCGACACGCGCAGCACTTGCCCCGGACTGATGGTTGCGTTGGGCGGCAGGCCGTTCCACGCCGCGACTTCCTGGATCTTGTGGCCGTACGCCGACGCAATGCCGCCGAGCGTGTCGCCCGGATTGACGCGATAGAACCCGGCGGGAACCGGAACCGTGCCAAGCGTGGTCGGGCGGGAAGGTGCACTGCTGTAGAACGGCGTGCTTTCCCACGGCATGGTCGTACAGCCGCTCATGATCACGCCAAGCGCGACCGCTATCAGCAACCGGCTCGCCATCCATTGCCCTTGTCTTGTCATGTGATTTTCCTCGATGCTTTATTCAATCAATCGGATTCAATCGCTGCCCAAGCATTTGCCGTGCCGCTCGTGCCGAGCGCACCGCCGTGGCCTATCCATTATCCCGCCGATACGCGGCCGCGCCGACGCCGGTATGGCATCAGGACGCGCCAATGTCGGCGTTCACACGCTGCCCGCCGCCTCGACCACCAGTATGCGCGCCGCGCCGATCGGATGAGCCACATGTTCGGTGCCCACCGAGGCGTAAAACACGTCGCCCGTTTCCAGAACGGCCGACTGTTCTACGCCGTCTTGCCGATAGCGCATCTCGACGCGGCCATCGAGCACCGCAAACACTTCCTCGCCGTCGTTGACGTGCCATTTGTAGGGCTGGTCGGTCCAATGCAGGCGCGTCGTGATGCCGCCCATGTTGGCGATATCGAGCGCGCCCCAGGCACGCTGCGCAGTAAAGCTCTTGCTGCGAATGATCTTCATGGTCACCAGGCTGTTAAGAGAGACCGCGCCGGCCAGCCGTTATTCATCGAGCATGACAGGCCGCCGGGACTGGCGCGAGCCAGCAATCCGGCTGGCCCCATTATAGTTCTGGTGACGGGCCCGCCTGCCGCAGCAAGGCCGCGCCGCAGGATTGGTGTGAGTATTGAATCATTTTAGTGCTCGCCTATACTCAGACTTAATGCGCGCTGCACTGCAAGCAAAACGACTGGATACTGGGAGGAGTTGGGGATGAACAATGCCACCTTTCTCGCCGTGCAACTCAACGTCGACGATGTTTCGGCGTCACCCGGCCTGGTCGAATTACTGAATACCCACCTCATTTTTGCCGCCGACGTGGCCGAAGCCGCCGACGCACTGGTGCAATTGGCCAGCATTGCGGGCCTGTCGAGCGGCGTGGAAGCCAGCGTCAGGATTCCGGCTGTGGCAATCGAACGGCTGCGCGAAGCGCTCGACAATCTGAGCGGTTACGACGAATCCTGGCTGCTCGCCCTTGAACCGAGCCGCGCGCTCTTCGACGACCTGGGCCGCCGGCACCGCACTTTGCATTAGTTTGCATTAGCAACGCCAAGGGGAATGCTGCCGCATAGCCGCACACCCTGGCGTTTGCTCGCCGGCGCCGCCGGTCTGCCACGTTTCGCTCACCGCCGGGCTTGCGCGGCTAACCGGCATGCTTCACCGCCGGAGCCCTTTGCAGGCTTCGGCCGAAGTCAACCGGAGGGAACAGCCGTGAAAAGTCTCCTGAACCGCCGCAGCGTGCTGGCAGGCCCATCGCATCTCGTGCAGATCGCGCGGGAGCACGCCGCCGATACCGTTTTGCCCGACGACAAGGACGAAGCGGCACTCGCGGCCACCGATTCGGCTCAGCCGGCCTCGCCGGCTGAGCCGGTACGGCCGGTGACGACATTGCGGCCGGTGCCCGTGGTGCCGTCACAGGTCTGTACGCGCGGCGTGCAGATTGCCGACACGTCGGAAGTCGAATGGCTCTGCAAAGAAGAAGCGCTGACACCGTTTCGCGTGTTCCGCAGCTTCGACTACTCGGTCAGCCTGCTCTTTCACGCGAAGGAACTGGCCTACTACATCGCGCTGTATCAGGACGGTTCGCTGTGGCGCGCGCTGAAAGCCGCCGACCTCGAAGCCGCCGAAAGCGCCTTTCACCATTTCGAGGAACAGGCCACCCGGCTCTCGGAAGGCGAAACCCGCCGCGCGCAGCTGGAAGCGCAGAATGAACAGCTGGCCCGCATGATCGCGAGCTCCGAGGCGCAGGCCGAACGGCTGCGCAACGATCTGCAGCGGCGTGGCGCGCAGGAACAAACGGTATCGAGCCGGCAGCACCAGGTGCGCAAGGAAGTCGCGCAACTGGAAGCGCAACGCATCGCCGCGCAAGCGCATCTGAACAAGGCGCATCGGCAGATTCACCAGCTAAACCTGGCGAGCAATGAAGCGATTCCGCACTTGCCGGGTCGCTGACTATCGGGCGTAGAGAATCGGGCGTAGAGAATCGCGCGCTCATAATGGCGCGCTGTCCCCCCGCATGACTTGCACGCGTGGTCAGGCCACCGCACCGCACAACAAAAAACGCCGCCCGGCAAGCCGGACGGCGTTTTTCATTTACAGCACGCGGCCGATTAGTCAGGCGGCGCTTGCATCAGCTTCAGCGCAAATTAGTTGCCGAAGTAGACCGAGTTACGATCCTTGCCAACCACCGGACGGCCGGCTTCCGAGGTGCCGGCCGTCGGTGCGCCGTAGCCGCTGTTCGCAGCTTGAGCGGTGCCGCTCTGAGCGTCGACGCGGGCTTGTGCGGCTTGCAGCTGTGCCGGGTAAGTGATGTTATCGCCAGCCGGGTTGTAGCCGGCCTTTTCGAGCTGCACCAGCTCAGCGCGGACTTGAGCGCGCGTGACCGGCTGGTTCGATTGGGCGAACGATGCGACAGGAGCGACCAGAGCGGCGGCGACGACAACAGCAGAGATAAGAGTCTTCATGATGTAAACCTCCAGAACTTGTATGTAATTCGCTTTGGGTTCGTTGTCCCGTAGCGCTTAAGTAGAAGTCTAGGAGCGTCGGCATCTAGGGGAAACCCCTAAAACCATGAAACTCTATTCCGAATTCTGCAACAGTTTAACTAGCGATTCGCCGCGAGGCCACCTGTCTCACTGTTCTTAACAACAATCGCCAAGCTCGAATTTCAAGCGCTAAAAAAGCCCGGCGTGCCTTGCTGGAAGGACGCGCCGGGCCTTTATTCAAACGCCGGCTCAGCTCCAGTTCGCGTGGAAGCTACCCGGCTTGTCGACACGTTCGAACGTGTGCGCGCCGAAGAAATCGCGCTGCGCCTGAACCAGATTCGCCGGCAGGCGCTCCGAGCGATACGCGTCGAAATACGCCACCGCCGACGCAAAAGCCGGCACCGGCACGCCCGCATTCACCGCAGCGACCACGACCTCGCGCAACGCCGCCTGATAGTTCTTCGCGATATCGCGGAAGTACGGGTCGAGCAGCAGGTTCGCGATGGTTTTGTCCTTCGTGTACGCGTCGGTGATCTTTTGCAGGAAGCGGGCGCGGATGATGCAGCCGGCCCGGAAAATCTTCGCGATCGTGCCGAAGTCCAGATCCCACTTGTACTCTTCGGAAGCGGCGCGCAGTTGCGCGAAGCCTTGTGCGTACGAAATCACCTTGCTGAAGTACAGCGCGCGGCGCACCGACTCCACGAACGCAGCGCGCTCGACGCCGAGCGGCTTGGCCTGCGGCCCTTCCAGCACCTTGCTGGCGGCCACGCGCTGATCCTTCAGCGACGACAGCACGCGCGCGAACACGGCTTCGGTGATCAGCGGCAGCGGCGCGCCGAGGTCGAGCGCGTTCTGGCTGGTCCACTTGCCGGTGCCCTTTTGCGCGGCGCGATCGAGAATCACGTCGACCAGACCCTTGCCGGTTTCTTCGTCTTTCTTGCTGAAGATCTTCGAGGTGATTTCGATCAGATAACTGTCGAGCTCGCCCTGGTTCCACTCGGTGTAGACCTTGCCCAGCTCGTCGTTCGACAAGCCGACCACCTGCTTGAGCACCGCGTAGCTTTCCGCGATCAACTGCATATCGCCGTACTCGATGCCGTTATGCACCATCTTCACGAAATGGCCCGCGCCGTCCGGTCCCATGTAGGCGACGCACGGCTCGCCGTCCGGCGCCTTCGCGGCGATTTCAGTGAGGATCGGCGCCACGAGGTCGTACGCGTCGCGCTGGCCGCCCGGCATGATGGACGGGCCCTTCAGCGCGCCCTCTTCGCCGCCCGACACGCCCGTGCCGATGAAGTGCAGGCCGGCCTTCGCCAGTTCCTGGTTGCGGCGGATGGTGTCGGTGAAATGCGTATTGCCGCCGTCGATCAGAATGTCGCCCTTGTCCAGCAGCGGCTTGAGCGACGCGATGGTGGCGTCGGTCGGCTCGCCGGCCTTGACCATCAGCAGAATGCGGCGCGGCTTTTCCAGCGACTCGACGAACTCTTCCAGCGTGAAAGCCGGCACCAGCTTCTTGTCCGGACATTCAGCGATGAGTTCGTCGGTTTTCTCGCGGCTGCGGTTGTACACCGACACCGCGTGGCCGCGGCTTTCGATGTTGAGCGCCAGATTGCGGCCCATGACCGCTAGCCCCACCACGCCGATTGCCTGTTTGCCCATGTGAATTCTCCAGAGTCCAAAAATGTCGTGACGCCGCGCCGGAAGGAACGTCGGCCGGACGTCGAGGGTGAAAGAATAAAAGAAATGCCGGCTTGCCGCTCTGTGGCGGGCAGCAGTGCAACCGTGCAATAAGCGGCCGAACGCCTGTCAGACCCGCGCCGCGCTCGAGCGTTTCCTGAACACCAGACTGAAATTGTTGGCCGGCATCGCAACCGGCTCGTCACACACGAATCCCGCCGAGGCGCCCAACGCCGTCACGGCTTCCATGTCGCGCACGCCCCACTCGGGATCGCGGCTGCGCAACTGCTGATCGAACGCTTCGTTACTCGGCGCGGTATGCGCGCCGCCGCGTTTGTAAGGACCGTAGAGATACAGTACACCGCCGTCGGCGAGCCGGTGGCCGGCGCCCGCGAACAGCGCCTGCGCCGCGCTCCACGGCGAGATATGAATCATGTTGATGCACACCACGGCGTCGAGCGCGTCGATGCCCCAGTCCGCCTGATGCACATCCAGCGCGAGCGGCGCGCGTATATTCGGCAGCCCTTCGTGCGCGGTCCAGGCGGCAATCGAGGCGCGCGCTTCCTCGTCCGCGTCGCTCGGCTGCCAGTCGAGGCCGGGCATCGCACGGGCGAAATGGATGGCGTGCTGGCCGGTGCCGCTCGCGATTTCGAGCACGCGGCCGGTGGCCGGCAGCACCTGGCGCAGCACGGCGAGAATCGGTGCGCGGTTGCGCTCGGCAGAAGGCGAATGTTGCCGCAACGCCAGAGGGAAATCAGTCATGTTCAGCTTCGGGTTCAGTACAGTGCCGTGCGTACGCGTTCGGCAAGTTCACGGTCGTAGGCCGCGGCGTCGAAATGAGTGCCATTGATCCGCCGGTGAATCTCACCCGCGCTCGGCAGCCGTGAACGTTCGACATAATGCGCCGGGTCCCACAGCTTCGAGCGCACCAGCGCTTTCGAGCAGTGAAAGTAGACGGCGTCCACGTCGATCAGCAGCACGGTGCGCGGCAGTTTACCTTCGACGGCGAAACTGTCCAGCCATTGCGGGTCGTTGGAAATGCGGCCGCGGCCGTTCACACGCAAACTCTCGCCTACCCCCGGAATGATGAAGAGCAACGCCAGATGCGGCCGAGCGATGATATTGCGCAGACTGTCGATGCGATTGTTGCCGATGCGGTCCGGCAGCGCGAGTGTGCGTTCATCGACGACACGCACGAAACCCGGCGCGTCGCCGCGCGGCGAACAGTCGAGACCTTCCGGACCCGCGGTGGCGAGCACCGCGAACGGCGCAACTTCAATGAACGCCCGATAGTCCTCGTTGATGTACGGAATCTCCTTGCGCACGGCGCGCTCATGCGGCTGCCCGTAGATGGCTTCGAGCTGCTCGACTGTCGTCAACATCGGCATTCCTTTTTTGAATTCGTGAATTCTTCCCGGTTCGGCGCCGCCCGGTCAATTGGCCGTCAGCCGCCCGGCCAGCGCGCTCAGCGTTTCCGCGCACGGCGCCGCGACTTTCAGCGCCAGCAGCGCATCGGCGCGCGTGCGTCCCAGATTGATCGCCGCGACCGGCTTGCCGAGCCGTTGCGCCCATACGCAAAAACGATAGCCGGAATAGACCATCAGCGACGAACCGACCACCAGCACCGCGTCCGACGCTTCGAGCGCATGCTCGGCCGCTTCCACCCGCTCCTTTGGCACGTTTTCGCCGAAAAACACCACCGCGGGCTTCAGCAGGCCGCCGCAGTTCGGGCACGCCGGAATGCGGAATCCGCCGAGATCGTGCCACTCGAGATGCGCGTCGCCATCGGCGGCGGTTTCGGCGCTCGCGTCCACGAGCGCCGGATTGTCCGCCTCGAGGGTCTGCTGGATCGACGCACGCGAGTGCTGCGCGCCGCAGTCGAGGCACGTCACCGCGTTAATGCCGCCATGCAGTTCGATCACCTCACGGCTGCCCGCCCGCTGATGCAAGCCGTCGACATTCTGCGTCACCAGTGCCTGCACATGGCCGGCCGCTTCGAGCCGGGCCAGCGCGGCATGCGCGGCGTTCGGCTGCGCGCGCGCCACTACCGGCCAGCCCACCATGCTGCGCGCCCAGTAGCGCTGACGCATGGCGAGCGAGCCGAGAAATTCCTGCACCGTGATGGGCTGCGAGCGTTGCCACTCGCCGTTCTCGTCGCGATAGCCGGGAATGCCGGAGTCGGTGCTGATGCCCGCGCCGGTCAGCACGAACAGGCGCGGATAACGCTGCACGAACGCATGCAGGTCGTCCAGCGTGGACGAAACGGTCGGCGGTTCGGGCGGGGCGGACGGAAGGTCGGTCATGGCAGGACGTAGTGAAGGGCTGCGGCCGCGAAGCTAATCTTGAACTCAGTTCAACCGGGCGCGCGCGACTTGCCTCGCCGCGCACGCGCCGCCGGTGACTTCTGCCGCGCTTGCCATTCGGCGAGCGCGGTTTGATAGCGCTCGATCGCTTCGTCGTAGAGATCGAAAACACACGGATTGCAGCCGCTATGACAACAATCGTCGAGATCGGGTTGCACGGGCGGCACCGGCTGCGGGTCGTCCTGGGGTGTGGCTCGGGGCACGGCGAATCGCTTTTCCGTCAAGGCGGGAAGCGCCCAGTATAAGTTGATCCCGCCCGCCGCGCAGTCTGGATTCGCTCGTCAGCCCCGTCCGACAAACGGCATCTTGCTCGCCATGATGGTCATGAACTGCACGTTCGCCGTGAGCGGCAACTGCGCCATGTGCAACACCGCGCCGGCTCTGCGCTTTCATCAGACCGAAGGCGGCGCGCGCGTCGCAGTGGGCATCAATGGTATCGTTTGCAGCTGCGCGCCACGCGCGCGATTCAAAACCTTCCCGCCCCCGCATGCCGGGCGGAAGGAAGACAGGAAGCACGCTTGATGAAACAACACTCCACGCCGCGGCAGAAGGCCCAAGGCGCCCAGGCCGCGCCACCGCGCCGCTGGCCGATCACCGGGTATCCCGCGATGCTCGTCGCCACCGCCGCATGGCACGCCTTCGTGCTGGCCGGCTGGCTGCTGGTGCCAGCGGCATGGCCGTGGTGGCTGGCCGCCATCTTTGCGAATCACGCCATCTTCACGGTGGCCGGCCTGCTGCCGCGCACCACGCTGCTGGGCCCGAACTGGACGCGCCTGCCCGCCGGCACGCGCAACGCCGACGCGATCGCGCTGACTATCGACGACGGTCCCGACCCGGTTGTCACACCGCAGGTGCTCGACCTGCTCGATGCCTTCGGCGTGCGCGCCACCTTCTTCTGCATCGGCGCGAAGGCGCAGCGCCATCCCGAACTCGCACGCGAGATCGTCGCGCGCGGCCACGCGCTCGAAAACCATTCGCAGGTCCACGTGCACACGTTTTCCGTGACGTTTCCCGGCGCGCTCACCCGCGAGATCGACGCCGCGCAACGCACGCTCGAATCCCTGAGCGGCGAACCGCCGATGTTCTTCCGCGCGCCCGCGGGCTTGCGCAACATCTTCCTCGAACCGGTGCTGAGCAAGCTGGATCTGCGGCTCGCCGCCTGGACGCGGCGCGGCTACGACACGCGTGAGCGCGATCCTCGCGTGGTGGCGCGGCGGCTGCTCGACGGCCTCGCGCCGCGCGACATCCTGCTGCTGCACGACGGCAACGCCGCGCTGACGGTAGAGGGCAAACCGCTGATCCTCGCGGTCCTGCCGCGTATCATCGACGCGGCGCGGCAGCGGCACCTGCGCTTCGTTACCCTGCGCGAAGCGCGGGTTGACGGCTGAGCCGCCCGCAGACCCGC
>DASVNP010000245.1:0-23191 GCA_036383775.1 Paraburkholderia sp. | reverse complement strand
TAGCGCGCCATGCAGCGCACCTTGCCCCACTGCGATTCGACGTAGATCCACCCGCCGTCTTCGATGCCGTTGGCGCGCGCCATCAGCGGATTCATGAACAGGTAGTTCTCCCCATGAATCTGCCGCAGCCACGCATTCTGCGAGTCCCACGAGTGATACATCGCCATTGGCCGTTGCGTGACGGCGGCAAGCGGGTAGCGCTCAAGGTCGGTGGCGCCGAGTTCGAGTGGCGCATACCAGAACGGCAGCGGATCGAAATAGCGCTCCACGCGTGCGCGCAGATGGTCGGGCGGCTGGCGGCCCGCCGTCTTGCCCTGCGCCGCCAGGCGGAATTTCTGCATCACGTCCGAGTAGAGCTGGATCAGGATCGGCGTGTCGAACTTGCGGAAGCCGTTCTCCACCGCCCACTTCAGATACGGTCCATTCACGCCGCGCATGTATTGCAGCGTCTCGGGCAGCGTGTAGTGGAACACGCAGTTGTTGTTCGCGTACTGCTCCCACTGCTTCGGATTCGGCTCGCCCACCAGCGCCTTGTCGCCGTTCTCGCCGCGCCAGCCGATCAGGAAACCCACGCCCGAGTTCGGCGCAGTCTGGAAATTGACGATGAAATCCGGATAGTCGCGATACTTGCGCGTGCCCTCGGCGGTGGTGAACGCCGGCAGCTTCAGACGGCTCGCCAGTTCGATCAGCACCTCCTGGAACGGCTTGCATTCGCCGGTGGGCGGCACGACCGGCACTCGCACCGAATCCACCGGACCGTCGAACTCCGAAATCGGCCGGTCGAGCATCGACATCGCGTCATGCCGCTCGAGGTAGGTCGTGTCCGGCAGGATCAGATCGGCAAAGGCGGTCATCTCCGACTGGAACGCGTCGCAGACCACCAGGAACGGAATCTTGTACTCACCGTTGTCCTGTTTGTCGACGAGCATCTTGCGGACTTCCACCGTGTTCATCGACGAGTTCCATGCCATGTTGGCCATGAAAATCAGGAGCGTGTCGATGGGGTACGGGTCGCCGCGCCAGGCATTGGTAATCACGCTGTGCATCAGGCCGTGCACGGCGAGCGGGTATTCCCACGAGAAGGCCTTGTCGATGCGCACCGGCTCTCCGGCTGCGTCGATAAAGAGGTCCTCGGGCGCGGCCGGCCAGCCGAGCGGCCCGGTCGCGAGCGGCGTGTTCGGCTTGACGGCGTCGGGGCTGTTAGGCGGTTTTGCCGACGGCGGCACGGCGCGCGGGTATGGCGCCTTGTGGCGGAAGCCGCCCGGCGTGTCGATCGTGCCCATCAGCGACATCAGCACGGCCAGCGCGCGGATCGACTGGAAGCCGTTGGAATGCGCGGCCAGTCCGCGCATCGCGTGAAAGGCAATCGGGCTGCCGGTGACGGTGTCGTGCGTTTGGCCCCATGCGTCGGTCCATGAGATCGGCAAAGTGATCTTGTGATCGCGCGCGGTCTGCGCCATCTCGCGCGCGAGCCGCTGGATAGTATCCGCGGGAATGCCGGTGATCTCGGCCGCCCACTGCGGGGTGCACTCGGCCACGCGCTCGCGCAGCAATGCGAACGACGGGGTGACCGGCGTGCCGTCGTCGAGTGTGTATTGGCCGGACAGGGCCGGCACCGCGCCCGGCGTGTGGTGCAGCACCGGGCGTTGCGAGTTCTGGTCCCACCACAGGTGGTTTTGCGGAAACAGCGGATTGGCTTCCGGCGCATTCGGGTCGCGCACGAACAGGCCGAACGTATCGGCATCCGCGTTCATGTCGAGCAGTTCGCCGGCATTCGTGTAGCGCGCGACGAACTCGTGGTCGTACGCGCCGCTTTCGATCAGCTCGCGGATCAGCGCCATGAAGAGCGCGCCGTCAGTGCCGGGACGGATCGGCACCCATTCGTCCGCAATCGCGGCGTAACCAGTGCGGATCGGATTGATCGCGATGAAGCGGCCGCCGGCGCGCTTGAACTTCGACAGCGCGATTTTCAGCGGATTCGAGTGGTGATCTTCCGCGGTGCCGATCATGAAGAACAGCTTCGCGTGGTCGAGATCCGGGCCGCCAAACTCCCAGAACGAGCCGCCCATCGTGTAGATCATGCCGGCCGCCATATTGGCCGAACAGAAGCCGCCGTGCGCCGCGTAGTTCGGCGTGCCGAACTGCTTGGCGAACAGACCCGTCAAGGCCTGCATCTGATCGCGTCCGGTGAAGAGCGCGAACTTCTTCGGGTCGGTCGCGCGCAGGTGGGCAAGGCGCTTTTCCAGGGTGGCGAACGCGACTTCCCAGGAGACGGGTTCGAACTGCGCGCTGCCGCGCTCCGCGCCCGCTTTGCGCATCAGCGGCTGGGTCAGCCGCGCCGGTGAGTACTGCTTCATGATCCCCGACGAACCCTTCGCGCAGATCACCCCCTGATTCAGCGGATGCTCCGGGTTGCCGTCGATATAGCGCACTTCGCCATCGCGCAGATGCACGCGGATGCCGCAGCGGCACGCGCACATGTAACACGTCGTTGTTTTCACCTCGAGCTTTTCGTTCTGCGTGCGCGCGTGGTGTTCCATGTTTGCCTCCCTTATGAGCTCGGCAGCGGCCGCGCCGGAGCCTGGCAACCGCTTATGGCATCGTAAGAGCGATAGTCGCAAAAGAAAAATCGCTATTTCGTATCGAAAACATCGTCCGCGCCGATAGTTAGCCGGGCCGGTGGTGTCTTGAGGTCCGGTTCGCGCCCGGTCGGTATCGCTGACATAATGGATTTCCGCCTCATTCCACCCATCCCGCCCTTCCGAAGGAGCCGCAGTGAACAGCGCAGTGAATGACGCAGTCAGCAATTCAACCGCCCCGTCCTCAAGCGATACGGTGCGTCGTGTCGCATTTCTTGGCCTCGGCGTCATGGGTTATCCAATGGCCGGGCATCTGGCGAAAGCCGGCCTGGATGTGACGGTGTACAACCGCAGTTGGCCCAAAGCCGAACAATGGGTCGCCGAGTACGGCGGGCGCGCCGCCCGCACGCCGCGCGAAGCCGCCGACGGGGCCGATCTGGTCATGGCCTGCGTTGGCAACGACGACGATCTGCGCAGCATCACGCTGGGCGAGCATGGCGCGTTCGCGGGCATGGCGCGCGGCACGGTGTTCGTCGACCACACGACGGCCTCGGCCAACGTCGCCCGTGAACTGGCGGCGCTCGCCGAAACACGGGGCATCCAGTTCATCGACGCGCCAGTGTCCGGCGGCGAGGCCGGCGCGCAGAAAGGCACGCTGACGATCATGTGCGGCGGCGAAGCCAGCGCGTTCGAACGCGCTGCGGCCACGCTCGCTCACTACGCGGCGGCCGTCACGCTGATCGGCGCGGCAGGCGCGGGGCAACTGGCGAAAATGGTCAATCAGATCTGTGTCGCCGGTATGGTGCAAGGCCTCGCCGAAGCCATCAATTTCGGCGAACAGGCCGGGCTCGACATGCGGCTCGTGCTGGAAGTCATCGGCAAAGGCGCGGCCGCCAGCTGGCAGATGGAAAACCGCGGCAAGACCATGATCGACGGCAAGTTCGACTACGGCTTCGCGGTCGACTGGATGCGCAAGGACTTGGGCATCTGCCTCGACGAAGCGAAGCGCAATGGCGCGTCGCTGCCGGTCACCGCCCTTGTCGACCAGTTCTATGGCGACGTTCAGACGCTGGGCGGCAACCGCTACGACACGTCCAGTCTTATCTGGCGCTTGCGCCAGCTCAAGCCGGGGCGTTGAGCGTTGTGGCTTCGCTGGCCGGCTGCTGCCGAGGCCGGATGAGGCGCGAATGGCGCCTCAGGCTGCTGATCAACCCACGTTTTACGGAGCGTGGGTTTTTGTTTTGATCCGACATGGCTCGATGAGCGTCAGGAAATACAAGATGGTGCACGGGTTATATTTGACGATTACCCGCCCCCAGCGCTTTGCATCGATGACCTACCACGCCATAACAGTCACGTTAGACAACATAAGCGGCATCGTTGCCACCAAAGACAGGTACGGAAAGCGAACAGTCAGCCTAACCTTCAACGCTACCGTGAATGGAAAGCGTCAATACGCTGTGGTAGTGCGCGGATCACCCCGCCTCGACAGTGGCATGGCTGTCACTGCGGTGCTGCGCGATCCGGAGAACTGGCAAACCCTCAAAGCCTGGTTAAATCACAACACGGGGGAAATCTGCGGCGTTGATTCACCCGGCCACTGCCTTTCACTGTGTGTGTTTAATGTGCTGCTTGGAATCCTGTTTTCTGTCAGGGAGATAAGCGCCGATACCGGTACAGGAGCGATGATCTTCTGGATTTGCTCGGTCGGTCTGCTCAACGCATGGTCGTTTCTGTCCTTGCGCAAATCCCTGATTATCTACAGGCTGCTAAGGTCCTGAGTGCGGTATAACCACGATTACACCTCACATCACAACGCGTTCGCAATACCTGGCATCGCGAGCGCGTGGAAGAACGCCCGCGCGAAGCGGGCGTCACCGATGTCAATGACTTATACACTCACGGCAATCCATAGACGACCTCAGATCGTAGCCGTGTCGATCCAGTCTTTCGCTGCCTTACGCCGAATCATTAAAAACGCCACAACGCGAAGCCAGACGCTAATCGCAATAAGCGCGATAGCCCACACTCCTAATGAATAAAGATACGGCCCACCAGATACCGTCCACACAATACCAAGGGCCGCAATCCACTTCAGAAGGCTAAAGGCCCACTTTCTGCGCCGAACGCTGTACGCAAGTGCTAGTGGGTTGGCTATCAGGCTCGCTATTACTGCGATCCATCCCGTGGGCTTTAAAGGTAAATACCATAGCAAAATAGCTTCCACCGATGCCTCACAAAGAAAGGCCAAGAAAAAAGCAATAAGTGAAATCCGTATAGAACGCGGGATCGTTGCCATGATTACCTAACCATCACCGATTTGCAGTAAGGTAGCCATGATGCAGGATCGGTAGTCGGATCAGCCAAACTTCGGCAATAGGCGTCCTTATACATATCCTCGTTGACTGGCGTCAAACTGCCCGGAACCGGTGTCGCCAAAGGAAATAGACTATTGCCCGGAGTGCCTTTATCACTCAAACAGATGAACCGTGCCTTCTGCGCCGTAATCTCATCATACGACAACAGTGTATAAGTGGTACTCACCTCAGGAAGAGGCGCACTCCAGTAAAGCGATGCACTTGCAATCGAAGCGGGTCTAGACACCTGCACGAGATTCGAAATGTAGTTCCCCAGCCAAACCTTCGCAGCATTCATATACGGTTGAAATGACGATTGAAGGTCTGCAGCCAAAGCGAGGCCGCCGACCGCTGCGGCACCCCCCGGACCCACTTCCGCCCAAAAGAGTAACGTGACGACAAACATTCCGCTCGCACTAATCAGCGTAAGCACGTCTCCTGGCTGCACCTTTTTGTCCGGGTCTTTCCAATCCACGACGATACGCGTTAGCGCAGATGTCGCAGATAACCCGTTTGTAATTATGCGAATTGGCTGTAGCATTTGGGAAACATTTGAGACGGTCGCTACGAGATTGGTACCGTTTTGGAGGATCGAAAGTGAGTCACTCGAACTATCTTTCGCGCCCAAAAGCGCTTGATATGTCGACATCGAATTCGATCCACTTTCCACCCAGTGCATTACCAGTTCAGCATTTGCCATTTCATTCAGCCTTCGATTCTGCGGTCCAAGGGGCAATCGAGTTCACTACGCTACTCACTGATGGCGCAATGGAGGGACTTGAGCCAACGACATATCGGTAATAAAGCTGCGTGTTGCCGGCTTTTGGCGTGTAAACGGGTTGAGCAATAAAGGATTTTGATTGCGACAATATAAGAGGCACGACACCGACAATCTGAGAAAAATCTCGGTCTGTCGCTATTTGCAGACTGGCGGGAATATCAGTTTTCGGATCATCGAAATTGATGATGCGTACCCAGAATATCCACGATCCGTCGTCACGTTTCAGCGTTGTCGCACCATTGGTCAGCGCATATCCGTGTCGAGTGGTCCCTGCGAATTGAGCCGTTGCTGGAGCCGACCGTGCAATCTGATAAGCGGTAGCGGCAAGGGAAAGCGCAGCGGCACGCAAAAATAACCGTCTGTTTGTCATCGTATTTTTGATTAATTGGTTTTCATCGTTTTAAAAATGTAGCTTTCACTACATTTAAAAAACGTATCGTCTCCTCAAAAGGTCTGAAATCAGAGAATTCTGAAATGTGCACACCATACCCGCAATCGCCAGGGCAATCGCATGAAACGTTACAGGTAGTGAAGAGTCGGTTGTAAACACGAATGAAAGCGCGTTTACTCCGTCTTTTCAGGTGCGGAAAACGCGATGCAGGAAGTACTGAGTATTGAAGACGCGTTTGGTGATTTGCGTGATCCGCGCAGCCGCGCGTCAGCCCATGACCTGAAGGAGATGCTCGTGGTGGCGTTGTGCGCGATCCTCTTGGGCGCCGATAGCTTGGGGCCACCCTGTAGCTGGACTGGCTGCGGCGCTACGTGCCGCTGGTCAACGGCATTGCGTCGCATGACACGTTTGGGCGTGTAATTGCCGCGCTCGATGCGAAACACCTCGAAGCCTGCTTCATGCGCTGGGCGGCACGTCTGTGTCCGACGCTGGCCGATCAGGTGATGGCAATTGACGGCATGACAGTGCACAGCTCACATCGGGGGATCAGCGGGCGCGTCACCTGGCATCGACCTATAGCAGCGGCCTCGATGTGGTGCTGGGGCAGGCGCGCACCGTAGACAGGCGCTACAAAATCACCGCGATTCCCACGTCGCGCAACAGGCGGTCCTTCGGCACGAGCTCCTCGAACGTCACCATTTCGAGTACGTGCTGCATGGGTGTCGGTTTCTTGAGCATCAGGCTCGTTAGACGACAAAGCCGGGCGCGTCGCCAGGCTTTGGGGGTACTTTGTCAGGAGTCTGAGGCGCGAAGCGCGCCTTATCCGGAGCGCCTCATGCCCACCTCATCTGCAGCTCACTTGCGCCACCGCAACGGCCGGCGCAGATGATGCCGCTCCAGCCGCACCGCCGAACCCGCGTGCGCAAACGCCGGCACGCCGCCCAGTTGCCCTTCCTCGTGCCGTTCGCGCTCCTCGTCGGCCTCGACCGTCTTGGACGTGTCGATGAACAGCGCGGCCACAATCCCCACCGCCAGCAGGCACGCGGAAATCGTGAACGGCACGTTGTAGCTGCCGGTCGTCTCGATCAGGTAGCCGAACACCACCGGCGAGACCATGCCCGCCACGCCGAAGCCAGTGTTCATCATGCCGCCCGCGGTACCCGCGTATTTGCCGGCGATGTCGAGCGGCAAGGTCCACAGCACAGGATTCGTGATCTCGAGGAAAAAGAACGACGCCGATAGGAACAGCACCGCCATCAACGGATCGGTCGCGGAGACCATCGGCAGCAGGAACGCGAGCGAGCCGCCCATGCCCGTCACCAGTACGGCGCAACGCGCAAAGCGCAACCGCCCGGTGGCCTTGTAGAGCCGGTCCGAAACCACCCCGCCCAAGGTATCGCCGATCACCCCCGCCAGCAGCGGCAACGCGGTAAACAGCGCGAGCTGCTTGAGATCGAAGCCGCGCGACTCCTTCAGATACGAAGGCAGCCAGGTCAGATAGACCCACAGCAGCCAGCCGTAGCAGAAGTCGACGAACGTGACGAGCCACATGCGGCGGATCAGCTTGCGCCACGGCGTGGCCGCATGTTTCGCGCGATCGCAATCGCCGGCGCGATAGCCGATCTCCGCGGTTTCCTCGGGCGTCACGCGCCGGTTCTGTTCCGGCGAGTTCGTGAACACGCACAGATACAGCACGGTCCACGCGAGACTGGCCACGCCGAGCAGGATGAAGGCGTCGCGCCAGCCGCCCGCCACGACCACCGCCAGCACCAGCGGCGGAGTGACCGCGCCGCCGAGCCGCGCGAAGCTATGCGTGATGCCCTGCGCGAAACCGCGCTCGGCCACTGGCATCCAGTAGGTGAACGCCCGCGTGGCGGTCGGGAAGGCGCCGCCCTCACCAATTCCCAGCGCGAACCTCAGCGCGACCAGCATCGCCACGCTGCCCGCAAACCCGGTGGCAAGCGTCGCGACACCCCAGATCAGCGACAGCACCGCGAGCACCAGTTTCGGCCCGTACTTGTCCGCGAGCCACCCGCCGATCACCTGCATGAACGCATACGGATACGCGAACGCCGAAAACACGAGTCCGAGTTGGACGGTGGACAGCCCCATTTCGTGGCGAATCATCGGGCCGGCCACGGCAATGTTCACACGATCTATGTACGAGATAAAATACATCAGGCACATGACGGCAAGGATGATGTGGCGCGTCTTCACGCGCCGCTTGTGCGTTTGCATGTTGTCTCCTGTCTCTCTTATAGGACGTCTGCGACGTCCGGCATAGTTCGATCTGTGCTGCCGGCCTCTTTCGACCCGCTCGCGTTCGCGTCGGCGTTTGCATTTGCCTCAGCGCGGCGGCGATTGGCCTCGTTTCAGCCCGCTCAATCCGCTCAATCCGCTCAATCCGCTCAATCCGCTCAACTCGCTCAACTCGCTCAACTCGCTCAACCCGGCACCAGCTTCAGGCGCTGCACCTTGCCCGAGGGTCCGCGCGGCAGTTCGGCGACGAAGCGGAATTCCTTCGGCGTCTTGTAGCGGCCCAGTTCGCGCAGGCAGTGTTCGCGCAGATCGGCGACATCGGGGGTGCCCTGCCCGTCCACCCCACATGCACCGTCGCCGCCCTCCACGCCCTCCACGCCCTGCGCGACGCGCGGCACGATGAACGCGACGATCTCCTGGCCGTAGGCCGCATCCGGCACCCCGACCACCGCCGCATCCAGCACGCCGGGGTGTTTGAGCAACGCTTCGTCGATTTCGCGCGGCGCGATGTTTTCTCCGCCCTTGATGATCAGTTCCTTCGCCCGGCCGTTGATGTAGAAGTAGCCGTCCTCGTCGCGATAGCCGAGGTCGCCGGTGCGCAGCCAGCCGTCGGCCGTGAAGGCCGCGCGGGTTTCCTCAGGCCGCTTGTAGTAGCCGCCCATCACCTGTTCGCCACGCAACACGAGCTCACCGCACTCGTTGGCCGGACACTCGCCGCCGTCCCGGTCGATCACTTTCGCTTCGCCGCCCGAAGGCAAGCCGATGCTGCCGATCTTCCGGCACGACGAGTCATACGGATTACTGAACACCGGCGCGGCCGTTTCGGTCATCCCCATCGTTTCGATAATGCCGATGCCAAAACGCGCCTCGAACGCACGATGATGATCGGCGGGCAGCGCCGCCGACGCGCTGCGGCAAAACTTCAGCGCCGACAGATCGAACGCGCACGGTTCCTCGTTGTTGAGCAGATAGGCGACGATGGTCGGCACCACGTTGATCCACGTGCAGCCATGGCGCGCGACGTCGCGCCAGAAGGTCCGCGCGGAAAAGCGCGGCGCCATCACCACCGAGCCGCCATGAAAGAGCGGCGCGAGCAGGGTCACGACGAGACCGTTGATGTGATAAAGCGGCAGCGCGGCAAGCACCCGGTCATCCGGTCCGAGCCGGTGCTCGCGGGTGATGTTGCGCGCGTTGGCGAACAGGTTGCGCCCGCTCAGCAGGACGCCCTTCGGCGCGCCCGTGGTGCCGGAGGTGTACATCAGCAGCGCGACGTTTTCCGGGCCCGCGCCTCCCATCGTGGCCGCCTCGCCAGCCCACGCGGTCGCGCGTGATGCGGATGCCGGCTGCACGTCACCCGCCGTTTCCACGCACGCGTGCCCGACCGGCGCCGGCGCCGGCACCGCCACGACAGCGGCATCCGGCTCGGTACACACCAGCGCGATATCGCGCGTCACACCCTGCTCACGCAGGCCGGCCAGCGCGCCCGACATGGCCGCCTGCGTTTCCTCGCAGACAAAGATCATGCGCGTGTCCGAATGCTCGACGATATAGCGCAGTTGCGACGGCTGGCACAGCAGATTGAGCGGATTGGCGACGAGCCCGCTATACATCGCCGCGAGCAACAGTCGCGCGGTGTGAATGCCGTTGCCCATATAGACCGAGACGACATCGCCCGCCCGCAGGCCCGCCTCGTGGAAGTACGTTTCGAATGCGCGGCAGTCGTCGCGCAGTCCGGCGAAAGTCAGCATGCTGCGGTGTGCCGCGACGGCAACTTCGTCAGCATCTTCAGGCGCCGCCAGCAGGAACGGCTTGTCCGGATATTGCCCGGCGCGCTCGTCGATGAGCGCGCGGATTGTCAGAGGCGCGTTCATCGACCGTATCTCCTGAAGAAATCACCCAGCACGTCGTCGAGTTCGGGGACGCGTTCTTCAATCGGATAAGCAACGCGCGTGATGTTCAGGTATTGATGAAAGTTGAGATTGCCGGAGAAATTGTTGCGGCCCCACGTGCCGCAGCCCATCGAGAGCGAGAACGGCAAGCCGTTGTCGAAGTTGCCGCCGGTTGCAAGGCAATGCGCCTGATTCACGATCACGCGCGCCACCGGTAGCGTCGAGCCCGCCAGCACGGCCTGTTCGGGATCGGTGGAATGCAGGCCGACCGAATGCCCCGCGCCCATGTACGCGTACACGCCGCGCACGATATCGCAGGCGGCGTCGAAACTGCCCGCCCGATACACGGTCAGCACCGGCGCGAGCTTTTCGCCCGAGAACGGGTAGTCGGAACCGAAGCCCGACTCCTCCACCATCAGAAAGGCGGGTTCGCGTGCGGCAATCTCGTCGAGACCCGCCACCCGCGCAATCGCCGCGGCTGATTTCGCGGTGCACGCATCGGACAGCTTGCCGTTCACCCACATCGCGGCCTGCAACTGCGCTTTTTGCGCGGCGTCGAGCAGCACGCCGCCGCAAGCGGCCAGTTCGGCCAGCATGGGCGTGTACACCGCATCTTCGATCACGACGCTGTTCTCGGACGAACAGCTCGTCGCATTGTCGAAAGTCTTTGAGCGGGCGATCTTGTACGCCGCATCGTGAAGATCGGCGGAAGCCGTGACGATCGAAGCCACGTTGCCCGCGCCCACGCCAAACGCGGGCGTGCCGCTGGTGTAGGCCATGCGAACGTTGGCCTGCGAGCCGGTCGCCACGACCAGATCGGCCTCGCGCATCAACTCGGCCGTGGCGGCCTTGCTGATCGGCGCCGGGAGCATCTGCACGAGGTCGGCGGACACGCCGGCCTTGGCGAACTGAGCATGAATGAACTCGATCAGCAGCGCACAGGACGAAAACCCCTTCGGCGAAGGCGCGACAATGACCGCGTTGCCGCATTTGAGGGCGTTGACGATCTTGTTGAGCGGCGTCGCCGCCGGATTGGTGGATGGCGTGACGGCGGCGACCACGCCAACCGCCCGCGCGATCTCGACGATGCCGGTGGCCGCATCGCGCGCGATCACGCCACAGGTCTTCTGTCCATGCAGATCGCGCAGCAGCCCGAGCGTCTTGCGATAGTTCTTGCGAAACTTGTCGTCCGCGTTGCCGAGCCCCGTGTCGCGCACCGACAGGTCGGCAAGCTGCCGGTTGCGCGCGGGCTCCATAATGGCCCACGCGGCGGCCGCCGCGGCGGTGTCGAGCGAGTCCTGTCCCGCGAATTCGAAGACGCGCTGCGCGGCGCGGGCACGCGCGACCAGTGACGCGACGCTGCGCACGACGTCGCTATCGAGGCGCTCGCGCGCGGCTTCGGCTTCTGTAGCCCTGACGTTCATACGATTCACTCCGGATGGAAACAGATTGGCAGTAGTACCAATCTACTGAGCCCTGCCCCCTCCGGAGTCCCGTTTTTCAAGCTATCCCGAGCGCCGCGTTCGCCAGCATCGGAAACTGCAAATTTCGGGACTTTCCATAGTCCCGAAAACCGCTCAGGTCGATGCACAATCAAACCTGTTCATACGACGGCGAGGAAAACGGCGTGTCGACTTCGAATCAATCGAACGCGGCGGCAGTGCGTGCGTTTCGCGTGCTCGAAACCCTGGCTGAGGCAGGCGGTCCGCTCTCGATGACGGATCTCGTGCATGCGCTCGAACTGCCGAAGCAGACGGTGCATCGCATCCTCGTGCAATTGATGGATGCGTGGCTCGTCACGCGCAGCGCGGGCGACCGGCTCTATGAATGCTCGCCGCGCGTGCGCATGCTGGCCGTCAACGTGCTGATGCATGCGGGGCCGGCCGCCGCGCGCCACGTGCTGCTCGAACAGCTGGTGGCAAAAATCGGCGAGACCTGCAATCTGACGATGCTCGCCGGCAACGATGTGGTCTACGTTGACCGGGTGGAAACCGAGTGGCCGCTGCGCATGCATCTGCAGCCGGGCTCGCATGTGCCGCTGCACTGTTCGGCGAGCGGCAAGCTGCTGCTCAGCTTCTTGCCGAAAGAGCGGCGCGACCGGGTCATCGAAACCTTGCCGCTGCGCGCCTATTCGGAACAAACGATCACGGACCGCGAGGCGCTGCGCAAGGAATTGATCACGACGCGGCGGCGTCAGCTCGCGATCAACAACCAGGAGCATCTGCAAGGGCTGATCGCCATTGCCGTGCCGGTCATGCTGGACCGCAATCGCGCGTGCGCGGCCATCGCCGTGCAGGCGCCGGTCGGCCGGGTCGTGCTCGACGATCTGCTGGCCTTCCTGCCCGATCTGCGCCTGGCCGCCGAGGAAACCGCGAAGACGTTCCGGGCATAACAAGGCTATCGGGAGGCGTTGCACCTCATTCCGGAAAACGGAACGATACAGCCAGAACTAGCGTGCACGAACCACGCAGCACTCACGAAAACCCGCCTCCGGCAAGGCTCGCTGTACAATGAAGCCGATCCATTTTCCGGAACGGCCGACATGACTAAAGCAGATACTCCCACCCTGCGCGCGTTCGCGCTGCTCGAGCATCTGGTCAACGCCGAAGGTCCGGTGTCGCTCGCCGACATCGTGCAGGACGTCGATCTGCCGAAGGCGTCGCTGCACCGCATGCTGGCTTCACTGGAGGCCGGGGGTCTCGTGATCCGCGAGCCTGGCCAGAAAAACGCGTACGTGATCGGGCCGCGCCTCGCGCAACTCGGTCTGGGCGTCATGATGCATTCCGGCGCGCGCCGGCTGCGGCACGCCATCCTCTCGCGCCTCGTGGCCGACGTCGGCGAGACCTGCAATCTCACCATGCTGCACGAAACGGAAGTGCTCTATCTCGACCGGATGGAAGCGCCGTGGCCGTTGCGGCTCGATCTCAAGCCCGGCTCGCACGTGCCCGCGCATTGCAGCGCGAGCGGCAAGCTGCTGCTGGCCATGCTGCCGCGCGAGCAACGCGCGCCGCTCGTGCGCATGCTGAAGCTCGAACGCTTCACGCCGAACACGATTACCGACCCGGAGCTGCTCGAAGCCGAACTCGACCGCACCGCGCACAAGCGCATTGCGATCGATAACGAGGAATTTGTCGCGGGCATCGCCTGTGTGGCCGCCCCGGTCATGGATGCGAACAACACCTGCATCGCGGCAATCGCCGTGCATGCGCCGGTTTCGCGCGCGCCGCTGTCGCGCGCGCTCGAATTCGTGCCGCGTTTGCAGGAAGCGGCGCGGGAACTCGCCAGGACGTTCTAGCCGCTGGCGCCTTAGGTGCTGCCCGCTTAAGCCTTGGGCGCCTGCTCGCGCACGAGCTGCGCGAGCAGCCGCACGCCGGCGTCGATTTTTTCGAGCTTGATGGCCGAAAAGCCCATCCGGAAGCAGTGATTCTGCTCGAGGCCGGTCATGAAGAACACCCGCCCCAGTTCGATCAGGAGCCCGTGCTGCTCGGCATCCGCGGCAAGGCGGGTGGCGTCGAGCCAGGGCGGCCCCTCGACCCAGCACGACGCACCGCCCGCCATCGGCAGATAGCGCGCTTCGGGCAGGTGGGTGTCGAGCGCGGTCATCAGCGCCTGGGCGCGCTCCCGGTACGCCAGAGCGAGCCGCCGCAGCAGCGCGTCGTGATGCCCGAGCGCCAGAAAGGTGGCGAAAGCGCGCTGGATATAGGCCGCCGGGTGCCGCACCATCAGCCGCCGCAGCGCGCGCAACTCGCGCACGAGCTCGCGCGGCCCGACGATATAGCCGAGCCGCAAGCCCGGCGCGAAGGTCTTCGAGAGGCTGCCGATATAGATCACCCGGTCCGCCGTATCCAGGCTCTTGAGCGCGGGATGCGGCGTGCCGGAGAAGTTGTTCTCGCTCTCGTAGTCGTCTTCGATCAGCACGAAGTCGTGCTTCTGCGCGAGCTCCAGCAACGCATGGCGGCGCTCGATCGGCATGGTTGCCGTGGTCGGGCACTGGTGGCTCGGCGTCACGTAGACGTAGTCGCATTGCGCGAGCAGCTCGGCGTCCTCGACCGGACGCACCCCGCCGCCATCCACCGGCAGCGGCTGGAGCCGCGCATTGCGGTTCGCGAAGATATTGCGGGCATCCGGATAACCGGGGTTCTCGAAGCCGATCGTGGTCCGCTCGCTCGCCAGCAGATCCGCCACGAGGTACAGCGCCTGCTGGCAGCCAATCGTCACGACAATCTCGTCGGGCATCGCAAACACGCCGCGCCGCGGCAGCACGCGCGTGCGGATCTGCTGGATCAGCGTGTCGTCGTCGCGCTCGATCAGGTCCGGCGCCCAGTTGCGGATCTCCATCACCGACAGCGCCTTCATGCAGCATTCGCGCCAGTCGTTGGTCGGAAACAGCGACTGATCGAACTGCCCGTAGATGAACGGATACTCGTAGCTCAGCCAGTTGCCCGGCTTGACGATGTTGCGTTGCGCGGACGGGCGGCTGCGCAGCCGCTGGCCCCAATCCGGCCGCTCGAGCGCTTCGTTGGCCGCCTCATCCGCGCCCGCCTGCGGCGGCGTGAAGGCGTGCCGCCCCTCGAGCATGGTGGGATTGACGAAATGCCCGCTGCGCTCGCGCGAAATCAGATACCCCTCTTCCACCAATTGCTGATACGCCAGCACGACCGTATTGCGCGCCACGCTCAACTGGTCGGCCAGTTCGCGGCTCGACGGCAACGCGTGATCCGGCAATAACTGGCCGTCGAGAATCGCGGCCACCAGCATCTGGCGAATCTGGCCTTGCAGGCTCATGTTCGACTCGGTTGAGCGCTGGAACCGCTGGGTCCAAAGAGCTACCGAGGTACGACTGGACATGCTTTCTCCTTATTGATGGGTATGTGGACTCAACGATCGGTTTCGTCTGGCCCTAACCTGCACTATTTTTTAATGACGATACTCGCATCAACCCTTTCCCGACGATTGGGGCAAGCCCCCGTCGGCGTATCCGAGGTTAGCGTGTAGTCCATTACAGCGATTCTGGAGACCTACGATGAAAAGCGATAAACCCTCGACCTTGCCCCGCTGGTTCGGCCGTCTGACGCGTTGTATCACGGCCACGGCGCTCGCCGCGCTCACCTGCCTCGCGGCGCAACCCAGCTATGCGCAGGACAAGGAAGTCACGATCGCCTACCAGCAGATCGTCGACCCATGGGTCGTGGCGATCGCCAACGGCTCGATCGAAAAAGAGACCGGCTACAAGATCAACTGGCGGCAATTCGAGTCCGGCGCGAAGGTCGCGACCGCGATGGCCTCCGGCGACGTGAAAGTCGGCGTGATCGGTTCGAGCCCGCTCGCGGCGGCGGTGAGCCAGGGCGTCGATCTGCAGCTCTTCTGGATTCTCGACAACATCAACCAGGCCGAAGCGATGGTGGTGCGCAACGGCTCGGGCATCACCAAGCCGGCGGACCTGAAGGGCAAGACGATCGGCGTGCCGTTCGTCTCGACCACCCACTATCACACCATGTTCGCGCTGCAGCATTGGGGCATCAATCCGTCCGACGTGAAGATCCTCAACATGCAGCCCAACCAGTTGGTGGCGGCGTGGGAGCGCGGCGATATCGACGCCGCCTACGTGTGGGACCCGGCGCTCGCCCAGTTGAAGAAAAGCGGCAAGGTGCTGATCACCTCCGGCGACCTGTCCAAGCTCGGCAAGCCCACGTTTGACGGGATTGCGGTCGACCGCAAATGGGGCGAGGATCATAAGGACTTCATGGCAAAACTGGTGAAGGCGATCTCCGACGCCGACGACCAGTACCGCAAAAATACCTCGCAGTGGAGCGCGAGCTCGCCGCAAGCCGCGGCCATCGCGAAGATGATCGGCGGCACCCCGGCCGATGTCCCGGAATCGCTGTCGCTCTATGCGTTCCCGACGATCCAGGAGCAAGCCTCCTCGCAATGGCTCGGCGGCGGCAGTGCCGGGCGCGCCACCTTCGCGCTGAAAGACACGGCCATGTTCCTGAAGGACCAGAAACAGATCAGCGCGGTGCTGCCGGACTACTCGAAATTCGTGACGCCGGCGTATGCAGAAGCCGCAATGAAACTCAAATGACGTAGGCCGGTACCGTCGAATCAGGAGGCAGTATGGAAAGCATGCGGGTCAAGAATGTGCAGGTCGTGTTTCCCGGGCGTAGCGCGGGCCAGACAGTGCACGCGCTTGACAACATCAATCTGACGATCAACTCCGGTGACTTCGTCGTCGCCTTGGGCGCCTCGGGCTGCGGCAAGACCACGCTGCTCTCGCTGATGGCGGGCTTCATCGCGCCGACCAGCGGCGAGCTGCTGCTGGGCGGCACGCCGATTGCGGGACCGGGCGCCGACCGCGGCGTGGTGTTCCAGAAGCACGCGCTGCTGCCGTGGCTCAACGTGATCGACAACGCCGAGTTCGGCCTGAAGCTGCAGGGCGTGCCGAAAGCGCAGCGCCGCGAGATCGCGGTGCGCAATCTGGCGCTGGTGGGCTTGCAGGACTTCCACCAGCACATGATCTATCAGCTCTCCGGCGGGATGCAGCAGCGGGTGGGCATTGCCCGCGCGCTGACCTGCGACCCGGCCATGCTGCTGATGGACGAACCGATGGCCGCCCTCGACGCGCTGACCCGCGAGACGATCCAGGAGCTGCTGCTCGACGTCTGGGTCAAGACCAACAAGATGTTCTTCTTCATCACGCACAGCGTGGAGGAAGCGCTCTTTCTGGCGAGCCGGCTGATCGTGATGTCGCCCCGCCCCGGGCGCATTACGCACACCTATGAACTCGATTTCAATCGACGTTTTCTTGAAACACGCGACGCGCGCGCGATCAAGTCGAGTCCCGATTTCATCGAAATGCGCGAGCGCGTGCTCAGCATTATTTACGGCGACGAGAAAATGCACGCTGCCGAAGCCGAGGTGACGCATGTTTAGTTCAAAACGGGCTCACGCCCTCGCCAACGGCCATCACGCGCAGTTGGGTTCCGACACGCAGATCGAGCCGCCGCGCACGCCGGGCCGCCGCCCACGAATGCTCGCCAAGCGTCCCGCGAAACCCGGCGACACGTTCGGCGTGCCGGGCCAGGGCAGCAGCGCGCTCACCAGTCTGATTACGGTGGCCGCGTTGGTCGGCTTGTGGTTTGCCGCGACCAACCTGCACTGGATCAAGCCGCTCTTTCTGCCGTCGCCACAAGCGGTGTATGCGAAGTTCATTCTGGTGGCCACAGAAGGTTTCGCCAATTCGACGCTTGCCCAGCATACCGGCATCAGTTTGCTGCGCGTGTTCGGTGCCTTCGCGCTCGCCTGCGTCACCGCGATTCCGGTCGGGGTCATGATGGGGGTGTCGCGCTTCGCACGCGGCGTGTTCGACCCGCCGATCGAGTTCTACCGGCCGCTGCCGCCGCTCGCGTATTTGCCGCTCATCATCATCTGGTTCGGCATCGGCGAGTTTTCCAAGATCTTCCTGATCTATCTGGCGATCTTCGCGCCACTGGCTATCGCCGCGCGCTCCGGCGTGCGCTCCGTGTCGATCGAGCAGATTCATGCGGCCTATTCGATGGGGGCTTCACGCACGCAGGTGGTGCTCTACGTGATATTGAAGTCGGCGCTGCCGGAAATCTTCACCGGCATGCGGATCGGCATCGGTGTGGGCTGGACGACGCTGGTCGCCGCGGAAATGGTGGCATCGACGAGCGGTCTCGGCTTCATGGTGCTCAATGCCGCGGAGTTCCTCGCCAGCGACGTGGTGATCATGGGCATTATCGTGATTGGTTTCTTCGCCCTCTGCTTTGACCTGCTGATGCGTCATCTCGAACGCGTGCTCGTGCCCTGGAAGGGCAAAGTCTGATTATTCGCTCGCGATTCGTTCGTTGCTCGCGCCCTAACCGCCGTGCCGCTGTCCTGCCTTTAGAGGCAGGGGCATGCGGCACGGCGCACACGTTTCGGCCACTGAATTTCCGCCGCTGAAAATACGCCCAGCGCACGCACGGCAAGCGCCCGCCCGCCAGCGTGGACTCAGCGATTGATTCAAGCTGGCACTACTCCCCCGCGCCCTCCACCGGCAATACTTCAGTCATCAGTTATCGCTGGAGTGAGCATGAACGCCAACGTGGAAACGCAGCCGCCGTCGCAGGCTGGTCATCAGGTTCGACACGAATCGCTGCGTATCGGCGGAGAAAAAATCCGGCGCGCGGAGACCATCGAAGTATTCAATCCGTACAACGGCGAACTGGTCGGCACGGTGCCCAAAGCCACACTCGCCGACGTGCAATACGCGTTCGCCTGGGCCCACGCCTATCGTGCGCGGCTCACGCGCTACGAGCGCGCGCAGATTCTGCGGCGCGCCGCGGACATCGTCCGCGAACGCACGGAAGAAATTGCCAATCTGATCACGGCCGAGTCCGGCCTGTGTAAAAAGGACTCGCTGTATGAAGCCGGGCGCGTCGCCGACGTGCTGACTTTCGGCGCCAACGAAGCGCTGAAAGACGACAGCCAGGTGTTTTCCTGCGACCTCACCCCGCACGGCAAGCAACGCCGCGTCTACACGCAGCGCGACCCGCTGCTGGGGGTCATCTCCGCGATCACGCCGTTCAACCATCCGATGAATCAGGTCGCGCACAAGATCGTGCCCTCGATCGCGACCAACAACCGGATCGTCGTCAAGCCGTCCGAGAAGGTGCCGCTCTCCACCTGCCTGCTCGCGGACATCCTGTACGAAGCCGGCCTGCCGCCGCAGATGCTGCAGGTAATCACCGGCGACCCCAAAGAAATCGCCGACGAACTGATCACCAACCCGCACGTCGATCTGATCACGTTCACGGGCGGTGTGCCGATCGGCAAATACATCGCCGCCAAAATGGGCTACCGCCGCGCCGTGCTCGAACTCGGCGGCAACGATCCGATCATCGTGATGGAAGACGCCGATCTGGACGAAGCGAGCACGCTCGCCGCTTCGGGATCCTATAAGAATTCTGGGCAGCGCTGCACGGCAATCAAGCGGATTCTCGTGCATCAGGCGGTGGCCGACCGTTTCGTCGAACTGCTCGTGGAAAAGACCCGCGCGATCCGTTACGGCGACCCCGCCGATCCTCAGACCGACATGGGCACGGTGATCGACGAAGCCGCCGCGATTTTCTTCGAGGCGCAGGTGAACGATGCGGTGAGCCGCGGCGCGAAGCTGCTCTACGGAAATATCCGCCAGGGCGCACTGTATTCGCCGACCGTGCTCGACCACGTGCTCCCCGACATGCCGCTCGTCAAATACGAGACGTTCGGGCCGGTCTCGCCGGTGATCCGCTTTACCGATATCGACGACGCCATTCGTATTTCGAATTCGACCGACTACGGGCTGTCGTCCTCGGTCTGCACCAATCGGCTCGACTACATCACGCGTTTTATCGCCGAGTTGCAGGTGGGCAGCGTGAACGTGCGCGAGGTGCCGGGTTACCGGCTCGAATTGACGCCTTTCGGCGGCATCAAGGATTCGGGGCTTGGCTACAAGGAAGGCGTCCAGGAAGCGATGAAGAGCTTCACCAATGTGAAGACGTATTCGCTGCCTTGGACCTGACAGCGGCCGCCGCGCGAGAACCCGCGCGAGCAATGACATTTTTATGCACAAATCATCCCGTTTATTTTGTTACTCCTATTGACCCCTGAGCCTCACTTGGTCTAAATTTCATTTACAGATTTGTTTTTCGGAACTTTTTGTTCCACTTTTATCAGAACCCGGAGACAACCTCATGAGCGACCACACCCCCATCAGCGGCCCGCAGGCCATGACCCCCTCGGAAGCTTTCGTCGAGACGCTCGCCGCCAACGGCGTGACCGACATGTTCGGCATCATGGGCTCCGCCTTCATGGACGCCATGGACATCTTCGCGCCCGCCGGCATCCGTCTCATCCCGGTGGTGCACGAGCAAGGCGCCGGCCACATGGCTGACGGCTATGCACGCGTATCCGGCCGCCATGGCGTGGTGATCGGCCAGAACGGCCCGGGCATCAGCAACTGCGTGACCGCCATCGCTGCGGCCTACTGGGCGCACAGCCCGGTGGTCATGATCACGCCCGAAGCGGGCACTATGGGGATCGGCCTCGGCGGCTTCCAGGAAGCCAAGCAACTGCCTATGTTCCAGGAGTTCACCAAGTACCAGGGCCACGTCACCCATCCGGCGCGGATGGCCGAGTTCACGGGCCGCTGCTTCGACCGCGCGCTCGCCGAAATGGGCCCGACCCAGCTCAACATTCCACGCGATTACTTCTATGGCCAGATCAAAGCCGAGATTCCGCAGCCGCAGCGTCTGGACCGCGGCCCCGGCGGCGATCAGCGTCTGAACGAAGCCGCCGAACTGCTCGCGCAGGCCAAATTCCCGGTCATCATATCCGGCGGCGGCGTGGTGATGGGCGACGCCATCGAGGAATGCAAGGCGCTCGCTGAGCGTCTGGGCGCACCGGTGGTCAACAGCTACCTGCACAACGACTCGTTCCCGGCCAACCATCCGCTGTGGTGCGGCCCGCTCGGCTATCAGGGCTCGAAGGCGGCGATGAAGCTGATCTCCCGCGCCGACGTCGTGATCGCGCTCGGCTCGCGGCTCGGACCGTTCGGCACGCTGCCGCAGCACGGCATGGACTACTGGCCGAAGGAGGCGAAGATCATCCAGATCGACGCCGACCACAAGATGCTGGGGCTGGTGAAGAAGATCTCGGTGGGCATCTGCGGCGACGCCAAGGCCGCCGCCATCGCCCTCACCCAGCGCCTCGCCGGCCGCACGCTAGCCTGCGACGCCACGCTCGAAGAACGCGCCGGCCAGATCGCCGCCGAGAAGGCCGCCTGGGAGAAAGAGCTGGACGGCTGGACCCACGAACGCGACGCTTACAGCCTCGACATGATCGAGGAGCAGAAAGACGAGCGCACCTTCAACGGCGGCACCTATCTGCACCCGCGCCAGGTGCTGCGCGAACTGGAAAAGGCCATGCCGGAAGACGTGATGGTCTCCACCGACATCGGCAACATCAACTCCGTGGCCAACAGCTACCTGCGGTTCAACAAGCCGCGCAGCTTCTTCGCCGCGATGAGCTGGGGCAACTGCGGCTATGCGTTCCCGACCATCATCGGAGCCAAGGTTGCAGCACCGCACCGCCCGGCCGTCTCCTACGCCGGCGACGGCGCCTGGGGCATGAGCCTGATGGAAACCATGACCTGCGTGCGGCACAACATTCCGGTCACCGCGGTGGTGTTCCATAACCGTCAGTGGGGCGCCGAGAAGAAGAACCAGGTGGACTTCTACAACCGCCGCTTCGTCGCCGGCGAGCTCGACAACCAGAGCTTCGCGCAGATCGCCCGCGCGATGGGTGCGGAAGGCATCGTGGTGGACCGCCTTGAGGACGTCGGCCCCGCGCTCAAGCGTGCCATCGACATGCAGATGAACGAGGGCAAGACCACAATCATCGAGATCATGTGCACGCGCGAACTCGGCGATCCGTTCCGCCGCGATGCGCTCGCCAAGCCGGTGCGCCTGCTCGACAAGTACAAGGACTATGTCTGAGTCGTGAGTTGTGCAAGGGTCCGGGTCCCGCAAGAAATCTGCTGAGACCCGGCAGGCCGGAATCGGGATTGCCCCACCGGGGGTTGCCCCGTCTCCGGCCTGTTTTGTTTGCTCTCTTAGCTCCGCAACGTTGGCCGCGCCTATCCCATGAAAGCAATCGACCGCATCATCGAACACGCCCGCAGCTCGCCGTGGCGCATCGTCCTATGTGAGGCAGAAGAGCCGCGCATGCTGCAGGCGGCGCAGCGCGCCACCCGTGAAGGCATTGCGCGAATCGTGCTGGTAGGCGCGACTGAGCGCATCCGCGCGGCCGCCGCCAGCGAGGGAGTCGATCTGTCCGGAATGGAACTGGTGGACCCGACGACCTCGCCGCTCGCCGCGTCGCTCGCGGAAGAACTGTTCGCTCTGCGTAGCAAAAAAGGCATGACGCGGGACGAGGCGCAACAGGCCATCCTCGACCCCTTGTGTTTTGCCAATCTGATGGTGCGGCTCGGCCATGCCGACGGTTCGGTGGCCGGCGCGGTGCACACCACCGCCGACGTGGTCCGCACCGCGATCCAGATCATCGGTCTGCACCCGTCGTTCAAGCTGGTATCGAGCTTCTTCCTAATGATGCTGTGCGAGCCTTTCCATACGATGAAAGGCGGTTTGATCTTTTCCGATTGCGCGCTCGTCGTCGAACCTGACGCCCAGCAGTTGTCCGAGATCGCGATGGCGGCAGCGGACAGCGCGCAGAGCCTGCTGATGCAGGAGCCCAAGGTCGCGATGCTGTCGTTCTCGACCAGCCACAGCGCGCATCACGCGGCCGTCGACAAGGTGATCGCCGCGACCGAGCTGGTGCGCGAGGCTCGTCCGCATCTGTGCATCGACGGCGACGTGCAGCTCGATGCGGCGATCGTCGCCGAGATCGCGATGCGCAAGGTCCATCACTCGCAAGTGGAGGGACACGCGAACACGCTGATTTTCCCGAGCCTCGAAGCGGGCAACATCGGCTACAAGCTGGCCGAGCGCGTGGGCGGTGCCAAGGCCATCGGCCCGCTGCTGCAAGGTCTGAACCATCCGGCCAACGATCTTTCGCGTGGTTGCAGCGCGGACGATATCTATCACGTCGTGGCGGTGACCGTGGTCCAGGCCCAGCAAGCCGCCGTGGCAAACCGGACTAACCACGCCAACGCGATGGTCGCGCAGGGATAAGACGCTTACCCATTGTTTTATGCAGCTTTAGGCAGGACATTGATGTGGAGAAGTTGATGCTGATTCTGGCGGTGATGGGTGCCGCCAGTTACTTTCAAACCGTGACCGGCTTCGGGCTCGGCATGATCGTGATGGGGGCCACCAGCGGATTCGGGTTGGCCCCCGTTGCCACGGTGGCCACACTGGTCAGCCTGGTGACATTGG
>DASVNP010000244.1:0-13829 GCA_036383775.1 Paraburkholderia sp. | reverse complement strand
TGCCGCAGCGCCACCATTTCCAGCGCATACGGCAGCAACGGAACGAGCAGCGCCAGCCCGGCCGTTGCCGCAATCTGCCCCGCCGCGATGTGCGGGCCGCTTTGCGCCAGCCCGAACGGCGTGGCGACGAGCGCGGCAGCGAGCAGCGACACCGACAGTCCTTCCAGTCCCGCGAACAGAGTGCCGGTCTTTTTCATCAACACGATGTAGCTGCCCCAGCCGAGCGCCGCGCAGCAGGCGAGCAACACCCCGAGCGGCTCGCCGATCCAGCCGGCGCGGTCGCGCGAGAGCAGCACCACGCCGGCAATCGCAAGGGCAGGCCACAGCAGCGCTCGCGCGCGACGCGTCGAGAAGGTCGCCACGGCCAGCGGTCCGAGAAAATCGATCGCGACGGCGAGTCCCAACGGAATTCGCTGCAGCGCTGTAAAAAAGCACAAGGTCATGCCGGCCATCGCCGCGCCGAGCGCGCCGGCAGCCAGCCAGTGCGAACGCGAGTAGGTCGAGAAGCGCGGCCGCACCAGCACGGCGAGCACCACGGCGGCCCAGCACAGCCGCAGCCACGTGGTGCTGAGCGAGCCGTAGGCGTCCATGGTCGGCGCGGACAGCGCGGCGCCGAATTGCACGCTCGACATGGACAGCACGCATAGCAGCACGGCCCCGGCTGCTGTGCCGGCGGCGGGTTTTGCGCTGCTTTTCACACTGGTTGGCGCCGAATTCAGCTTGGGGGCGAGGGTGGTGTCCTGCATGGTCGTCTGGCCGCGGTTCGATCTGGATTGGATCAAGCTATCTTATCCGCCCCGGCGGTATTAAGATAAGTTGATATTTCTTATGCCGGTTTAAAGAAACTTGATGACCCGAGATCTCGACAGCAGCCTGTTGCGCGCCTTCGTCACCGTGGCGGAAACCGGTGCGGTGGGCGTGGCGGCGGCCCGCCTCGCGCGCACCCAGGCTGCGGTAAGCATGCAATTGCGCCGCCTCGAGGAAGAGCTTGGACAGCGCTTGCTCGACCGCTCGCCGCGCGGTGTGCAGTTGACCGAAGCCGGGCATCTGCTGCTGCCCTATGCGCATACGATCCTCGGCGCGGGCGCCGATGCGCGCCGTGCGCTGAGCGCGGGGCAGGTGTCGGGCACGGTGCGGCTCGGCATGCTGGAGGACATTGCGGTCGGCCGCCTGCCGCGCGCCTTGCGGCGCTTTTCGATTGCGTATCCGCAGGTGGCGCTGGAGATCGTCGTCGATAGCAGCGTGGCGTTGTCGAGCCGGCTCGCGGACGGCAGCCTCGACGTGGTGGTCGGCGATCCCGCGCTGGTCGATTCGGTGCCGCTCCTGACGTGGACCCAGCCGCTCTTCTGGGTCGGCGCGCGTGGCTTCAGCCGCGACGCACAGGCGGCCTTGCCGGTGGTGGCGTTCGGCGGAGCGTGCCTGTGGCAGCAGCAGGTGCTGACGGCGTTGCGGCGCGCCGGCATTGCCTGGCGCATCGTCTGCACCAGCACGAGTTTGCCGGCCGTGCAATCGGCGGTTGAGGCGGGACTCGGCGTGTCGGTGCTGCTCGACGGCAACATTCGCTCGGAGTCGATGCGCGTGCTCGGTCAGGCCGATGGTTTGCCCGACGCGCCCACGGCCGATTTCGGGCTCTTCATGCGGGCTGTGTCCGGTGCTCAGGCGGCGGCCGTGCACACCTTGCAGACGTTTCTTTGCGAGGAGCTGCATCTCGGCCGGTGCGAGAGCGATACGCCGTCTGTGGCGGCCCTGGGATGAAGCGCGGGCTGCGATCCTCTGTGAGTTTTTACGACATTTTTTCTTGAGACGCACCCACGCCAAATCTACACTTTGGGCATCTTGATACCACGAAGTCCCCAAGGGATTTCCTTCGAGGCGTGCTCAACGTGAAACGACGTGCAACGACACAACCACCCGCTCGTATCGACTATGTATGCCACGGCCTCGGCCGTGTCGAATTGCGCCGCTTCGATCCGGCGCGCGATTCGTATGTCGCGTTGACGGCGTTGTTGCATCGGGCATTCGCGCCGCTCGGCGCAATGGACCTCAATTGCACGTGTGTGGATCAAACGGTCGAGACGACACGCTGGCGGGCCACGCGCGGCGATTGCTACGTGGTGGTGTGCGATGGGCGTATCGTCGGCACGATGACGCTCAACGCGCCGGACCGTGAATCGGCTTGCGAGCTGTACCGTCGCGACGACATCGCCACTTTGCGGCAATTCGCGGTCGAGCCCGTATGGCAGGCGCGCGGCATCGGCACGTTGCTGATCGCGCTCGCCGACCACTGGGCCGCGACGCGCGGCTACGCGGAGCTCGCGCTCGATACGCCGCAACCCGCCACGCACCTGATCGCGTTTTATCGCGGACAAGGGTTCCGTATCGTCGATTTCATGCGCTTCGACGGCAAGCGCTATGACAGCGCGATCCTGAGCAAGCTGCCGACGGCGACGCGCACGCTCGCCAACTGGTCACGTCGATTGAGTGTGCGCGCACCGATTGCACGCGCGGCGTAAGCCGGAGCGACCGGCCTCGAAGCGGGGCTGTCGTGCGTTGCGCTGACATCATGCGTGGCCTTGGCGTGCGGCAATAGGGGGCGGTGCGCAGCCACCAAGGGGTGCCCCTGATCGGACAGCGGGGCGAGTGCTGCTACCATCGCGGCTTGTCGATCTTCGCCCCCTTCGCCATGCAAGCCAATCCGCTCAGCGAGATTTCGCTCATCCGCAAGCTGAAGCTCAATCAGCTGATGATCTTCGAACGCGTGCTGGAAACGCGCTCGGTCGTGCGCGCGGCCAATGAAATGCGCCTGACCCAGCCCGCCGTCACCAAGGTCATTCACGAACTCGAATCCTGTTTCGACGGTGCGTTGTTCGCCCGCTCGAATCGCGGCGTCGTGCCTACGGACCTTGGGCTGCTGCTTGGCCGCCGCGTCAAGTCGCTGATGGCGGAGCTGCGCTATATGACCGACGAGCTCAACGACTTCCGGCTCGGCACCAGCGGGCACGTGATCGTCGGCACGCTTATCTCGGCATCGGCGCGGCTTTTGCCCGAGGCGATCGGCATGCTGAAGGCGCGCACGCCGAACGTGCTCGTGACGGTGCGCGAAGGCACTACCGCGCATCTGTTTCCGGCGCTGGCCACCGGCGACCTCGATATCGTCGTCGGGCGCCTGCCCGAGCGCGAACTGCCGATTGCCAGCGCGTTTCCGCTGACCCACGAGGCGCTCTTCGACGAATCGATGTGCGTGGTGGTCGGCAAAGGCTATGGGCCGGCGCCTGCGGGCGTGACGCATCTGTCGGAGCTGGTCGGCTCGCCCTGGATTCTGCCGACGCCCGATTCGCCCGCGCGGCTCTCGGCGGAACACCTGTTTCGCGCGGCGGGGTTGCCGTTGCCGACGGATATCGTGGAGTCGCTCTCGCTGCTGACGAATATCGGCTTGCTGCTCGATACGCCGCGCATTGCGCTGATGCCGCGCGTCGCCGCCCGGCAGTTCGAGGAAGCGGGCCTGCTGCGGATTCTGGACTTGCCCGAGAGCGGGGCGTTCGGCACGGTCGGCTTTTCCGTGCGCTCGCATAAGGAGCAGAGCGCGGCGTGCCTGGCGTTTGTCGAGTGCCTGAGGGAAGCGGTCAAGGTCGCCGCGCCCGGGCACGACGTCCCCGCGTAAAGGATTCTGGTATTCCCCTTTAGCATATCCAACGCTCAATCTTTGATTACCGCGGCGCGAAGTCCCAATCGTAGACTCCTTCCAACACTTCAATTGGGCAGGAGATACTGTGACTTCCACCGCGGCCGCGACACAGCGCGCTCAACCGTTACTTCGCCATTACGTCAACGGCGAATTCGTCGCGACGGCGACCACTTTTCCAAATCTCAGCCCGGTTGACGGCACGGTGCTCGCGCAGGTCTGCGAAGCCGACGCCGCCACCGTCGACGCCGCCGTGCGTGCCGCTACCGCCGCGCAGCGCGCCGGCTGGCGCAACACCACACCGGCGCAGCGCGCGGACTGGCTGCACAAGATCGCCGACGGCATCGAGGCACGCTTCGACGAGTTCGTTGCCGCCGAAGTGGCCGACACCGGGCGCCCGCTCGAGCAGGCCCGCACGCTCGATATCGCGCGTGGCATTGCGAACTTCCGCACCTTCGCCGATCTGATCCGCACCGCGAACAGCGAGTTCTTCGAAACTCACTCGGCCGACGGCAGCGAACTGATCAACTACGTGACGCGCAAACCGCTTGGTGTGATCGGCATCATCTCGCCGTGGAATCTGCCGCTGCTGCTGTTCACCTGGAAAGTCGCGCCGGCACTGGCCATGGGCAATTGCGTGGTTGCCAAGCCTTCGGAAGAAACGCCAGGTTCGGCCACGCTGCTTGCCGAAGTGATGCATGACATCGGCCTGCCGCCTGGCGTGTTCAATCTGATTCACGGTCACGGTCCGAACGCGGCGGGCGAGTTCCTCACGCGTCACCCGGACATCAGCGCGATTACGTTTACCGGGGAGTCGCGCACCGGCAGCACGATCATGAAGACCGTTGCCGACGGCGTGAAGGAAATCTCGTTCGAACTCGGCGGCAAGAACGCGGCGGTGGTATTCGCCGATGCGGACTTCGACGCGGCGGTGGCCGGCGTATTGAAGTCGAGCTTCACGAATGCCGGACAGGTGTGTCTGTGCAGCGAACGCGTGTACGTCGAGCGGCCGATCTTCGAGCGCTTCGTCGCCGCGCTGAAGGAAAAGACCGAAGCGCTGCAAGTCGGCGCACCGCATGATCCCGCCACCACGATGGGCCCGCTGATCTCGCGCGGACATCGCGAGAAGGTGCTGTCGTATTTCCGTCTCGCGGTCGAAGAGGGCGCCACGGTCGTGACGGGCGGGCGCGTCCCGCAGTTCGGCGACGAGCGCGATCAGGGCGCGTTCGTCACGCCGACCATCTGGACCGGTCTGGCCGACAGCGCGCGCTGCGTGAAGGAAGAAATCTTCGGACCTGTGTGCCACATCGCACCGTTCGACAGCGAAGACGAAGTGATCGGGCGGGTGAACGACAGCGCCTACGGCCTCGCCGCGAGCATCTGGACGACGCAGCTGGCGCGCGGGCATCGCGTGGCGCGGCAGATCGAAACCGGCATCGTCTGGGTCAATGCGTGGTTCGTGCGCGATCTGCGCACACCATTCGGCGGCGCCAAGCTGTCAGGTATCGGCCGGGAAGGCGGGCGTCACTCGCTCGATTTCTATTCGGAATTGACCAACGTTTGCGTGAGGATCGCATGAGCGCGATCGACCTGAACGCAGCACGAAATATTGCCGACGCGCTGTGGCAGGCGCAACGCGACGGCGCACCGATCGCACCGGTTCGCGCCGCGATCGCGGAACTCGGCGGTGACGCGCTGGAAGCCGCTTACGCGGTGCAGCGCCAGAACACCGAGCGTCACCTGGCCGCGGGCCGCCGGCTGGTGGGGCGCAAGATCGGCCTGACCTCGAAAGCCGTGCAGACGCAACTCGGCGTCGATCAACCGGACTTCGGCATGCTGTTCGACGATATGTCGATTGCCGACGGCGAGGAGATCGCCTTGTCGCGCACGCAGCAGCCCAAGGTAGAAGCGGAAATCGCGCTGGTGCTCGCGCACGACTTGCCGCATGAGCGCCACACGATCGCCGATCTGATCGGCGCGACCGCTTATGCGCTGCCGGCGATTGAAATTGTCGGCAGCCGGATTGCCAACTGGGACATCCGCTTGACCGACACGGTGGCCGACAACGCATCCAGCGGTCTGTTCGTGCTCGGCAACCGTCCCGTCAAACTCGATGCGTTCGACGTCATCCAATGCGGCATGGTGATGGAGCGGCGCGGCGAGCAGGTGAGCGTGGGCGTCGGCGCGGCCTGCCTCGGCAATCCGCTGTATGCGGCGCTCTGGCTCGCCAACACGATGACGCGAGTCGGCGCGTCGCTCAAGGCCGGCGACATCGTGCTGACCGGCGCGCTCGGGCCCATGGCCGCCGTGCAGGCCGGCGACGTCTTTACCGCCCATATCGAAGGACTCGGCTCCGTGAGTGCGAGTTTTGCCCACCAATCCGAATCCACGTCGTGACCGGGAGCGTCATGCAAGATCAACAAGACAAGCAGGCCGTCGCCATCATCGGCTCCGGCAACATCGGCACCGATCTGATGATCAAGGTGCTGCGCCACGGCAAGCACCTGGAAATGGGCTCGATGGTCGGCATCGACCCGGCCTCCGACGGGCTCGCGCGCGCCGACCGGCTCGGCGTGCCGACAACGGCACAAGGCATCGAGGGACTCGTCAGGATGCCGAACTTCGGCTCGATCCGCATCGCGTTCGACGCGACGTCGGCCGGCGCGCATCATCGGCACGCGGCTGTGCTGCGTGAACACGGCGTTACCGTGATCGATCTGACGCCGGCCGCCATTGGGCCGTTCGTCGTGCCGGTCGTGAATCTGTTCGCGCATCTCGACGCGCCGAACCTGAACATGGTGACCTGCGGCGGCCAGGCGACGATTCCGATCGTGCATGCGGTGTCGCGCGTGGCGCCGGTGCGCTACGCGGAAATCGTCGCGTCGATCGCCAGCCGCTCGGCGGGTCCCGGCACGCGCGCCAATATCGACGAGTTCACCGAGACCACCACGAAGGCGATCGAGACCGTGGGCGGCGCCGAGCGCGGCAAGGCGATCATCGTGCTGAACCCGGCCGAGCCGCCGTTGATGATGCGCGACACCGTCTATTGCTTCACGGAAGAAGATGCCGATACCGATGCCATCGAAAGCTCGATTCACGCGATGGTCAACGCGGTGGCGAGCTACGTGCCGGGCTACCGGCTGAAGCAGGCCGTGCAGTTCGACCGCTATACCGAGGTTAGCCCGCTCGCGCTGCATGCGAACGAACGCCGCGCGGGCCTGAAAGTGAGCGTGTTCCTCGAAGTGGAAGGCGCCGCGCACTACTTGCCTTCGTATGCGGGGAATCTCGACATCATGACCTCGGCGGCGCTGGCCGCAGCCGAGCAGATCGCGGCGAGCCGCGTGGCAGCGTGACGAAGACGCAAGGACAAACACCATGAGCGGTCGCAACAAGAAAATCTACGTATCGGACGTGACGCTGCGCGACGGCATGCACGCGATCCGCCACCAGTACTCCTTGGCGCAAGCCGTAGCGATTGCGCGGGCACTCGACGACGCCGGCGTGGACAGCATCGAAGTCGCGCACGGCGACGGGCTCGCGGGGTCGAGCTTCAACTACGGCTTCGGCGCACACACCGATCTCGAATGGATCGAAGCGGTCGCGGCCACGGTGAAGCGTGCGCAAGTCGCCACGTTGCTGTTGCCAGGCATCGGCACGGTTCACGATCTGCGCGCGGCGTACGACGCAGGCGCGCGCGTGGTGCGAATCGCGACGCACTGCACAGAGGCCGACATCTCGAAGCAACATATCGAGTACGCGCGTTCGCTCGGTATGGACACGGTCGGCTTCCTGATGATGTCGCATATGACGTCGCCCGATGCATTGGCGAAGCAGGCCAAGCTGATGGAGAGTTACGGTGCGCAATGCGTGTATGTGGTCGATTCAGGCGGCGCGCTGAATATGCGTGATGTTGCCGAGCGCTTCGATGCTTTCAAGGCCGTGCTTGATCCCGCGACGCAAACGGGCATGCATGCGCACCACAATCTGTCGCTGGGTGTGGCGAATTCGATTGTAGCGCTCGAACATGGCTGCGATCGTATCGACGCATCGCTTACCGGCATGGGCGCGGGTGCGGGCAACGCGCCGCTCGAAGTGTTCATCGCCGCGGTGGACCGCATGAAGGCGGAACATGGCTGCGACGTGAAGAAGCTGATCGACGCCGCGGAAGATATCGTGCGCCCGTTGCAGGAACGGCCGGTGCGCGTGGATCGCGAAACGCTCGCGCTCGGTTACGCCGGCGTGTATTCGAGCTTTTTGCGCCACACCGAGGCCGCCGCGGCGAAGTATGGTTTGTCGGCGTTCGACATCATGGTCGAGCTCGGCAAGCGCCGTATGGTTGGCGGTCAGGAAGATATGATCGTCGACGTGGCGCTGGATATGCTGAAAGCGCGCGAGCTGGCGCATAAGGCGGCCGCATGATCGCCCTCGACGCCATTGCAGAGCGTATCGACGACGCCGCGCGCCGCGCCGAACCGATCGCGCAGCTCACCACATCGTCGCCGTTTTCGCTGGATGATGCTTATGCGATCCAGCGTGCGTCGATCGAGCGGCGCATTCATCGCGGTGAAAGCACGGTCGGCGTGAAGCTCGGTTTTACGAGCCGCGCGAAGATGATTCAGATGGGCGTGGACAGTCTGATCTGGGGCTGGCTGACCGATGCCATGCTCGACGAAGACGGTGGCCGCGTCGCGCTCGATCGCTTCATTCATCCGCGCGTGGAGCCGGAGGTCTGCTTCTTGACGAGCCGCGAGATCGACCGTCCGCTGACGCTGCTCGAAGCCTCGCGTTACCTCGAAGCGGTGGCGCCCGCGATGGAGATCATCGATTCACGCTATCGCGACTTCAAGTTCACGCTCGAAGACGTGGTTGCAGACAATTGTTCATCGGCGGGCCTCGTGATCGGCCCGTGGACGAAGCGCTTCGACGGCTTGCGCAATGCCGGAGTCACGATGCGGATCGATGGCCGGCCTGTTCAAGCCGGTTCGACCGCGGCGATTCTCGGCGACCCGCTGCGCTCGATCGTACAGGCCTCGCGCCTGATTTCGCAAAGCGGCCTCGCATTGCCGGCCGGCTCGCTGATCATGGCGGGCGCGGCGACGGCAGCGCATCCCTTGCCCGTCGGCGCGCACGTGCAGTGCGTCGTCAACGGCCTCGGAAGTACTGAATTCACGACCTATCGACTCTCATGACTACCGATTCGACCATTCAAGGGCGCATCGTGCCCGGCAAAGCCAAACCGCGCGGCCGTTTTCCGCATGTGACGCGGGCAGGCGACTTTCTGTTCGTCTCCGGGACGAGCTCGCGCCGTCCCGACAATACGATTGCGGGCGCCTCGGCTGACGAACTCGGCACCGTGCAGCTCGACATTCGTGAACAGACGCGCGTGGTAATCGAGAACATTCGCGATATTCTTCAGAGTGAAGGGGCGGATCTGTCCAACCTCGTCGAGATCTCGTCGTTCCTCGTCAACATGAACGACTTCGGCGGCTACAACGCCGTGTATGGCGAGTATTTCGATGAAAGCGGGCCGACGCGCACGACCGTCGCCGTGCATCAATTGCCGCATCCGCATCTGCTGATCGAGATGAAGGCGATTGCATACGCGCCCAGAAAATAGACACGCGACTTTAGACACGCAGTCAATAAACAAAGAGACAGCCATGCTTACGTACGGCAAACCGTTCAATTTCCAGCGCTGGATCGACGATCACGCGCATTTGCTGAAGCCGCCGGTCGGCAATCAGCAGGTGTGGCAAGACAGCGATTTTATCGTCACGGTGGTGGGCGGACCGAACCACCGCACCGACTTCCACGACGATCCGCTCGAGGAATTCTTCTATCAACTGCGCGGAAACGCGTATCTGTATCTTTGGATCGACGGCAAGCGCGAACGCGTCGATCTGAAAGAAGGGGACGTGTTCCTGCTGCCGCCGCATGTGCGTCATTCGCCGCAACGGCCCGAAGCGGGCAGCGTCTGCCTCGTGATCGAACGGCAACGCCCGGAGGGCGTGGTGGATGGCTTCGAATGGTATTGCGACGACTGCGGGCATCTCGTCTATCGCGTCGAAGTACAACTGAAGAGCATCGTCACCGATTTGCCGCCGCTATTCAACGCGTTCTATGCCTCGGAAGAGAAACGCCGCTGCGCGCATTGCGGGCATGTCCATCCCGGCAAGGCTGTTTAAACCAACAGAATCTGTATGACACTTCGAATCGACATGCATTCCCACTTCTTTCCGCGCATCACGCGGGAAGAGGCCGCGCGCCTCGATGCGGACCATGCGCCATGGCTGAAGATCGACGCGGACGGCATAAACGGCATGATCATGACCGGCGACAAAGCCTTCCGGCCGGTGTATCGCGCGCTGTGGGATCCAGCGGCACGCATTGCCGAGATGGACGCGCTCGGCGTCGACATTCAGCTGATGTGCGCGACGCCCGTGATGTTCGGCTATCGCCATGACGCCGCAACCACGCACGATTGGGCCGCGCGCATGAATGACCAGGCGCTGGAGCTTTGCGCGTATGCGCCGCAGCGCTTGATGGCGCTCGCGCAGGTGCCGCTGCAGGACGTCGAGCTGGCGTGCCGCGAGGCGACGCGCGCGCATCGCGCCGGCCATCGCGGTGTGCAGATCGGCAACCATCTCGGCCCGCGCGATCTCGACGATGAACACCTCGTGACTTTCCTCACGCATTGCGCGAACGAAGGCATTCCGGTGCTCGTGCATCCGTGGGACATGATGACCGACGGCCGCATGAAGAAATGGATGCTGCCGTGGCTGGTCGCCATGCCCGCGGAAACACAGTTGAGCATGGTGTCGCTGATTCTGTCCGGCGCGTTCGAGCGGATTCCGAAGTCGCTCAAGCTGTGTTTTGCGCACGGCGGCGGTAGCTTTGCGTTCCTGCTCGGCCGCGTGCAGAACGCCTGGGAGCAGCGCGACATCGTGCGCGAGGACTGCCCAAATCCGCCGGTGTCGTATCTCGAGCGCTTTCACGTGGACAGCGCGGTGTTCGACCAGGGCGCATTGCGTCTGCTCGTCGAAACGATGGGCGAGGACCATGTGTTGCTCGGCTCCGACTATCCGTTCCCACTCGGCGAACTGAAGATTGGCGATCTCGTTGCGCATCATCCGCAATTGAGCGACACGGCCAAAGTGAAGATTCTCGGTGCCAATGCGCAACGGTTCTTCGATCTGCCGGTGAACGTCGCACGCGCGGCTTAAACCGACTCAGGCAACGCGCGTCAGCTCGTTGTCAATTCAACAAGAAAACACAGGGAAAAATAATTCAGATGATCACCCGGGAACACTGCGCCGCGCTCGACGCCGCCGACAGCTTGGCCCACTGCCGCGCGCGTTTCGACTTGCCTGCCGATACGATTTACCTCGACGGCAACTCGCTGGGCGCGATGCCCGCCAATGTGCCCAAGCGCATCGAACAGGCCTTGAAGCAGGAGTGGGCTCATGGCCTGATCCGCTCGTGGAACGACGCCGACTGGTATCCGGCGCCGCAGCGCACCGGCAACAAGATAGCCAAACTGATCGGTGCCGGACAGCATGAAGTGATCGTTGCCGATTCGACCTCGGTAAATCTGTTCAAGGTGCTGGTCGCGGCCACGCGTATGCGCCCGGGCCGCAAGGTGATCCTTGCCGAGCGCACCAATTTTCCGACGGATGTGTATATCGCGTCGAGCGTGGCTGAGATGGCCGGTTGCGAGCTGCGTTGCGTCGACCCGGACGAGATCGTGGCGGCAATCGACGATAGCGTGGCCATCGTGTCGCTCACGCACGTCAACTATAAAACCGGCAAGCGCTACGACATGGAAGCGGTGACGCGTCAGGCGCATGAGGCAGGTGCGTTGATCGTGTGGGACCTGTGCCATTCGGCGGGCGCGATGCCGGTGAACCTGAACCGCTGCGGCGCCGACTTCGCGGTGGGGTGCGGCTACAAGTATCTGAACGGCGGTCCAGGCGCACCGGCATTTGTTTTCGTTGCATCACGCCACATCGAGGCGGTGCGCCAGCCGCTTACGGGTTGGCACGGACACGCGAAGCCCTTCGATTTCACGCACGATTACGCGCCGCATCCGGGCATTGACCGCATGCTGACGGGGACTGCACCGCAGCTCGGCGTGATTGCGCTGGAGAGCGCGCTCGAGGCTTTCGACGGTGTCGATCTCGACGTGCTGCGCGACAAGAGCGTGGCGCTCGGCAATCTGTTCATCGAGCTGAGCGATCAGGAGCTGCAGGGTACGGGTTGCACGCTGGCTTCGCCGCGCGATGCGCAACGGCGGGGCAGTCAGGTGTCGCTGGCGCATGCGCAAGGTTACGCGATCATGCAGGCGCTGATTGCACGCAACGTGATTGGCGACTTCCGCGCGCCGGACATTCTGCGCTTCGGTTTTGCGCCGCTTTATGTGCGCTACGTGGATATCTGGGACACCGTCGCGCAACTCAAGGACATCATTGCGACCGATGCTTGGAATACCGAAGAATTCAAGGCGCGCAAATCGGTCACGTAAAAGAACGCAAGTGCATCCAGGAGGAGACAGAAGATGACACAGGAACAGACAGGCTTCGACTCGATCGTCGAACGTGAGAAGGGGCTGCATCGCAGATTGTCGACGGGGCAGTTGTCGATGATCGCGATTGGCGGCGCGATAGGCACGGGTCTTTTTCTCGGCAGTGGATTCGCGATCGGTTTTGCCGGACCGAGCGTGCTGGTCAGTTATGCGATCGGCGCGCTGATCGCGTTGCTGCTGATGGGATGCCTCGCGGAAATGACCGTCGCGCATCCTACGTCGGGTTCATTCGGTGCGTATGCCGAGCACTACATTGCGCCGTGGGCGGGATTTCTGGTGCGCTACGCGTACTGGTCGTCGATTGTGTTTGCGGTCGGTACCGAGGTGACCGCGATTGCGGTGTATATGAAGTACTGGTTTCCGGCGGTGCCGGGGTGGTATTGGATCGTCGGATTTTCGGCGGCGCTGATTGGCATCAATTCCGTGAGTGTGAAGGTATTCGGCGCGGTGGAGTATGTGTTTTCGATGCTGAAGATCGTGGCGATTGTCGGCTTTATCCTTCTTGGTGCATACGTCGTGTTCGGCGCGCCGGCTGAGTCGACGATTGGTTTTGCCAATTACACATCGCACGGTGGATTCTTTCCGAAGGGTGTGTGGGGCATGTGGGTCGCGGTGATCGTGTCGATTTTCAGCTACTTGAGCATCGAAATGATTGCGGTGGCGGCGGGTGAGGCGCGTGATCCGCAGAAAGCGATTACCCGGGCGTTTCGCGCCACGATGTTCCGGCTGGTGTTTTTTTATCTGCTGACGTTGGCTCTGATGCTGGCGATTGTGCCGTGGAGCGCGGCCGGTACCGATGAGAGTCCGTTCGTGCGGGTGATGGCGGCTACCCATGTGCCGGGGGCTGCTGGTGTGATCAACTTTGTGATTCTGGTGGCGGCGTTGTCGGCGATGAATAGCCAGCTCTATATCACGACGCGGATGATGTTCAGTTTGTCGCGGGCGGGTTATGCGCCGCGGCGGTTGGGTGCGTTGAGTGGGAGAGGTGTGCCGGTGGCGGCGTTGTGGCTTTCCACTATCGGGATTGGGTTGGCTACTGTGCTGAATGTGGTTTATCCCGATGCTTCGTTTGTTTTGATGATGTCGGTTTCCATGTTTGGGGCGATGTTTACCTGGTTGATGATTTTTGTGACTCATCTGTTTTTTCGGCGGGCGCAAAAGGGTAATGTTCTCGCATTCAGGATGTGGGGATATCCCGTGACTTCTCTTCTGGGCGCTGGGTTGATGATTGGGGCGCTGTTGACGACCTGGTTCACCAGGGAGTTTCGGACAACTCTTGTTGTTGGCGTGCCGTTTGTTGTTGGGCTTTTGGTTGTTTATTTTGTTTGGTATCGGGGGAAGGCGGCTGCAGAGGTTGAATTGGCTTGATATTTTGTTTTGTATTCCTTAGGTGTTGGCCTTTTCTTGAATTCGCGATGGTCTGCTGGGGGTGTCCGGAATTTTGTGTAAACGGGTTGAGGTTTAACCCGGCACCAGCCGCTCTTCGAACTGGATCGTGAAGCGGTTCAGTGCGGCCTTCCAGTCGCGGATCGGCATCGTCCACTTCTTGCTGATGTTGTTCAGGGC
>DASVNP010000243.1:0-9322 GCA_036383775.1 Paraburkholderia sp. | reverse complement strand
AGCGCTTGGCGCGTTGCGAGGCGCGCCCCGGCGGCAGCACGTTGTCGCCGATCTGCCGGCCCGAGCCGTCGAGCACGAAGCAGCGCGCCGTCTCTCCGAGTTTGAGCAGCGGCGCGGTGGCGTGTGCCACCGATTCGCCGGCCACCAGTTGCGCGGTAGCGGTCTCGAGGGCCGCGACGTACGGCGCGAGCCGCTCGGACTGCGAGCGTTCACGCGCGGCGACCCGCTCGCGCAGCGCTGCCGAGAGCGAGTCCATCAAACTGGCTGCCTTTTGCGGCTTGACCGGTTCGACGCTCGGGCCCGCGAAGAACGCGCCCTGCACGAAATCCACGTTGCATTCGAGCGCGATCAGCGCGTCGCGTTCGGTGCTCAGGCCGCCCATCAGCACCAGTTGGCCGGATTCGTGCAGCAGCGAGACGAGGCCCGGCAGCACGCGTTCAATGTGCGAGTGTTCGCTGGCTTGCGCGAGGATGCAGCGGTCGAGCGTGACAATGTCCGGCCGCAGATTCCACACACGGTCAATGTTCGAGTGCTTCGCGCCAAAGCCGTCGAGCGCGATCAGGAAGCCGGATTTGCGTAGCGCGTCGATAATTTCCGCAAAACGCGTGGTCTCGCCGCCCGCCTGCTCGGACACCTCCAGCACCACGCGTTGCGGCGGCAGGCCGAGCGCCTTGAGGCCGGCCAGTAGCGCGTCGCCGTAGCTGGTGTCCATCAAGGCAGCCGGATGCAGGCTCAGGAAGAGCCATTCGTCGTGACTGTCGAACGCATTGAAGTTGCCCAGATGCAGCGATTCGGCGAGTCGCCCGAGCTCCAGCAGGTCGCCGCGCCGCGCGGCTTGTGTAAAGACCTCGTGCGATGGGACTTGCAGCGCATGTTCGTCGTGTGCGCGCAGCGATGCGTGATAACCGATCGCGCGCCGGTGCGATACCGAGAAAACCGGCTGGAACACGCTGAAAACGGTGTAGCCGCCGTACAGAACGGTGCGCCGGGCGCCTTCGTCGCCGGCCATCGGGCGCGGCGGCTGGAAGCCGGGTGGATCGAGTTCGATCATGCTCATCATGTCAGTCGAGTGAGGTAGCGGCGCGCCTGCATGCTCGGCCCGAGTCCGCACGCGCAAAATGTAAGTTTATAGGATAGGCGAGCAAGAACTATGCGCGTACGTAAACACTGCGCGCATGGCTGGTTGTCACACTCAGATCATGCGATTGTGCGCCTGTGCGGGCGTGAACGTGATGTTTCGCACTCCGTTGGTGCGGCGCGCCCCGTTGCGGGTCGGCCGCGGACTATGCGCGCGCCGGGGCATTCGCTCCTCTGGTTGGCTCAGGTTCGCTCTGAAGGATCGGTTTTTTTGGCGGGTGTGCGAATGTCCGGCGACAGTTGCGCGAAGATCCACGACGAGCCCGCGGTGATGATGCCCACGCAGAGGAACGTCGCGTGAAACGCGGGCAGCGAGTTAGCGGCGGTCACGCGCGGCAGCAGGCCGGTGAAGGTCGCGAGCAGCGCGCCGGCAACCGTGACACCGAGACTCATCGAGAGCATCTGGACCAGCGAAAACAGGCTGTTGCCGCTGCTCGCGCCGCCGGTGCCCAGGTCCTTGAGCGTCAGCGTGTTCATCGCGGTGAACTGCATCGAGTTGACGGCGCCGAAGAACGCGAGTTGCACGAGCCGCAGCCACAGTGGCTGGCTCGCGCTGGTGAGCGAGAAACTCGCCATGGTCAGGCCGACCAGCACCGTGTTGACGATCAATACGCGCCGGTAGCTGTGCCTGATGATCAGCTTCGTCACGAGACGTTTGGACGCCATGCCGGCGGCCGCCACCGGCAGCATCATCATGCCGGCCTCGAACGCGCTATAGCCAAGACTCACCTGCAACAACAGAGGGATCAGATAGGGCATCGCGCCGCTGCCTATCCGCGCGAACAGATTGCCGAGCAGGCCGACGCTGAAGGTGTGGATCTTGAAGAGGTCGAGCGAGAAAATCGGCGCCGGCTCGCGCACGGCGTGCAAGCCGTAGGCGACGAAGGCGGCGAGGCTCAGGATCAGCAGCACCAGCACGGTGGCGTGCTGAATGCCAAACTCGGTGTGGCCATCGAGCGCAACTGAAATCGCCACCATGCCGACAATCAGCAGCAGGTAGCCTTTCAGGTCGAATTTGCCGACGTGTTCGTTGCGGCTGTCCGGCATGAAAATAAAAGTAGCGATGCAGCCGATCACGCCCACCGGCACGTTGATGAGAAAGATCCAGTGCCACGATGCGATCTTCACGAGCCAGCCGCCGAGTGTGGGGCCGATCAACGGTCCGATCAGGCCGGGGATCGCCACAAACGAAAGCGCCGGCAGGTAGCGCTCCGCGGGAAAAATGCGCAACACGGCGAGCCGTCCGACTGGCAGCAGCATAGCCCCGCCCACACCCTGCACGATCCGGAAGATCACCAGCTGATTCAGCGTATGCGCGTTCGCGCACAGCAGCGAGCCGACCGCGAACACGAGAATCGCGCTGAAGAACACGCGGCGCGTGCCGAGCTTGTCGGCGAGCCAGCCGGACACCGGGATCATCACGGCCATGGTCAGCGAGTACGCGATCACCACGGATTGCATGCGCAGCGGCAGCTCGCCGAGACTCGTCGCCATCGCGGGGAGCGCGGTGTTGACGATGGTCGAGTCGAGCGTCTGCATGAAGAAGCCGGTGGCGACGAGCCACAGCATCACGGTGAGCGAGCGGGCCGATGGGGTGGCCGAGGGGTTGGCCGATTTGGCGCTGGCGGTTGAAGCGGACGGCGGCGTGGTCATGGAGGGCGGCAAGGCGCGGGGACGGGCTGCGGAGCCGCTATTTTATGGAAAAGCGCGGCCCGGCGCAGTGGGGGCGCCCGCCCGTTCAATTCGCCGCGCCATCCACGCCTTATCTGGACGCCTGCAACGCGGCCGCCGCGCGAAAGAACGCCTGCGCCCGCGGCTCGTTAGTGAACGCGATGTGGATTCTGATCCACGGGCTCACTTCCATGTTGGGCCGGAAGTAGCTGCCGGGCACAACTGTCACGCCTAGCGGCGCGCCGCACTCCACCAGCCGTTCCGCATCGTCGACATGCGGCACGCGAGCCCAGACGAATTTCCCGCCCACCGGTTTTTCGAAAATTTCCCAGCCGGCGTCTTCGAGCGTCTGGATGGTCGAGCCGAGGGCGTCGCGCATGCGCCGGCGCAGACGCTCCAGATACTTGTGATACGCGCCGCGCTCGAGCATCGACACGGCCACTGCTTCGGCAAAACGCGAACCGCCGATGCTCGTCAGCATCTTGATGTCGACCAGATCCTTGATGACCGCGTGGCTCGCCACCACGCAGCCGATACGCAGCGACGACGACAGCGTTTTCGACAGCCCACCCACGTAGATCACATGTTCAAGCTGGTCGAGCGTGGCCAGCCGGTCGGTGACGTCGGTTTGGAAATCGGTGTAGATGTCGTCTTCGATGATTGAGAAGCCGTGCTCGCGCGCCAACTGCAACAGGCGAAATGCGACGGGCGGCGCGACCGTGGTGCCGGTCGGATTGTGGAAGACGGTGTTGATGAAAAAGAGCTTGGGCCGGTGCGACTTCAACTGCTCCTGCATCACGTCGAGGTCCGGACCGTTGCGGGTGCGCGGAATGCCGATCAGCTTCACGCCGTGCAGCTTCAAGAGGCCGTTCAGGTTGTAGTAGCCGGGGTCTTCGACGAAGATCGTGTCGCCTGCCTTGAGCATGTAGCGCATCAGCAGATCGAACGCCTGGCTGGCGCCGTTGGTGATCAGGATCTGCGAAGGCTCCGCCTGGATCCCCAACTGGCCGATGCGGCTCTGCAGATGTTCGCGCAATCTCAGGTTGCCGAGCGGGGTAGCGTAGTCGACCATGCTCGCGGGGTCGGTGCGCGACACGTGGCGGATCGCTTGCGCGATGCCGTCCATGTCGCGCCACGATTCTGGGATCGAGCCGCTGCCGAGCTTGAGCGTTTCGCCCGGGTGATTGAACTGCTGAAGCAGGTGGCCGGATTCGTCCTCGGCGAGGCGCGGGTCCGAACTGCCCAGGCACCGCGTGCTGGCGGGCTGGCGGTCGGTGACATAGAAGCCCGAGCCGTGGCGCGAGTCGACGTAGCCGAGCGAGACCAGCCGGTCGTAAGCCTCGATCACGGGAAAGCGGCTCACGCCGTAATCGGTGGCGAACTGCCGGATCGACGGCAGCTTCGAGCCCGGGTGGGCGGCACGCGAGCGGATCCAGGCCGTGACGCCCGTAACGATCTGCTCGGTCAGCGGCACGCCGTTGTCCCGGTCGAGCTGGATTTCAAGTTTCATGCGGATCTTCCTTCACCGGATGGCGGGGTCGCTGCCAACTGTCCGGTTTTTCAACTGAACAGTTCCGATGAAAGTGTTCGGAACTGTGCATGGGTTTCCGATCATCGCACGTCAATAATCCGTACAACAGAAAAGTTTTTTCGAAGGAGAAAGGCGATGCGTGAAGTCCGGATATTCGAATTGGAACATGGCGAGCCCACTACCGCCTGGCGTGTCGCTCGTCCGTCGATCTTCAAGGTCATCTCGGGCGAGATCTGGCTGACTGTCGAGGGCGAGAACGACGATCATTGGCTCGGCACCGGCGAATCGATCGAACTGCCGCGCGCAGCGGTGGCGTGGATCAGCGCGGGGCAGGCGGGCGCGCGCTTTGCGATGGCGAGCGGGTCCGAACGGACCTCTTCGACGCGGCCGGTGCCTATGTTGAACTGGTTGCCTCGCTGGCTGGGCGTGGCCTGACGTGCAAGCGGACGGGCAAGTGGCCGGGACGCCGCAGTGAGGCGCCGCAGTGAGGCACCTTAGTCCGGCGCCGCCGACTCGTAGTCCCCGATGTACCGCGCGCGCGGCCGGATCAGCCGGCCGTCGCGCGTCTGTTCCATGGCATGCGCGATCCAGCCGACCACCCGGCCTACCGCGAACAGCGTGAAAGCCGCGCCGGCCGGCAGACCCAGAACCCGCTCGATGGCGGCCAGCGCAAAATCCACCGTGGGTTCCGCGCCGCTCGTGTCGCGCACCGCGCGCGCGAGTGCCAGCACTTCGCCGAGCGGCGAACGCGCCGGCGCGCAGTCGGCGAGCAGGGCTAGCAGCAACCGCGCGCGCGGGTCGCCTTGCGGATAGAGCGGATGACCGAAACCCGACAGCACCGGCCCCTGTGCGCCGTGTTCGTGCCGCGCGAGGCGGTTCGCCAGATAGCGGTCGAGGTCGGGCGCGCGCGACGCCTCGTCGAGCAGCGCGGCGATGCGCACCGTCTCGCCCCCATGCCGCGGGCCGGACAATGCCGCCAGACCGCCCGCCACCGCGCCGAACAGGTGCGTCCCCGTCGACGTGATGCAGCGCACCGTGAAGGTCGACGCGTTCAACTCGTGGTCCGCGCAGGCCACCAGCGCCGCGCGCAGCAAGCCGGCCTGCTGCCGGTTGCGCACTTGCCACGCCTGAGCCAGTTGCCGATGCATGGGCTCGTTCGACGGCGCCGCTGAAATCAGCGCGGCGGCCAGCAAGCGCATGACCGAGCAGGCCGTGTCGAGTTGCGCATCGCGGCCGAGCGCCCACACCCTGGGCATTTGGGCCGCCGCGGCGGGCAACAGCACGAGCGCGCGATCGAGCGGCGTGCTGTCGCTCCATAGTTTGAGCCACGCCGCCCACTGTGCACCGGCAAACGGCACAGCCGGCGCTTCCGCAATCCGCCGCGAGCTGCATTCCCACAGCAACGCCGCGATCTCTTCGAGCGTCGCGCTTTGCGCCAGTGTCATGGCGTCGTGCCCGCGATACAGCAGACGGCCGTCCGCCACCAGCGTGATCGACGATTCCAGCACTGGCACGCCCCAGTCCAGCACCTTCTGCGCGACCTTGCCCGCGCGCTTGCCGTCTTCCTTGCGGCGCGCGAGACGCCGCACTTCGCCGGCGTCGTACAGCCGGTGCTTGCCCTGCGCATCCGGCGACGAACTCAGCATGCCGCGGCTCACGTACGCGTAAAGCGTGGGCAAGCTGATGCCGAGTGCGGCGGCGGCTTCGGCGGCGGTCAGAGAATTGGAGGTTGGCATGAAACGATGTGGAAACCGAAGAAATCAATATATATTGATTATCATAATCAAGATTGATTACAGCGTGGTGCAATTCTAGACTCGGTTCACCTTCCTCCTGTTCCGCGATGAACGCCATGACGCCCGAACTTGCACTCAAACATATCTGGACCCTCGCGGAATGCGACCCGACCGCGCTGAGAAACGTCTCGCAGACGGGTAGCGATCCAGGCTTGCCGTCGGTCTATCAGGTCGGGAGCCTTGCTTCGGCGAGCATCGCAGCGACGGGCCTCGCGGCCGCCGAATACCATCGCTTGCGAACGGGGCGCAGGCAACACGTCACGGTGGACATGCGGCGCGCGCTGGCGTCGTTTCGCAGCGAACGCTATTTGCGTCTCGACGAAGGTCCGCCGCCTGCCTTGCGCGATCCGGTGACGGGTTTCTACGAGACACGCGACGGCCGCTGGATTCAATTGCACACGAATTTCCCCCATCATCTCCACGGCGTCTTGCAGGTGCTGGACTGCGCGAACGATCCCGCGGCAGTGGCCGCGGCGATTCGCGGCTGGGATGGCGCGCGGCTCGATCAGACACTCGCCGATGCGGGCCTGTGCGCCGCGTTGATTCGATCGCCGAATGAGTGGGCAGCACTCGATCAGGCGCAAGCGGTGGCGGGCTTGCCGCTGCTGGAGATCGAGCGCATCGGCGACGCGCCGGCTGAACCGGCGCGCGGGAGCGGCGCGGAACGGCCGCTCGCGGGTGTGCGGGTGTTGGATCTGTCGCGCATCATCGCAGGTCCGGTAGCCGGGCGGGCACTCGCGCAGCATGGCGCGGATGTGCTGCTGATCAACGGTCCGCATCTGCCGAACATTGCGCCGCTGGTGATCGACAATGGGCGCGGCAAGCGCTCGGCCGTGGTCGATCTGCGCGACGCCGCCGGGCGCGAGACGTTACAGGGCCTCGCGGCCGGCGCGGATGTGTTTTTGCAGGCGTATCGTCCCGGCGCGCTGGCGGCGCGCGGATTCGGTCCCGAGGAGCTGGCGCGGACGCGGCCGGGAATCGTTTATGTGTCGGTGTCCGCGTATGGGCACAAAGGGCCTTGGGCTCAGCGGCGCGGCTTCGACAGTCTGGTGCAGTCGGCGAGCGGCATCGCCTTGACTGAACAGCAGGCCGCGGGGTGGGACGGGCCCAAGCATCTGCCGTGTCAGGCGCTGGATCACGCAACCGGCTATCTGGCCGCCTTCGGTGCGATGGCCGCATTGGCACGGCGGGCGACCGAGGGCGGAAGCTGGCACGTGCGGGTCTCGCTCGCGCAAACGGGCCGGTGGTTGCAGTCGTTCGGACAGATTCCTGACGGCTGGATGGCGCCCGACGTCACGCTCGACGAGGTGCGCGATTGCCTTGCCACAGTCGATTCGGAATTTGGCCGTGTACTGGGCGTGCAGCCGGCTGAAGTTCTGGACGTGACGCCTGCTTATTTCGCGCTGCCGCCAAGCCGGGTGGGCGCGCGTGAGGCACGCTGGGTTTGAGCGTATTTCGTTCCGGTTGCGGGATGCGCCGGTGCACGGCCGGCGCGCAAACGTCAGACGATCGCGCTGCAATCGGCAATCGGCAATCGGCAATCGGCAATCGGCAATCGGCAATCGGCAACCAGCACGCGAGCCGCGCGCGGTGAGAACGCAGGCGAACCTACTTGCGCAACTCAGCCACGAAGTCGTAGTAATCGTTGCGACAGTACGTGTCGGTCAGCTCGATCGCGCGCTGATCGGCCGTGTAGCCCACGCGGGTGATTAGCAGCAGCGCTTCGTTCGGGGCGATGCTCATCTGCTGGGCGATTTCATCGCTCGCGTTCACCGCGCGAAAATGCTGCAGCGCGCGGACAATCGTCAGGCCGCGGTTTTCCAGGTACGAGTACAGCGAATCGCCGATGGCCTGCGGGTCGGGAATCACCGCAGCGGGGAAGGTGGAGTTTTCCACCGCCATCACAATGCCGTCGGCCAGACGCAAGCGCCGCAAGCGCGTCACCGCCGCGGCCGGCGACAGCCCAAGCTGGATCACCTCATCGCGGTTGGCCGGCACGATCTCGCGCGAAAGCCATTTCGAACTCGGCGTAAAACCGCGCCGCCGCAGCATTTCGCTGAAGCTCGACAGACGCGAGAGCGGATCTTCGTAGCGCGGCGTGATGAAACTGCCGGCGCCCTGGGTGCGCCGGATCAAACCCTGCTCGACGAGCAAGGCAATGGCCTTGCGCGACGTGATGCGCGACACGCCGAGCGCCTCGGAGAGCACGCGCTCGGAGGGCAGCGCCTCGCCCGCGTTCCAGCGGTTTTCGTGGATGGCGGAGCCGAGCTTGCGTGCAAGTTGCAGATAAAGCGGCGTGTCGTTTTCCGGGTCCGGGCGCAGATCGCGCCAACGGTCTTCCGAGGCAGAGGTCATGGGGCTCACGCGAGAAGGGCAAGCGGCAATTCTAAGACATCGGCGCGTTACGTTATAGCGGGCTTTTGCCTGGGAGCCGAACGGCCACCCGACGAACCGCTAAACTCGCCGCTACGTCCTTCGTGCCATGCGCCGCGCGTTCGCCCGCGCGGAGTGCGTGGCCGACCATTGAGCCACTTCGAGGAGTCAGCATGACGAGCGATATCGCAAGCGTGAGCCTGCCCGACGGCGAGCGCATACCGAAACTGGGGCAAGGCACTTGGGAGATGGGCGAAGCGCCCGCGCGCCGCGCCGCCGAAATCGATGCGCTGCGTTGCGGCATCGAACTGGGCATGACGCTGATCGATACGGCGGAAATGTACGGCGACGGCGCGACGGAATTGCTGCTCGGCGAAGCGCTGGCCGGCTTGCGCGACCAGGTGTTTCTGGTCAGCAAGGTGTATCCGCATAACGCCAGCCGGCGCGGCGTGATTGCCGCGTGCGAACAGAGCCTCAAGCGTCTGAAAACGGACCGGCTCGATCTGTATCTGCTGCACTGGCGCGGCTCGGTGCCGCTCGCCGAGACCGTCGCGGGTTTCGAAGCATTGCGCGAGGCGGGCAAGATCCGGCATTGGGGCGTCAGCAACTTCGACACCGAAGACATGGAAGAACTCGTCGACACGCCGGGCGGTGACGCGTGCGCGACCAACCAGATTCTCTACAACGTGGCGCGCCGCGGGCCGGAATACGATCTGCTGCCGTGGCTTGCAGCGCGCAACATGCCGGGCATGGCCTACAGCCCGGTCGATCATGCACGCCTGCCGAAACGCTCGCCGCTCGACGATATTGCCGA
>DASVNP010000242.1:0-4464 GCA_036383775.1 Paraburkholderia sp. | reverse complement strand
CGGTGTGACGCAGCGTTCTGTGAAGGCCGCTCGAGGTCGAAGCGCATAGGCAGCAAGATAACCGGTTTAGACGGAAAGTCCGTTCAGGTGGGAATCATTATAGCGGCGGGGTCCCGGCGCCGGTCCGCCTACACCCTCGGCCATTCGGCCAATTGGCAAGCGGCGCGCCGTCACGCATCATTTGCAGCAGCGAGCGCCGCAATGCAAGCCAAAGGCGCTTATTGCTGGCTAAGCGTCAGGGAGAGCAGGCGCGCCGTGATATCCACAATCGGAATCACGCGGCTGTAGGCCATGCGGGTAGGGCCGATCACGCCGAGCGTGCCGACGATCTTGCCGTTCACTTCGTACGGCGCGGTCACCACGCTCATTTCTTCGATCGGCACCAGATTCGACTCGCCGCCAATGAAAATCTGCACGCCCGCCGCGTGACTCGACACGTCGAGCAATTGAAGGAGACTGGTCTTTTGGTCGAACACATCGAACAACTTGCGCAGGCGCGCCATGTCCGACGACAGGTCGGCGACTTCGAGCAGGTTGCGCTCGCCGGAAATCAGCACGGTCTCGCCCGTGTCGGTTTCATCCGTGCTCGCCGTCACCGCGGCGTGCATCAGCGTGGTCATGTCGCCGCGCAGGGCGTCGATTTCCTCGCGCAGGCGGCGGCGCACTTCGTCGAACGACAGGCCCGCGAAATGCGCGTTGATGTAATTGGAGGCTTCGACCAGTTCCGACGGCGAGAAGTCGCGCTGGGTTGCCATCATGCGGTTCTGCACGTCGCCTTCCGGCGTGACGATGATCAGCAGAATGCGCTTGTCGGACAAACGCATGAACTCGATCTGCTTGAACACGTGGCTGCGCCGCGGCGTGAGCACCACGCCGGCGAACTGCGACAGATTGGACAGCACGCTGGCCGCCGCGGCCACGATTTTCTGCGGCTCGCCCGCCTGCAGCGTAGTCTTGACGGTGCGTGTCACGGCTTCTTCGTCCGCGGCGGACTCCACCGTCAGCATCGTGTCCACGAACAGGCGGTAGCCGCGCGGCGTGGGTATGCGGCCGGCGGAGGTATGCGGACTGATCACGAGCCCCAGATCCTCGAGGTCGGACATCACGTTGCGGATCGTTGCCGGGCTCAGTTCGAGGCCCGAATAACGCGACAGCGTGCGCGAGCCGACCGGCTGACCTTCGGCGATGTAGCGCTCGATCAGCGTTTTGAGGAGGGTTTGTGCGCGAGGATCTAGCATGACGAAAAATTTTAGCTCAATGGCACGACTACCGCGAGCGCTAAGGGCGCCCATCCCTGACGAACGCGCCAGCGGCTCGCCGCACTGCGCTTCGTCTTCGGTCCGGCACGTGCTCCGCCGTTCAGCCAGGCGCGGCGCCGGCCAACGCGTGAGCGGCCCGGCAGCCCACGCGTCGCCGCACTTTAACCGGCGTGCATGTCATCAAGACTTCACCATTCTAACGATAATCGCGAGATGCGCTGGCGGCCCGCGCGTGCCGGCCCTCCACCGGGTCTGTCTGCGGTTCTTTTCAGACCCTACCTATGGTGTAATGCCGGCATGCAAGTGACCAGCCAGTTCAAGACCGTCGCGCTCGTTGGGCGCAACAACACGCCGGGCATCGGGGAGCCGCTGACCGCGCTCGCCTCGAGCATCGCGAAACGCGGCTTCGAGGTCGTGTTCGAGGCTGAGACTGCCGCGGAAATCGGCGTGACCGACTATCCGGCGCTCCGCCCCGCCGAGATCGGCGCGCGCGCCGACGTCGCCGTGGTGCTGGGCGGCGACGGCACGATGCTCGGCATCGGCCGCCAGCTCGCGCCTTACCGCACGCCGCTGATCGGCATCAACCATGGGCGGCTGGGCTTCATTACCGACATCCCGATCTCGGACATGCACGAGCTCGTGCCGCAAATGCTGTCCGGCAAGTTCGAGCGCGAGGAGCGCGTGCTGCTCGAAGCGCGCATCATGCGCGGCGGCACCCCGATCTACCATGCATTGGCCTTCAACGACGTGGTGGTCAACCGCAGCGGCTTCTCGGGCATGGCGGAACTGAGCGTCTCGGTGGACGGCCGGTTCATGTACAACCAGCGCTCGGACGGCCTGATCGTCGCGACCCCGACCGGCTCGACCGCTTACGCGCTGTCCTCGCAAGGACCGATCCTGCATCCGCAGCTGCAGGGCATCGTGCTGGTGCCGATCGCGCCGCATGCGCTGTCGAACCGTCCGATCGTGCTGCCGGACGATTCGAAGGTCAGCATTCAGATCGTCTCGGGACGCGAAGTGAACGTCAATTTCGACATGCAGTCGTTCACGTCGCTGGAGCTGAACGACATCATCGAGGTGCGCCGCTCGCGCCATACGGTGCCGATGCTGCATCCGGTCGGCTACAGCCATTTCGCCACGCTGCGCAAGAAGCTGCATTGGAACGAATACCCGTCGCACGAAGAAGACACCAAGCCCTGAGTGGCGATCACGCCCGGAACGCGAACGCCGCTCGCTGCCGAAACCTGACTCTCAAGCTCATCAGACGACCTCCATGCTTCGCCACCTCTCGATACGCGACTTCGTCATCGTCGCCGCGCTCGACCTTGAATTCGACAGCGGCTTTACTGTTTTCTCCGGCGAAACCGGCGCCGGCAAGTCGATCCTGATCGACGCGCTGGCGCTCGCGCTCGGCGCCCGCGCCGATGCCAATGTGGTGCGCACCGGCGAGAGCCGCGCGGATATCACCGCGGAGTTCGAGACCCATGCGCAGGTCGAGCAATGGCTCGACGAGCAGGCGCTCTGCGCGGCTGCCGACGAGGATCATCAGGGCGGCACGGTGATGCTGCGGCGTGTGGTGGATGCGAACGGCCGCTCGCGCGCCTTCATCAACGGCACGGCCGCCACGCTCGCCCAGTTGCGCGAGGTCGGCGAAATGCTGGTGGATATTCACGGCCAGCACGCTCACCAGTTGCTGATGCGCCCGGACGCGCAACGCGAACTGTTCGATACCCACGCAGGCCTCGCCGATGCATCAGCCACCGTCACGCGAGCATGGCGCACCTGGCGCGAGAAGGTTCAGGCGGTCGAGCACGCGCAAACGCGCGATCGCGAGCTGCAACTGGAACGCGAGCGCCTCGCCTGGCAGCTCACCGAACTGGACAAGCTCGCGCCGCAGCCGGGCGAGTGGGAAGAGGTCAACACCGAGCACCGGCGGCTATCGCACTCGGCCAACCTGATCGATGGCGTGCAAGGCGCGCTCGGCGCGCTGTCCGAATCGGACGAGGCGATGATCACGCATCTTTCCTCGATCGTCTCGAAGGTGCGCGATCTCGCTGAGATTGATCCCGCGTTGAACGACGTGCTGGCCGCGCTCGAGCCGGCCGAAATCCAGTTGCAGGAAGCGGCGTATTCGCTGAGCCACTACGCGCAAAAACTCGAACTCGATCCGGACCGGCTGGCGCAAGTCGAGAAGCGCCTCGACGCATTGCATTCCGCCGCGCGCAAGTTCCGCCTACAGCCGGAAACGCTGCCTGAAGAACACGAGGCACGGCGCGCGCAACTGGCCGCGCTCGACGCCGCCGCCGACCTCGACAGCCTGCACGCAGCCGAGGCCAAAGCAAAAGAAAACTTCCTCGCCGAGGCGAAGAAACTCTCGAAGGCCCGCGCCAAGGCCGGCAAGGCGCTGGGCGCGGCGGTGACCACGGGCATGCAGGAGCTGTCCATGAAGGGCGGCAGCTTCGAAGTCGCCCTGGTGCCGCTGCCCGAAGGCGGCGCACATGGTCTCGAGCAGGTCGAGTTCCGCGTCGCCGGTCATGCTGGTGTGCCGCTACGGCCGCTCGCGAAAGTCGCTTCGGGCGGTGAACTGGCGCGGATCAGCCTGGCTCTCGCGGTGATTGCCAGCGCCGCCAGCCCAACGCCCACCTTGATCTTCGACGAAGTGGATACGGGAATCGGCGGCGGCGTCGCCGAAGTGGTCGGACGGCTTTTGCATCAGCTTGGACAGGCACGCCAGGTGCTGTGCGTGACGCACTTGCCGCAAGTCGCGGCGCGCGGCGACCATCATTTTCAGGTGGCGAAAACCGGCAACGGCAAGGGCGGCACGGTCAGCAGCGTGACCTCGCTCGACAAGGCGAGTCGCGTCGAAGAAGTCGCGCGCATGCTGGGCGGCTTGGAGATCACCCCAACCACCCGCAAGCACGCGAAGGAAATGCTGGCAGCCTAGGTGTCAATCGGCTGACTGACAGCGGCAGGCGCGCGGCAATGCCGACGCGCCTGCGCTTAGCCGAACACCCGTTTCCACAGCGCGAGCACCGCCTCACGCTCGGCCGTCACCAGCGCCGGCTCGACCCGCGCCTTCTCCATCCCGTCCAGCCGCAGCTTGTGCTGCAACTTGCGGTACGTGCGATACGCCGCGCCAACCGTTTCCGCTTCCTCCTCGCTCATCAGGCCGAAACGCGACACTTCCCGCAGCAGCGCAATGTTG
>DASVNP010000241.1:0-2345 GCA_036383775.1 Paraburkholderia sp. | reverse complement strand
CCTGATTGCGGTACGGATCGGCGCGCTCTCTACAACGGTCGCCATGTGCCTGAGCGGCAACTGATCCGTGCCGAACATGCCCTGAACCCGGATGAACGGATGCTTGACCAGCTCGGATGGCTCCGTGATTGGACCGTGCAGACTCAGATAGCCTGGCGAGGCGACGAGAACACGCCCAACCTGGCCAAGTTGACGCGCAATGAATGCCCCTTCGCCAAGTTGCCCAAGACGAAACGAAATATCGACGCCCTCCGTCACGAGGTCCACGACCCGGTCGTTCAGAACCAGTTCCAGATCCAGTTGCGGATAGGCTGCACGCACCAGCGTCAACGCTTCCGGCACCACCGTCTCGCCAAAACAATGAGGCGCCGCGATACGAATCGGTCCCTTGAGACCCTCCTCGTCGTTCGATACTTCAGCGATGGCCTGCTCCACGGCGAGCAGAATCGCTTTGCTACGCTCGTAGAACGTGACGCCCTCGGGCGTGCAATTGAAAGCGCGTGCGCTACGGAGCAGGAGCCTACAGCCCAGGTATTTCTCCAGCCGCTCGATGCGTTCGCTCGTGGCCGGCTGCCCCATATTGAGGTCCCGCGCCGCGCCGGAGATACTCCCGCGCTCAACCACCCTGACGTAAATCCGCATGGCTTCTAGCAGATTCATAGTGCCCAACCTCCCTGTATTCCGATCTCACGTGATTCGAACCAGTTTTTGCGCATCGGAAGGTCCCTGCGGGGCGACCTGGCAATGCGCATTCGATGGAGAACAGGTTAAGGGCGGGCCATCGGTCGCTGAGTGCACACATCGGGCCGACTTGGGTCAGTACAGTTCTGCTACGCTCCCTGCACCGGGCGGCGGCATGGCGAGGCGAGCGCGTGCCAGACAGGTGAGAAGTCGATACAACGTGCCGTTGCGGAACGCTAAGGGAATCGTCCGATGAATCTCTATGAGAAGCTGGCAGATGACATCGAGAAGCTGATCCGGCAAGGCGTGTACGGGCATGGCGAGCGCCTCCCATCCGTACGGCAGACCAGCCAGCAGCATCGGCTCAGCGTGACAACGGTCATCCGCGCCTATTTGCTGCTCGAAAGCCGTGGCTTGCTGACGGCGAGGCCTCAGTCGGGCTATTTCGTCAATTTCCGGGGCGACGGAGGCGAACGGAAAACGCACGAACTCCGGCCATCCAAACCAATTCCGATTTCGTCACCGGTCGACGTCAGCCGGCTGGTGCTGTCCACCTTGCGCTCGATCGGCGTCGACGATGCCGTGCCGCTCGGCTCGCCCTACCCCGACCCTGGCCTCTTTCCCTTCGAAAGGATCAACCGCTACGCTTACGACGCGGGACGCGGCAAAACGCGCTGGGGCGTGACCGACGCGCTGCCGCCCGGCAATGCGGCCCTTGTGCGCCAGATCGCGCGACGCTATCTCGAGAACGGCATGGCCGTCGATCCGAACGAGATCATCATCACGGTCGGCGCGACTGAGGCGATCAATCTGTGCCTGCAGGCAGTCGCGAAGCCCGGCGACGTGATCGCGGTCGAGTCACCGACGTTCTATGCGATGCTCCACGCGATCGAACGGATGGGCATGAAAGCGATCGAGGTGTCGACGCATCCGGAGCATGGAATCGATATTGAAGCGCTCGCCGCCATCGTGGAGTCGCAGACCATTACGGCCTGCATGGTCATGCCGAACTTCCAGAATCCGCTGGGGTTCCAGATGTCGGACGCGCGCAAGCAGGCGCTGGTGACCCTGCTGACCGAGCGCGACATCCCGGTCATCGAAAACGACGTCTATGGCGAGCTGTACTACGGCGACGTCCATCCAACTTCGCTGAAATCCTATGACACGGCCGGCATCGTGCTGCATTGCTCGTCGTTCTCGAAGACGCTGACCAATGCCTACCGCATCGGCTGGGCACTACCGGGGCGGTCCAAGGAAAAGGTGGAGCGGCTCAAGTTCCTGAACACGCTGACCACGTCGACGATTCCGCAACTGGCCATTGCCGAGTTCCTGCGCCGCGATGGCTACGACTACCACCTGCGCCGCGTGCGCAAGGCCTACGCCCAGCAGGCCAACATCATGGCCGCCGCCGTGCGGCGCTTCTTTCCGGCCGGCACGCGCGTGTCGCGCCCGGCCGGCGGCTACGTGCTGTGGGTGGAGTTGCCCGAAGAGGTGGACGCCATGGCGCTGTACCATGCCGCGCTGGAGCGGCGCATCACGGTGGCGCCCGGGCACATCTTCTCGCCGGTGCCGACCTACACGAACTGTATCCGCCTGAACTACAGCGGCGCGTGGTCGGAAGAGATGGAAGCCGCCGTAGTCACGCTGGGCAAGCTCGTGGCGAC
>DASVNP010000240.1:0-11265 GCA_036383775.1 Paraburkholderia sp. | reverse complement strand
AACACATGCGCCTCGATCCGCGCCAGACGTTTGACATGACGCGGCGCGGGCAGGATGTCCGAGCCGGAAAACAGAATCGGCGCGCCCTCCTCCGGCGTGAGCGCGCGGCCGCCGCATTCGTACGCCACAAGAACGTTTTCGCCGACCGGCGTGTTGAAGAGTTCATGCCATGAAAACGTCACGACATACCCGTCGTGACCCACCGCCACGAACACCGTGCGCTTGAATTCGCCCGGCACACTGTTCGGCAGGCCCGCTTCCGTGATGAGTGTCGTCAGACGCACGCCGCGATAGGGCTCGACACTGCGAATGAAACGATTCGTCGTGTAGCAGCGCAGATCGAACGGCGTGGCCAGCACGCTTTCGTAGCGGCTGAGTTGACCGAGACCGAACGACAACGGCCGCTGGAACCGCCCGCTCAGGACGATTGCGGCGTCGACCGCAGGCGCGGCAATCACATTGACATTATCCATACGCGGTTATCTCCAGCATTGACGCCTGAGCGGCTTGTTCACTCGTTATGTCCGTGCGTATATTACGCTGCGATGGCGGCTTCCGCGCAAAAAGCGGCGTCGATACGCACTATATCGCTGGACATATCGGTCGCATGGCCGCGCTCATCCCTATCCATAAACCGCAAGGCACGCCGGCGCCGGCAGGCGGCCGGTGCGCAGCCAGGGCACGCCAGGAGATCCCATGCACCTTTCGCCCGTCTCGCGACGCGTCACGCGACTCGCCCTCGTCACCTTCAGCCTGATTGCCGCGCTGGCGGGTTGTGGCGGCGACGAAGTCACCGTCACCCCGCAGAAGATTGCGGTTGGCGCGTCACCGAACGGCATTGCGGTGCGCGCGGCGGACGGCGCCGTCTTCATTACCGACGATCAAACCAGCAGTGTGCTCACCTCGCCCGACGGCCGCACCTTCTCCCATTACGCGAGCGTGCTGGTGGTGGCCGGCCAGGCGACCAGCCTGAGCCAGCTGAGCTTTGCCGACGCCACCACGCTGATGATCGAGCGCTTCGGCTTCGGCACGGCGAGCGCCGTGTTCAGCATCACCGGCGCCGACACGACGGGCGTGCTGAGCGGCCCGAATCCCGCGCGACGCCGGCTGGGTCTGATCTCGATCGGCTCGAACCGCCTGCTGTCGACATGGTTCGTCAAAAGCGGCAGCAATCCTCCGCAAGGCGGTCTGAGCCTGATCACCTACGATCCGGCGGCCGGCACTGCGGTCGAACGCGATCTGCTGAGCGGACTCGGCAAGCCGGTCGGCGTCGCCGTGTCGGGCGACTCGGTGTACGTCTCGGATCAGGCGAACAACGCCATCGTCAAGGCGAGCCTCAGCGCGCTGCTCAGCGGCTCGCAGGCGGCGACGCCGGGCGGCCAGTTCGTGCAGATCAACAGCCCGGACCTGATGGCGGTCGACGCCGGCGGCGCGCTCTACACCAAATGCAATGCCACCGGGCTGTGCCGGATCGCACCGAACGGCACGATCAGCGTGCTGGCGAACGACTTTCAGGACGCCCGCGGGGTGGCCGTCGACACGTCGCGCGGCCGGCTGTACGCCATCGACCGCGCGGGCAGCACCGGCGGCATCAGCTACGTGCGGATCTTCCCGCTCAATTGAGCCCGGCGGCCGGCGCCGTCACACAAAACAACGCGACGGCGTCGTAATATAACGATCTAAATAACGCAACGGGGTTATCGCATGATTCGCAAGCTGCTCGGCTCCCTCGCCGCCTCTCTCGTGCTCACCGCCGGCATCGTGACGGCCTCACCCGCTGTGGCACAAGAAGCGCCTTCGGGGGGCGATACGGTCAACGTGCTGTACGCCGGTTCGCTCGTCAACCTGATGGAGCGCAGTGTCGGCCCGGCGTTCGAGAAAGCCACCGGCAAGCATTTCCGCGGCTACGCGGCGGGCTCGAACAAGATCGCCAACGAGATCAAGGGCAAGCTGCGCCGCGGCGACGTGTTCATCAGCGCGAGCCCGAAGGTGAATAACAGCCTGATGGGTGAAGCGAACGGCGATCACGTCACGTGGTACGTGAACTTCGCCGAATCGCCGCTGATGATCGGCTACAACCCGCAAAGCAAATTCGCTGCGCAGTTCAAAAGCAAGCGCTGGGATCAGGTGCTGCAGGAACCGGGCATCCGCCTCGGCCGAACCGATCCGAAGCTGGATCCGAAAGGCGCGTTCGCCGTCGAAATGATGACGAAGGCGGCCGAGTTCTATCAGCAGCCGGACCTTGTCGAGAAAACGCTCGGCGCCGCGGACAATCCCGAGCAGGTTTTGCCTGAGGAAACGCTGGTGGGCCGTCTGCAATCCGGCCAGCTCGACGCCGGCTTTTTCTATTCGACGGAAACCGCTGATCTGAAGATTCCGGCGATCCGCCCCGCGCCCGAACTGCAAGCCAAGGCCAGCTATACGCTGACGATTCTCAACGATGCGCCGAATCGCGCAGGCGCAAGCCGCTTCGTCGACTTCCTGCTGAGCGCGCAAGGCCGCGCTCTGCTCACGCAACATGGCGTGGACGTCATCACCCCGACCGTGAGCGGCAACGTGCAAGCCATGCCGCCCTCGGTGCAAGCCGTGATCGACGCCGCCGCGCATTAAGGCGGTGAAACGCACTGCCGCGCGCCCGCTGCTCTGGCTGGCCGCGCTGCTGGCTGTCTATCTGTGTGCTCCGTTTATCGCGAGCGTGCCGCAACTCGGCGCCGCGGACTGGGCGAATGTCGATTGGCGCGCTACATGGTCGGCAGTCGGCGTATCGGCGGCGAGCGCCAGCGTGGCCTCGCTCGCGATTCTGCTGGGTGGCGTGCCGCTCGGCTATCTGCTGGCGCGTTCGAGCTCGCGCAAGATGGCGCTGCTCGGCTTTTTCGTGCAGTTGCCGTTGGCACTGCCGCCGCTCACCAGCGGCGTGCTGCTGCTTTTTCTGCTCGGTCCGTATAGCTGGATTGGCCAGCTGACTCAAGGTGTCCTGACGGATTCCTTCGCCGGCATCGTGCTCGCGGAAGTCTTCGTGGCCGCGCCGTTCCTGATCATTGCCGCGAAATCCGCCTTTGCCGCTGTCGATCCGGTCCTCGACGACGTCGCCGCGACGTTAGGCCATCACGCCGGCAGCCGGTTTTTCCGTGTCATGCTGCCCGTCGCGTGGCCGGCCATTCGCGCGGGACTCGCGCTCGCATGGCTGCGCGCGTTCGGCGAATTCGGCGCGACTGTGATGGTGGCGTATCACCCGTATTCGCTGCCGGTCTATACGTACGTCGTATTCGGCGGCCAGGGGTTGCCGGCGATGATGCCGTTGCTGCTGCCGACGCTCGCCATCGCCATCGTCTGCGCCGCGCTGTCGATCTACAGTCTGCGGCAGAAGCCCGCGCCCGAATCGGCCGACAACGGCGAGGACGCGCTCGAACCCGGCGCGGATCTGACCGCAAGCCGGGGCGCGGCAGCCGACGCGCGCCTCGCCTTCCATTTGCGGCGCCAGTTGGGCGCGTTCGACCTCGACATTGCGTGGACGCCCGCCACGCGGCGCCTCGCGATCATCGGCCCGTCGGGGTCGGGTAAATCGTTGGCACTGCGTCTGATTGCGGGGCTCGAGTCCAATGCATCGAGCAGCGTGCGGCTCGGCTCAGCGGAATTGAACACGCTGCCGCCCGAGCGCCGCCAGATCGGCTACATGCCTCAAGACTACGGCCTCTTTCCGCATATGACCGTGGCGCGCCAACTGGCATTTCCTGTCGACGCCGACCCCTCCAGCGCGCGTTACTGGCTGGATCATCTGGGTCTCGCGCCACTGGTTGGGCGTTTGCCGCATCAATTGTCGTTTGGCCAGCGGCAGCGGGTCGCGCTCGCGCGGGCACTAACGCGACACAGCGAACTGCTGCTGTTCGACGAACCGTTCGCCGCGCTGGATACACCGCGGCGGCGTGGTTTGCAGCAGTCGTTGCGGGTGTTGCAGCGCGAGATTGCCGCGGTGACGATCATCGTCACGCACGACCCGGATGAAGCGGCGTTGCTGGCCGATGAAGTGCTGGTCGTCGAACAGGGCCGCGTGCTGCAGGCAGGCTTCATCGACGCGGTGTTCGAACGGCCAGTGTCGATGCGGGTCGCCGGGCTGCTCGGTCTGCACAACGTCGGCGAGGGCGTGATGAACGCTCCCGGCCAGCTCGAAATTGCTCAAGGGCTGGTGGTCGGCACGAACGCGAGCGGGTTCGATCTCGCCACGGGATGGCCCGTGATGTGGCGCGTCTCGTCACATGCCATCGTGATCACGCCCGAAGGCGCGCATGCCGGCATGATCGACGCCGTCGAACTGCGGCGCGGCGAGCGCTATGTCCGCGTGAATATCGCCGGGGTCCGTTTCGACATTGCCAGTGAAGACGCGCGCCTGCGCGAAGGCGCACCGTGCCGGGTCGATATCCGCGCCTCAGGCGTGGCCGTCTGGCAAGCGAGCGGCGCTCAGCCGGTTTCACCCGCGTGAGCCCGGCTTCTGATTTCCGCGAGCGATGCATCGACCAGCAGCTTGCCGGACTCGAACACCGTCACCAGCGCCTCGTCCCACTCGCCTTGAACGGTGCGCTCATCCCACGCGATGGGCAGCGTGGTGGTCCGATACTCGCCCGTGCGGCGATTGCGCAGTAACGTCAGCCGCCCTTTCATCGAACGCTTGGTGGCGTCCGTCACCGGGTCCTTGCTCACACCGTGCCACTCGTCTCCCAAGCGGATCGCGGAACACTTCATCGCGAAGCGCTGCGTATCGCGGTTGATCTGTTGCAGCAATGCGCCGCCCATGCCGAACACGATGTTGTCCGCCGCGAATCCGGCCTCGTCCATGGCGGCCAGAATCGATTCGATGGAGTCGGGATTCACGCCGTCGCCCTGAATCACGCGCACATGATTGAGCACGCGCCGCTCCTTGCTGTTCTCTACCGAACCGAACGACGCCTCGAGCGCCCGCAGGGTCTGCAGCACGATGGTCCGCGGATCGCCGGAGTCGGGCCGGATGACCAGCGTGCCGCCCGAATCGATCACGGCCTGCTTCAACTCCGTGCCCCAAGCTTTGAGGGCGGCAAACAGATCGTAGGAGTCGGAGACCACTGAGACGATCGCTCCCGGTTTGCCGAACTGCGTAATCATGTTGCGGAACGCGTCGGCTTCGCGCTCGCGTCCCCACGAGGTAATCGTGCTGTGTTCGGCGGCCGGCACGGAAAACGCCGCCATTGTCTCGTTGTAGTAGTGGTTCGCCGCGACCACGCCGAGCACGGTATCCGAACCCATGAAACTGACGAGGTGCGCCGCACCGCCAATCGCCGCCGATTCAGCGCTCGAGACGCCGCGCGCGCCGAAATCGTGCAGCTTGAACGGCAGTTGCGCGAGGTCGTCGCTGCTCTTCTCGAGATAGCCGCGAATCGTCTTGCGCAGATGCCAGCTTTGCGTCGCCACGGTAATCGGGTACCACACGCGCATCAGCATGGTCTCAAGATACGAAGCCAGCCAGAACACGCGGGGATCGTCGCACTCGACCGTGACCAGCACATTGTGCGTGGGCACCACCGATCCTTCCGGCACCGCGCGAATCCGCACCGGCAGATAGCCGCCGTGGTGCTCGACGACATAGCGCCAGCCCGCCTCGTTGAATGGCTCGCCATGGGCCGTGAAAAATGCCTTGGCCTGGTCGATCATCGCCGGGGTGATCGGCCGGCACAAATACTCCTTGATCAGCATTTGCAGGCCGAAGAACAGCGTGCGGTCATAGCGCCCGCCGCGCGATTCGATATACGAGAACATCGCCGACGCGTCGGGCGGATATTGCAGATAGTGCGACGCCTTGTACGAATCCGTGTTGAGGATCGGATTGGACAGGATCGACTCGATCGGGGTGAAACCGTTGGACTCGTTCTGCATGGACGATGCGGCGCTCATGTCGCGTTCTCAGGAGTGGTGAGGTGCAACCACACGATACACCGTCAGAACGTGCCGCGAATGATCCAAAGGCTTGCCTTGCTATGGCTGGCGCGATAGCGACCACCCCCGCCAATGATGGACTTACCGCCCTGGCTTGAGTTGCGGCGGCCCGCTCGGCCGCGCGGCCAGCAGTCTGCCGAACACGCTTTTACGGCGTTCCGGGCCGGCCGGCCACAGCATGTTCGCGAGCAGGCTGATGCCGTGCGCGAGCGCGCTGTCTCTCGCCAGCGTCACGAGCGGCAGGCCGCGGCTGAGCGCCTCGTTGACCTCCTTTTCGTCGCGCGGAAGCTGATGCGACACCTTCGCGCCAAGGGTCTGTTCGAGCTTCGGCAGATTGATCTGGGCGTTCTTGTCGTATTGATTCACCACTACCCGAATCTTGCTGGCCGGATAGCCCAGTTCCCTGAAGATATCCAGCATGCGCCGCCCGCCGTGCAGATAAAGCAGGTTTTGCCGCACGACCATACAGATCGCATCGCTGCGATCGAGCGCATGGATCGTCAACGGATTGAGGCTTTGCCCGACGTCGATCAGCACGGCATCGTAGCGCTCGCGCACCAGCGCGAGAATGCGCGCCAACTGCTCAGGTAGCAATTCGGCGGCTTTGAGCGGATCGCCGGCGCCCGCCAGCACATCGAGATTGGAGTGCACATGCATCACGCAGGATTCGAGCAGCGCCGCATCGAGGCGCTCCGCCTGGCAGCAGAGATCGGCCAGTGTGGTGGGTGGCGGCTTGTCGGCGAGCAGCAGGCTGGCGTCGCCAAATTGCTGGCTCAGGTCGATCAGCAGCACGTGCCGGTTGCCCGTCGCGGCAAGCGAATAGGCGAGATTGACGGCAATCATCGTCGTGCCGCTGCCGCCCTTGCTGGAAGCGAGCGAAATGATGCGCCCGGTGCGGCGTCCTGCGAGATCTTTCTTCCGCGCGTCGATCCGGATCAGCACGGTGGTGATCTCGCATGCGTCGAGCGGCCATGACAGCACATGCCGCACGCCGACGCGCATCGCCGCACCCAGCAAGGCCGTGGACGGCGCCGGCGTCACCAGGATGCAATGCAGCGCCGGTGTGCAGGCGAGCACCTCCTCGACGCCATCCAGGTCGCGCGGCCCCAGATCGGCATCGGCGACGATCAGCAGATCGGCGCTGCGGATCTGACGGTCGTGCGTACGCAGTTGCCGCGCCGGGCCAGAGGCCGTGCGCAAGCGGTATGCCACGCCGCTTGCGTCAAGACGCGCCACGATTTGCCGCGCATACTCCGCGCTCGATGAAATCAGGAAGATGTCGATCATGTCGGCTCTCCGCCGGTCTGACGCCGTTCAGTTAATGAGGCCAACGCGATAACGCACCATGTTCCGGTTATTCGTCGGCATCTAGCGGGTTGATGTCCGGCGCGTAACCGTGATGGCGATCCGGCGCCACTGGCATCTCGTACATCGCATCACGCAGCGCCTCGCGCTGAATTTCCGCTTGCGCACGGCGCTTCACCGCCTCGGCGATGACCAGCGTCAGCAGATCGACCGGGGGCGCTGCGAACAACGCGCGCGGCGCGGCGAGATGCCGTTGATAGGAGACGCCGGCGGGACGCGCGGCGCTTTGACGGTCCGACCGCACCGCGGTCAGTTTGATGATCTGTTCGTTCATGACAACCCCCGAAAGATTTGCCTTCCCAAACCTGGGCCAGGTGCGCCGTGTCCGCGCATTCGCGGACACGGCGTCCGGTCCACCTCGTAGCAAGCGCCCCTCTATGGAGACTCTGGCCATTCCTCCCCGCTGCTTCGCGCCGGCTGGTCCCCGTCCGTACGCTGCCCCGTCGTTGTTCTGTCACTGTTGTTGGTATGGCTCGCCCGCCAACCGCGCGAGCGTGAAATCTGTTGTTATCGCCACCCGTTCGCGTCCGTTAACCCAGACGGAAAAAAGTGGCGAGGACATCGCTTCGCGTCGTCCGGTGGCGCATGACCCATACCCCGTATCGATCATGCGCCCCGTTCTTTTTTGACGTCCGCTTGTCAGTGGCCCCGCCGCACCCTCGTCAGACGCATATGGCTTCCCCGGCCGCGTCAACGAAGTCTGTGTTTACCGCCGGCCCTTGTTCATCCTGGCTTCCCCGTGCTCCGGACCGGCGGCAACGCATTCGCTTTGATGTCCTTATTGCAACGCCCATGCCAGGCACACCCAAAGCCTTATGCCACCGTGATTCTTGCGGCAACGCATGGGGACGGCGGCCCTCCGCCGCACGGGTTGATTCGTATTCGACACGCGCCTGGCTCAGCCACCGGCGCGCCCCGGAAACAATGACCACGGGCAGGGTCGCCGCGCAGGCCCCGCGCCCTGCGTGTGGGCAAGGGTTGTGTCCCGCCTCCGGTCAAATATGCCGCACCTGACCGGCGTCCGGCACGCCTGGAGTGCGTCGCCCGATGTGTCGCAAGCATGAGACAACGCAACGCGGCGACAGCACGGCCGGCTGCGGTGCTGCCACATCTATGTTTGCAGCCGTATGTGCGATACCGCGCATAGCGGGGCATGGCTGGTAATTTCCAGTAATTTTTAACTCGCCCGATGAACCGCTCGGCTGCGAAAAACGTTTCTGAATCCAGATTTATTTGTATGGCGCGAAAAAGCGCTTTCGCATATGGTTCTGCTATGCGCCAGGTAGAGCGCTCGTATCAGGCCAACGAGGTAAGAAACGGTTTTTGTGATTCGGGGATAGGACCGTCCAGCGGGTTGCAACGGTGAACGCCGTTCCGCTGTACGTTTGACGTGCATTACCTTGCGGCTCGCGCCGCCCGGCCTATGCCCCCGCCATTGCCATTACCGTGAATCCGTCACCGCCGGGCTGCAAGCAGGAAAGCCGGATGCGGTGCCCAATCCCGTCCGGGTCCGAGCAATCGGCCCGAATGGCTCAGTTGGTCTCATGTCGGCACCGTTTGCCGGTCTGTCGATGACGTCGAACAGCAGTCCTGAGAGCAGCATTGCACCGGGGGTAACATGACTACGACTTGCACGCCTGTGGACACGGAACGCACGGTTCTGTACGTGTCGAGTTCGCCCGATCAGAAACTTGTCGAATTTCTGGCCGCCGCCGGCTGGCAAGCTTTGCACGCCAAAACCACGGCCGCCGCCGAGCGGCTGATCGAGCGCGGCGATATCAAGGTCGGCCTTGTCGAACTGCCCGCTCACTGCACGTCCCAGCATCTGTCGGCGCTGGCGTTGTGCATGCGGCGCGTCGAAACCAACTGGGTCGCCCAGATCGCACCAGGGCAGGCGGAACAGGAACTGGTCAGCCGCTTCATTCTCGACTATTGCTTCGATTTCGTGACGCGGCCGTGGCTGAACGACCGCCTCGTCTTCGCGCTCGGCCACGCACATGGACTCTCGAGCCTGCGCAAAGGGCAGGTTGCCCCCGAGCCGTCGCTCGGCCGGCACGGCATGGTCGGACAATGCGAGGCTATGCAGCAGTTGTACCGCCGCATCGACAAGTGCGGCGTGACCGATGCGCCGGTGTTCATCGCCGGCGAGTCGGGCACCGGCAAGGAACTGACCGCCCGCGCGATTCATGACCGCTCGCCACGCGCCCGCAACACCTTCGTCGCGATCAATTGCGCGGCGATTCCGCCAAGCCTGCTGCAGGCCGAATTGTTCGGCCACGAACGCGGCGCCTTTACCGGCGCGCTGCAACGCAAGATCGGCCGGATCGAGTCTGCCGACAAAGGCACGCTGTTCCTCGACGAAATCGGCGACATGCCGCATGAATGCCAAGCAGTCCTGCTGCGCTTTCTGCAGGAAGGCACTATCGAGCGGCTCGGCGGCACTGGCCCGATCAAGGTCGACGTTCGGGTCATTTCGGCGACCCACGTCGATCTGGACAAGGCTGTGGAAGACGGGCGCTTTCGCTCCGACCTGTATCACCGGCTGTGCGTGCTGCGCCTGATCGAACCGCCGTTGCGCGAGCGCGGCGGCGACATCAAGCTGCTCGCCAACTATGCGCTCAGCATGTACAAGCAGGACGGCGCACGCAAACTGCGCGGACTGTCGAGCGACGCGATCGTCGCCATGTCGAACTACCCGTGGCCGGGCAATGTGCGCGAACTGATCAACTGCGTGCGGCGCGCCGTGGTCATGAGCGAGGGCCGCTTCATCACGGCCAGCGATCTTGGCCTGCCGGAAGCCGAGAATGGGCCGGCCGTGACGCTGGCGGAAATCCGCAGCAAGGCCGAGCGGGACGCCATTGAGCACGCCTTGCAGCGGCACGGCTACAAGTTGTCCGAGGCGGCAGCCGAACTGGGAATTTCGCGAGCCACGCTCTACCGGCTGATGCATGCGAACCGGCTGCATCAGGAAGTGGCCGGCGGGCGCGTGACGGACGCTACCGGCGCGGACGCCGACGACGAGTCGGAGCGACAGGTGTCTTCGCTGGCGTGACCGGGCGCTCGCGCGCCACCGTTCGCCGGGCAACCGCGCCACCGTTCGTTACCCAGCCCGCCCGGCCCAATCCGGGCGGCGCGCCAATCCGGGTGAGCGGCTCGTGCCGTTCACATCGACAGTTCAGCGCGAAGTGAAACATCGCCGGCGGGCGGACGCCATACTGCCGTCATGGTGCTTCAGACCATGACCTTCCCCCTCCCGGAGCCTGCACATGGCGATTACCTGCTTCATCCGTTACCAGATCGACCCTTTCCAGCGCGATGCGTTTGACGAATACGCCCGTAATTGGGGCCGCATTATTCCCCGCTGCGGCGGTCATCTGGTCGGCTATTTCCTACCGCATGAAGGCACCAACGACATCGCCTGGGGCCTGATCGCCTTCGAGAGTCTCGCGGCATACGAAGCGTATCGGGCAAGACTGCGCACCGATGCCGAAGCGCGGGATAATTTTGCGCTTGCTCAGGCGAAACGTTTCATTCTGCGTGAGGAGCGCACCTTCACCGAAGTGGTCGACGGCACGTTCGGCGTGGCGCCGGTGCATGGGTCGGCTGCCGCGACGTAGTAGCGGCCATAGGCGGCCGTTCGCGGAACTTGTATGACCTAAACTGTGTCGGTCAATGTTCACGCCACCGAACGGGTCCATGTGTTCCGGCACCGCCGTGGGCACCTGGACCCCCGCCTTACCGCCCTATGCGCAAACTATTTCAAATCTGGATTCTCCTTCTTCTCGCTCTTGGGGCCTCGCCCGTCCTTGCCGCCGCAGCACAGGCGGCGCCCGAGGCGCCGGCCTCCGGCACCGCGGTCACGCTGACGCCCGAGCAGGCCCGCCAGGCCCTCGCCGTCCTCAATGATCCGGCGCGCCGCGCGCAAGTCGCCGATACGCT
>DASVNP010000239.1:0-6327 GCA_036383775.1 Paraburkholderia sp. | reverse complement strand
GCGCAACCTGCACGAACTCGCGCAGGAGCATCTGACTGCCGACGAAATCACGCAACTGAAGCACGCCAATCTGGTCACGCCGCATCCCCGTATCGCGCAGACCGCGCGGGCATTGGGTTTTGATAGGATGACGGTGTCCGGCGCGGGCGACGATCGCATTGCCCACGCCTTGCTCGAAGCCCTGCCTCCCGTAGTTCAACCGGTACCGTCCAATCCGGCTCATTCACCGGCTAAATCACGCATGACTGAAACGAACGCCTCCACGAACGCTGCACCCCAGCCGGCCGCGACCACTGCGTTGCCGTCGAATCAACCCTTCACGCCCTACGAAGCGCAAAAGCGCCGCAGCGCGAGCGGACCGCTGCTGTGGTTTGTCGTCGTGGTTCTTGCTTGCGCCGCGGGCGTGGGCGGCTATGCGCTCAATCGCAAGCTGGAGCGCACCGAGCAGCAGCTCGCGCAGCGCCAGCAAGCCAACGACGCGCAGACCAGCGAGCTGCGCGCCAAGACCGAGCAGGCGTTGGCCACGGTCCATCAATCGGACACCCAGGTCGTGCAGCTCGAGGGCAAGCTTGCCGATGCGCAGGCCGCGCAGCAGGCGCTGCACCAGCAATACGCGGATCTCGCCCGCAATCGTGACGACTGGACGCTCGCCGAAGTCGGCCAGATGCTGTCGGCCGCAAGCCAGCAGTTGCAGCTTACCGGCAACACCCAGCTTGCGCTGTTCGCGCTGCAAAGCGCCGATACACGTCTCGCCGCGTCGGACAGCCCGCAGGCCGTCACGGTGCGCAAGGCCATCGCGCAAGACATCGACAAGCTGAAGGCTGCGCCTTCCACCGACCTCACGGGTCTCGCCATCAAGCTCGACAACGCGATCGACCAGGTCGACAACCTGCCGCTTTCGGGCGAGGCGCCGATCGCCCACGCCACGCCGCACGCCGCAACCTGGGCCGATACGGCGAAGGTCGCCGCGGCCACCGGCGAGCCGCGCTGGAAAGTGTGGTGGCGTGAAGTGACCACCGGCATCGGCCAGCAGCTGACGAGCCTCGTGCAGGTGCGCCGCATCGACAATGCCGACGCGATGCTGGTCACGCCGGATCAAGGCTACTTCGTGCGTGAAAATCTGAAGCTGCGCCTGCTGTCGGCGCGCCTTGCGCTGCTCTCGCGCAACGAGACCACGCTCAAGTCCGACCTGGAGGCGGCGCAGAACGCGCTTACGCGCTACTTCGACAACACCTCGAAGAAGACTCAGACGGTCGAGGATCTGGTCAGGCAGGTCGAGACGGGCTCGGCCGCGGTTGAACTGCCGAATCTGAATACGAGCCTGCAAGCCGTCAATCAATACCGGAGCCGAGGTTAATCATGGCGATCCGGGGACTTGTATGGCTTGCTTTGCTGTTCGCCGCCGCGGTGGTGCTGGCGGTGGTCGGGCGCTTCGACACGGGGCAGGTGCTGCTGATCTATCCGCCGTACCGCGTCGATCTGTCGTTGAATCTGTTCGTGGTCGGCCTGGTGGTGCTGTTCATCCTGTTGTACGCACTGCTGCGCATTTTCCGCAATATCTGGCGCATGCCGCAGCGCGTGGCGGCCTATCGCGCGCGCTCGCGGGTCGCGAAGGCGCATGCCGCGCTGCGCGACGCAGTCGGCAATCTGTACGCAGGGCGTTTTTCGCGGGCTGAGAAAGCCGCCAAAGATGCGCTGGCGAATGGCGACAACAAGGGCGCGGCCGGTTTGATCGCGGCCACGGCGGCGCACCGCATGCGTGAATACGCGCGGCGCGACGAATGGCTCGCGCAGATCAACGAGTCCGACTGGCAGGACGCACGTCTGATGGCCACCGCCGACATGCGCGCCGACGGCCGCGATGCGGACGGCGCGCTGAACGCGCTGACTGAAATGCAATCGCAGGGCGCGCGGCGCATTCACGCGCAGCAGATCATGTTGCGCGCACAACAGCAATTGAAGAACTGGGGCGAAGTGCTCAAGCTCGTCAAGATGCTGGAAAAGCGCGAGGCGATTCACCCGGCGGTGGCGGTGCGTTTGCGCCAGCTCGCGGCGGAGAATCTGCTGCGTGACCGCCGGCATAACGCAGATGCATTGCTGGAGTTGTGGAGTTCGCTGTCGGCGACCGAGCGTCATTCGCCGCGTCTCGCGGATCTCGCCGCCGAACTGCTGGTCGCGCTGAACCGGCCGCAGGAAGCGCGCAAGATCGTCGAGGAAGCGCTCGCGCAGAACTGGGACGCGCGCTTGCTGCGCCGCTATCCGGACACAACGGGGGGCGATGCCTTGCCGCTGATCCAGAAGGCCGAAGCGTGGCAGAAGGATCGCCCGGAAGATGCCGACCTGCTGTTCACGTTGGGCCGCCTGTGCCTGCATCAGCAGTTGTGGGGCAAGGCGCAGTCGTTCCTCGAGCGGGCGCTCAAACTCGCCGACAACGAGACGCTGAGGATTCGTTCGCATCGCGCGCTGGCGCGTTTGCACGAGCAGCTGGGCGATATGGACAAGGCGAGCCAGCATTATCGCGAGAGCGCGTTGGCGATGAATATCGTTTGACGCGTGTCGCGCTCCGTGCGCCCCGCAGGTCGGGCGGTGCGGAGACGAACAGCAAAAAGCCCTCGGGGTTGTAGAGCCGAGGGCTTTTTCGTTGGCGGGTGATGCTTGAGTCCCGCAACATGACATCTAGCGTTAGCGGCGCTTACCGCCCGATGTCATGCGGTGTAGAGCTTCACTTGTTCACCATCTTCGCGGGCACACTGATCGCAAGCAAGCCGCCGAGCACCATGAACGCCGCCAGCATGACCATGCCGGAATCGTTCGCGGCCGTCGCCTGCTTGAGCCAGCCCACCGCATACGGACTGAGAAACCCCGCCAGATTGCCGATCGAGTTGATCATGGCGATGCCGGCCGCCGCACCCGTGCCGGCGAGAATCGCCGTCGGCAAACTCCAGAAGAGCGGCAGCGTGGTCATGATGCCCATGGTCGCGAGCGTGAGCGACGCCATCGCGAGCACGGTGTTGTGCGCATACACCACGGAGAGCACGAGGCCGATCGCTCCCGCGAACGCGGGCAACGCGATATGCCAGCGCCGCTCGCGGCTGCGGTCCGCGCTGCGCGACACGAATACCATGGCCACCACGGCCCCCGCGAACGGAATCGCCGACAGCAGACCGATCATGAACGCATCGGTTACGCCGGTCGCCTTGATGATGGTCGGCAGCCAGAAGCTCACGCCGTACAGGCCCATCACGAACGAGAAATACGTAAGGCTCAGCATCAGAACGCGGCCGCTTCTCAGCACCTGGCTGATCGGCATGTCGTGCTTGGTGGCTTCTTCGGCGGATACATGGCGCTCGAGCAGTTGCTGCTCCTCCTTGGTGAGCCATTTGGCCTTCGCGATGCGGTCGTCCAGCACCGCGAACACCAGAATGCCGACGAGCACCGAAGGAATCCCTTCGAGCAGAAATAGCCACTGCCAGCCATGCCAGCCGTTCATGCCGTTGAAGGACTTCAGGATATAACCCGACACCGGACCGCCGATCACGCCGGACAACGCTATCGCCGTCATGAACCACGTGGTCATGCGGCCGCGTCGATGCGCCGGATACCAATACGTGAGATACAGAATGATGCCGGGGAAGAAGCCCGCTTCGGCGAGACCGAGCAGGAAGCGCATCACGTAAAACATGGACGGCGTGGTGACGAACATGGTTAGCATGGAGATCACGCCCCACGACACCATGATCCGCGCGATCCACACGCGCGCGCCGACCTTATGCAGGATCACATTGCTCGGAATTTCGAAGAAGAAATAGCCGAGGAAGAAAATCCCCGCGCCGAAGCCATACACCGTGTCGCTCAGACCGAGGTCGCTGGTCATTTGCAGCTTGGCGAAGCCGACGTTGACGCGGTCCAGATACGCGACCACGTAACAGAGCATCAGGAGCGGCGCGAGCCGCCAGGTGACCTTGCGATAGGTGGCCTCTTCGAACGTGGAAGGTGGCGCACCAGCGCCGGGATGGTGGAGCGGGTCTGCGGGACTAGCCATGGCGTCTCCTCTTTTCTTGTGGAAATGATTGATCGACTTCAAGCGATTCTAGCCGTAGCGGTTGATTTGCATGACGAATCGACAGCGGGGGAAAACACTAACTTCCGCGAGGGCCGCGCCTGCACGGCCCTCGCGGGAGGCACTACACACAGCGTCCGCCGTCCACTTCGAGGCACACGCCCGTGATGAACTCCGCTTCGTCCGAGGCCAGGTAGAGCGCGGCGTTGGCAATGTCCTGCGGCGTCGAGAAGCGCCCGAGCGGAATGCCGGCGAGAAAGCGCTGGCGATTTTGCGGCGTATCTTCCACGCCCATGAACTCGGAGAGCAATCCCGTTTCCCCGATCACCGGATTCACGCAGTTCACGCGAATGCGCTCCGGACCCAGTTCGACCGCCAGCGACTTGCTCGCGATGATCACCGCGCCCTTGCTGCCGTTGTACCAGACGAGCCCGGGGCGCGGCCGCACGCCGGCCGTCGACGCGATATTGACGAAGCAGCCGCCGCCTTGCTGGCGGAAATACGGCACGAACTCCTGCACGCTCCAATAGATGCTCTTGACGTTCACCGCGTAGACGCGGTCGAATTCGGCTTCTGTCACTTCCAGCACGGGCTTGTTGCGATGCGTGGTGCCGGCGTTGTTGACGACGATCTGCACGCTGCCGAAATCTTCGAGCGCGGCTTCGCGCAGTTGTTGCCAATCCCTGCGCTCGGCGACGTTGCCGGGCACCGCGATGGCCTTGCCGCCGGCCAGCGCGATTTCGCTCGCCACGCGCTCGGCGGCCGGGCCGTTCAGATCGTTGACCACCACGTTCGCGCCTTCGCGTGCATAGGTCTTCGCAATGCCTTCGCCGAAACCCGAGCCGCCGCCTGTGACGATGGCTGTTTTACCTGTCAACCGCATGATGTCTCCGCTGTGGGTTGTGGATGGTGATGCGCGTGCCTCGACCCCACGTCCTGGCTAGCCGTGCCGGATCGCGATGGTTTTCAGCACCGTGAAGCCATAGAGCGCCTCGAAGCCTTTTTCGCGCCCGTGCCCCGAATGCTTGACGCCGCCGAACGGCAACTCGACGCCGCCACCCGCGCCGTAGTTGTTGATGAACACCTGGCCGGCGCGCAGGCGCCGCGCGAGACGCATCTGCCGCGCGCCGTCGCGGGTCCAGAGGCCGGCCACGAGGCCGAACGGGGTGCCATTGGCGAGCGCCAGCGCTTCGTCTTCGTCGCCGAAGGACATGGCCGCGAGCACCGGGCCGAACACTTCGTCGCGCGCGAGGCGGTGGGTCGGGGGCACGTCGCGCAATAACGTCGGCGCCTGATAGAAGCCGCTTTCCGGCGCTTCGGGAATCACTTCGCCGTGTGCGGCCATGGCAATGCCGTCGTGCTGCGCGTCGGACAGGAAATCCCACACGCGTTGCTGTTGTTTGGCGTTGATCAATGGTCCGCAGTCGAGGTCGGCTTGCGAGGGGCCGACGCGCAGCGCGTGGAACGCGCCGCTCAGCCGGTCGAGCAAGGGTTCGTAAATGGCCCGCTCGATCAGCACGCGGCTGCCCGCCGAACAGGTTTGCCCGGCGTTCTGCACAATCGCCGAAATCAGCACGGGCAACGCCGCGTCGAGGTCCGCGTCGGCGAAGACGATTTGCGGCGACTTGCCGCCGAGTTCCAGCGTGACCGGCACGTGATTTTCCGCGGCCATTTGCGTGACGAGCTTGCCGGTTTCCGGCGACCCGGTGAACGAAATGTGATCGATGCCGGGATGACGCGCGAGCGCCGCGCCCGCTTCATGACCGTAGCCGGTGACGATATTCAGCGCGCCGGTGGGCAAGCCCGCCTCGGCGGCCAGTTCCGCGACGCGCAGGACGGACAGGCACGCGTCTTCGGCCGGCTTGACGACGCACGCATTGCCGGCGGCGAGCGCCGCGCCCACACTGCGGCCAAAAATCTGCATGGGGTAATTCCACGGCACGATGTGGCCTGTCACGCCGTGCGGCTCGCGAATGGTTAGCACCGTATAGCCGGTCTGGTAAGGCAGCGTCTCGCCGTGCAGCTTATCCGCCGCGCCGGCGTAAAACTCGAAATAGCGGGCGAGGGCGGCCGCATCGCCGCGCGCCTGCTTGAGCGGCTTGCCGGTGTCGCGCGCTTCGAGTTGGGCGAGTTCTTCCTGACGCGCGGCGACCAGCATGGACAGCCGGTACAGGATGCGGCCGCGTTCGGCGGCGCTGGCTTGACCCCAGGGGCCTTCGAACGCGCGGCGCGCGGCGTGCACGGCGGCGTCGATATCCGCCGCGGTG
>DASVNP010000238.1:0-7533 GCA_036383775.1 Paraburkholderia sp. | reverse complement strand
CGGGGTCGATCGCGAGGAAGTTGGGACCTTCGCGAAAGCAGTCCACCGGGCACACATCGACGCAGTCGGTATAGCGGCACTTGATGCAGCTTTCGGTCACAACGTGAGTCATTCAGGCAGCTCCTGCATGCGGAATCAGGGAAGGCGGAAACGCCAAAAGCGCTATTGTATCGTAACGTCAAGAGGCGCATGCAGCATCGCGCAATGCCTCTTATATGTTTTCGTGATTAGTTTATGGCTTCCCGAAGGGGGCTTGCTTCGGGCGCGTGCCGCGAGAGACCGGCTGCGCGCAGAAGCGGGGCGCATTCGGGTAACATGCGTCAGGTCGGCGCGCTCGGGGCGCGCCGTACGCGCATGGGTGAGTCGGGCCTGCCTTGTCAGGCCGTCCGTTTTCTCGCAGTCCAGTTCGCACCATCATGATTATTACTTCGCTGCTCGACACCGATCTGTACAAGTTCACGATGATGCAGGTGGTGTTGCATCATTTTCCCGCCGCGAACGTGGAGTATCGCTTCCGCTGCCGCACGCCAAAAGTTAATCTCGTGCCGTATATCAGCGAGATTCGCGACGAGGTGCGCAAGCTCTGCCAGCTCCGTTTTACCGAGGGTGAACTCGACTACCTGCGGCGCATGCGCTTCATCAAGGGCGACTTCATCGAGTTTCTCGCGCTGTTCCATCTGAACGAGAAATACATTTCGATCGAACCTTCGGCGAAAGGCAATGGCGAAATCGACATCGAGATCAAGGGGCCGTGGCTGCATACGATCCTGTTCGAAATCCCGATGCTCGCGATCGTCAACGAAGTCTATTTCCGCAACACCCAGCAAAAGCCTGACTACAGCGAAGGGCGCGGCCGTCTCGTCGACAAGATCAAGCTGCTGGGCGCGCGCCCGGAATTCGCCGACTGCAAGATCGCCGACTATGGCACGCGCCGCCGCTTCTCGAAGCAATGGCACGAGGAAGTGATCCTCAAGCTGAAAGAGGATCTCGGCGAGCAGTTCGCCGGCACCAGCAACGTCTTCTACGCGATGAAGCACAGCCTCACGCCGCTCGGCACGATGGCGCATGAATATCTGCAGGCGTGCCAGGCGCTCGGGCCGCGGCTGCGTGACTCGCAGACCTACGGCTTCGAAATGTGGGCGAAGGAGTATCGCGGCGACCTGGGTATCGCGCTCTCCGACGTGTACGGCATGGAGGCCTTCTTGCGCGACTTCGACATGTACTTCTGCAAGCTCTTCGACGGCGCGCGCCACGATTCCGGCGATCCGTTCGACTGGGGCGAACGGCTGCTCAAGCACTACGAGGCGAACCGCTGCGACCCGCGCACCAAGATTCTTGTCTTCTCCGACGCGCTCGACATTCCGAAGGTGCTGCAACTGTACGAACGCTTTCGCGGACGCTGCAAGCTGGCCTTTGGCGTGGGCACCAACCTGACCAACGACCTCGGTTACAACCCGCTGCAGATCGTCATCAAGATGGTCCGCTGCAACGGTCAGCCGGTGGCGAAGCTGTCGGACTCGCCGGGTAAGAATATGTGCGAAGACAAGGCTTATCTAGCGTATCTGCGGCAGGTGTTCGGCATTGCGCAGCCCGAGGAAGAGGCGGCCAAGTAGCGCGGTTCGTATCTGGCTATAGCGTAGGCCGCGTGCGCGATACGCGGCAATAGCCCGTTCGGCCAGGGTGTTCGCGCGCAGGGTGGCCGGTATAATCCTCGTCATATCGCACGGCTGTCGACACGAGGATTTCGCACATGGACACACCGATTGCCCGCCGCAACATCCTGGCGCGTATTCGCGCCGCGCAAGGGCGTGACACGGAGCCGTCCGCTTCCGAGCGCGAGGCTGCCGCGGAGTATCTCGCGCGTCATCCTGCGGGCCCGCGTCCGGACATGCCGGCCGACCTGGTCACGCGCTTCGTCGAAGAAGCGCAGAAAATGGCGACCACGGTCGACACAGTTCAGGCAATGAGCGAAGTGCCGGCCGCGGCGCACCGCTACCTCACGCAACATGCCCTGCCGCTGCAGGCTATCGCCTGGCAAACGCTGCAAGACCTGCCTTGGGCCCAAGCCGGCCTCAGTGTCGAATTTCGCAAACCGCAAGACGGCGACGTGGTGGGTCTCACGGGCTGCTTCTGTGCGACTGCCGAGACCGGCACGCTCGTGTTGCTGTCGGGACCACAAACGTATGCATCTGCCGGTTTGCTGCCGGAAACGCATATTGCCATCGTGCCGGCTTCACGCATCGTCTCCGGCCATGAAGAGGCCTTCGGGCTGATCCGCAAGGAGCGCGGCGAACTTCCGCGCGCGGTCAATTTTGTCTCCGGGCCTTCGCGAACCGGCGATATCGAACAGACTATCGTGCTTGGTGCGCATGGGCCATACCGGGTGCATGTGATCGTCGTGCACGGCGCCTGAGCGGCAGGCGCGGCTGTGCTGTGGGCCGCATGCGCTCACGCGCAGCGGCCTCCAATAACAAGGACTTCAAAGATATGAAACAACGTGCCGGGCGGACGGGCATGGGGCTCGCTGCTGCGTTGACGTTGATGTTGACGCTCGCTGGCTGGCCGCAACCGGCGTCTGCCGCCACGCTCGACGGGGCGACTTTATCGGCGCTGTGGGGGTTGCCGTTCGCAGGTGTGCTGCTGTCTATCGCGATATTTCCGCTTATTGCGCCGGCCTTCTGGCATCACCATTTCGGCAAGATTGCCGCTGCCTGGGCAGTCGCGTTTCTCGTGCCGTTTGCACTCAGCTTCGGCACGGGCGTCGCATTCGGCACGCTCGTGCACGCGCTGCTCGAAGAATATATTCCGTTCATCGTATTGTTGACTGCGCTCTACACGGTGGCCGGCGGCATTTGCATGCGTGGCAATCTGCACGGCACGCCGCGCCTGAATACGGCGATACTCGCTCTCGGCACGCTGCTGGCAAGCTTCATGGGTACGACCGGCGCGGCCATGCTGCTGATCCGTCCATTGCTGCGCGCGAACGACAATCGCAAACACGTCGTCCACGTGGTCGTATTCTTTATTTTTCTGGTGGCGAACGCTGGTGGCTCGCTCTCGCCGCTGGGCGATCCGCCGCTGTTCCTCGGCTTCTTGCAGGGCGTCGGTTTTTTCTGGACCACCACGCATCTCGCGCTGCCCATGTTGTTCGTCTGCGGCGTGCTGCTGATCGGGTTCTATGCGCTGGACTCGTTTTACTTTCATCGGCGTGAGGAAGAGCGCTCGCGCTTTCTCGATCCGACGCCCGATACGCCGCCGCTCGGTGTCGACGGCAAGATCAACTTTGTGCTGCTGGCCGCAGTGATCGGGCTCGTGCTGATGAGCGGGCTGTGGAGTCCTGGTGTGGTGTTCGACGTGTTCGGCACGCACGTGGCCCTGCAGAATGCCGTGCGCGATGCCGCGCTGATCGGTGTGACGTTGCTCTCATTGGCGCTGACGCCGCGCGCGGCTCGCGCGGGCAATGACTTCAACTGGGCGCCGATCGAAGAGGTGGCCAAGCTGTTCGCCGGCATCTTCGTGACGATCGCGCCGGTCATCATCATCTTGCGAGCGGGCGAGGCGGGGGCGTTCGCGGGCATTGTCCATCTGGTCCACGACGCGTCGGGCCAGCCGCACGACCTGATGTACTTCTGGGCAACCGGGCTGCTATCGTCGTTTCTCGACAATGCGCCGACGTACCTCGTGTTCTTCAATCTGGCCGGCGGCGACGCGCAGACGCTCATGACCACCGGCGCCACCACGCTCGCGGCAATCTCGGCCGGCGCGGTGTTCATGGGGGCGAACACGTATATCGGCAATGCGCCGAACTTCATGGTGAAGGCGATTGCGGAATCGCGCGGCGTTCGCATGCCGAGTTTTTTCGCGTATCTGGGCTGCTCCGCCGCGATCCTGCTGCCGGTCTTTCTCATTACCGGATGGCTGTTTTTCTGAAGCCGGCGTTTGATGCCGAGGCCACCGAACTCGACGCACTATACGGAGAATTGCAATGCAGAAGATCCTTGTTGCCCGTCCCATCTTTCCGGATGTGATCGAACGGCTCAAACAGTATTTCGACGTCGAGTGGAATCAGGGCGACGTGTTGTCCGCTGACGAACTCACGCGCCGTCTTGCGGATAAAGACGGCGCGTTGACCGCGGGCGAGCCGGTCGGTGCCGGCGTGTTCGCGGCGGCGCCGCGTCTGCGCGTGGTGTCGAATATGGCGGTCGGCTACAACAACTTCGACATGGCGGCTTTCGACGCAGCCAACGTGCTCGGCACCAACACGCCGGACGTGCTCAACGAATCGACCGCGGATTTTGGCTGGGCGCTAATGATGGCGGCGGCGCGCCGCATCGCCGAATCGGAGCATTGGCTGCGCGCGGGCAAATGGCAGAAGTGGGCGTACGACAGCTTTCTCGGCAGCGACCTGTACGGCTCGACGCTGGGCGTGATCGGTATGGGGCGGATCGGCCAGGCGCTGGCTCGCCGCGCGAAAGGCTTCAACATGCAGGTGATTTATCACAATCGCTCGCGCGTTGCGCCGGAAATCGAAGCCGACCTGAACGCCGAATACGTATCGAAGCAGGACCTGCTAAAGCGCGCGGATCATGTCGTGCTGGTGCTGCCGTATGCGAAGGAGAACCATCACACGATCGGCGCGGCGGAGTTAGCCTTGATGAAGCCGACCGCGACGCTTACGAACATCGCGCGCGGTGGAATAGTCGACGACGCCGCGCTCGTCGAGGCATTGCGCTCGAAGCAGATTGCAGCCGCCGGTCTCGATGTATTCGAAGGCGAGCCGAATCTGAATCAGGATCTCCTGAGTGTGCCGAACATCGTGCTGACCCCGCATATCGCCAGCGCGACCGAAGCGACGCGCCGCGCCATGGCGAATCTCGCCGCGGACAACCTGATCGCGGGGTTGGGTGAAGGTCCGCGGGCGGGCCGGCCGCCGAATCCGATCAATCCCGGCGTTATCGGCAAGGCGCGTTCATGACAATGATTCTGGTGGCGGCCGTCGCGGTGCTGGCGGTTGCATTGGTCATTGCCCTGGCCTTGCTGATGCGCGGTCACGGCCACGCGGAGGAAAGCGAACAGTTCGAACTGCTGAACGAACGCATGGACGCCGCAGCCGACGCGCAAGCACATGCGTACGAGCGCCTCGAACGGCAGCTGCGCAATGACATCGGCGAGACGGCACGCGTTTCGCGTACCGAACAGAGTGGCGGCTTCGCGCAGTTTCAGCAAACGCTGGCCACGCAGTTCGGCAGCATGGCAACGGTGCAAGGCGGCAAGATCGACGGTTTCGCTCAACAGCTCGACGCCGTGCGTCAGAGTTTGCAGGCGCAGGCCCAGCAGGCGCGCGACGAGCAGGGCCGCTCGCTCAAGCAGTTTGGCGATACGCTGAGTCTGCAATTGGGGCAACTCACCGAGGCCAACGACCGCCGCTTCGCCGAAGTGCGCGCGACTATCGAGCAGCGGCTGAAGGATATCGAGGCGAACAACTCGGTCAAGCTGGAGGAAATGCGCCGCACCGTCGACGAAAAACTGCACGCCACGCTCGAACAGCGCCTGGGCGAGTCGTTCAAGCTGGTGTCGGACCGGCTTGAGCAGGTGCATCGCGGGCTGGGTGAAATGCAGACGCTGGCAGCCGGTGTCGGCGATCTCAAGAAGGTGCTGACCAACGTGAAGACGCGCGGCACGTGGGGCGAGGTGCAACTGGAAGCGTTGCTCGAGCAGATGCTCACGGCCGACCAGTACGCGAAGAACATCGCGACGGTGCCGAAAAGCACGGAGCGCGTCGAGTTTGCGATCAAGCTGCCGGGGCGCGCGGAGCAAGGGGACGCGGCCACGCCGGTCTGGCTGCCTATCGACGCCAAGTTCCCGCGCGAAGATTACGAACGGCTGATCGAAGCACAGGAGCGCGCCGATCCGGTCGCGGTGGAAGAGGCATCGCGCGCGCTTGAAGCGCGGATTCGCGCCGAGGCGCGCACGATCGCGGAAAAGTACGTGGCGCCGCCGCATACCACCGACTTCGCGCTGCTGTTCCTGCCGACCGAAGGCCTGTACGCAGAAGTGCTACGACGGCCGGGCCTGACGGATCTGCTGCAACGCGACTATCGCGTGACGATTGCGGGGCCGACCACGCTGACCGCATTGCTCAACAGCTTGCAGATGGGTTTCCGCACGCTCGCGATCGAAAAGCGCTCGAGCGAGGTGTGGCAGGTGCTCGGCGCGGTGAAAACGGAGTTCGGCAAGTTCGGCGACGTGCTGGCCAAAACGAAGGCGCAACTGGAAACCGTCACGCGTTCTATCGAAGCGGCGGAAACGCGCACACGTGTCATGAGCCGCAGGTTGCGCGACGTTGAAGCATTGCCGGGCGAAGCGGCGAGCGGGTTGCTCGGCGATGCGCTCGCGGGTGTCGATCCCGACGAGCAATGAGCGTGCAGGCCCGGGATCAGGCGGCGCTGATCGTCGCGGTCGGCGGGTATCAGGCTTCTTCGGGCGCGTCGGTCAGGTGAATTTCGATGCCGCCGAAACGCGATGCAACCCAGTTGTATGCGTGGCACGCAATCCACAGCAGGATGAAACCGAGAATCGCGTTTAGCAGCAGCGCGCTGAACACTGTGCTCAATTCCACGGAGCCGTAGCGGATGAACGCGACCAGCACGCCCAGCAGCACGATCGGCACCGAGAACGTCAGGTACACGAGGATCAGTGCTTTGGCCGTCTGTCCCGGTGCAATGAACGAGATCTGTTTTTTCATGTAAGTCAAACCCGTGTGTCGTAGTGGTAATGGGTAAAGCTGAACTGCCGCCAATGTTCGCCGATGGGCGCGCCGCCCCCGGCCGGGCGTCAGATGAGGCCGTCGAACAGCATGATAACGACGCGCTCTCCCTCGGCCACGTCGCCTTCATCGTGCCCGAGCACGATGAAACAATTGGCTTCGCTCATCGAACTCAGCACGCCGGAGCTCTGTGAGCCAGTTGGCGTGACGTGCCAGACGCCCTGCGCGTCCTGTTCGGCAACGCCGCGCTGGAATTCGGTGCGCCCGGCGCGCTTGCGAATAGCCTGACGGCTCATGGCATCAATGCGAGGCAGCGACTGCGGCGTGGCGCCGGACATCAGGAGCAGCGCTTCGCGCACGATCTGATAGAAGGTCACCATCACGGCGACCGGATTGCCCGGCAGACCAAAGAATAACGCGGGAAGTCCGGCACCGGGCCGCTCGCCGGACCAGACGCGGCCAAATGCGAGCGGCCGGCCCGGGCGCATGGCGAGACTCCAGAACGCGACGTCGCCGAATGTGTGCAGCAGTTGCCGCGTAAAATCCGCTTCGCCCACTGACACGCCGCCTGAGGTCAGCACCACGTCGGCGCTGGCTGCCGCGCTGCGCAAGGCGGCTTCCATGGCGGCTGGCTCGTCGCGCACCACGCCGAGATCGAGCGTGTCGATGTTCAGGCGGCGCAGCATGGCAAACAGCGTATAGCGGTTGCTGTCGTAGACGGAGCCCGGGTCAAGCGGTTCGCCGAGCGAGCGCAATTCGTCGCCGGT
>DASVNP010000237.1:0-3816 GCA_036383775.1 Paraburkholderia sp. | reverse complement strand
ATAATAAAAGAAAACTTGTCCATACAAGATTAAACTTACCACCCAGAGACCGGTGGCCATGGATGCTTGCCGAACCTGAGCCTGAACAACAGGACTGTCGCCGGGACTATGCCGCCCCGGCCGAATTGTCCGTCTGCCCCCTCGAGATCATGGTCACAATTGACGCCGTCGACGCATGGGATTTGCACGCGCGCAACGAAGCCCACCGGCTGCGGACGGAGCGGCTGAAGCAGCTCGAGCGACCCGACCGGGAACGAAACTATTCCGCATGATTGCGATCCGCAAGTGCCAGGCCCGAATTCTCTGCGGACTAGCAAATTGCGACGTCGAGCTTCCCTTCCTGTTGCGCGATCGCAGTGCCGGACTGCTCAAAATTTCGCCCAGGAGTGTCATTGTTTCTTCGCGTCGAGCGGAGGACGTCAATGCTTCAATGGGGACTTGCCTGTCGTCCTGCACGGCGGCAACAGGCTCCGCGCCGCTTTTCACTCCTGCGAAACGGTAGCCTCGACGCGGCACGGTAACAATGAGGTCGCGATCGGAGCCCAACTTCTTCCGGATACTGCAGAGATGCACGTCGAGATTGCTGTCCGCAACGATGACGCCTTTCCATACCACGTCTAACAACTCATCCCGCGTGACGAGCCGGCCGCCCGCGGCGACGATGAGGAGAAGAATGTCGAACGCACGAGATCCGAGTTGCATATCTTCGCGTTCGAGCATGAGACGACGTGTCTCGACATCCAGATAGAAGCGGCCAACTTTCATGATTTCCGGTAACACAATGATTGAAAGATGCTACCCAGATGGGGTTGATGACCGTTCGCAAAATAGGAAGAGCAAGCAAGCTCACGTTGCGCGCAACGCAACTGAGCGACTCAAGGCGCCCCCGTCAATCCAGAAGGCGGAGCAAACATGACAACAATGTAATGTGAGCGTCAGCGTGCATCAATCTTCGCTGTGCAGAATAGAGAACACTCACTCACGTCTCAACGAGGTGATGAGTTCAAAGGCTTCAGTCACGGCAGCGTAACGCTGACCCAACCCAGTTTCCGGAGGTAATTGCCATGAAATCCTTTATCTATGCAGCGCTGATCGCCGGCGCACTTGCCACCCCAGTTGTTTCTTTCGCACAGGAAGCGACTGGTCCGTTGACGCGCGCAGAAGTACGCGCGGATCTGCTTCAGGTAGAACAAGCAGGGTACCGGCCTGCCGCCAAAGATGCGTACTATCCGGCAGATATTCAGGCGGCTGAGGCGCGGGTTCAGGCGCGGGATGTCGCGGCGCCGGGAAGCAAAGATGTAGGCGGAACTTCGAATGGTTCATCGCAGTCGGGTGCGCCGACGCCAACCGCAGGTACTCACTCGATCTACTTCGGTCACTGAACCTCGCATGTTTTACGAACCATCGCCGGCCGCTTACTTTGGAATACGAATCAAATTGCCGTTTTCGTACTGTGTCTTTTCGAAAGCGTAAGCGGCCTGGCCGATGCGTAGTATCACGGTCGTTCAGAGGAACGATTCATAAATAACACATTATCGTTATTCTTAAAAACATTAACTATCGCAAATTGATTGCCGAGTCTACGCTGTAACCATCCCCGTGGCACATGTTCAGGTCGAAGCACCTTGGCCGCCGGCCGACAGGGGGCGAGCGAACGAAGGAGACGACCATGAGCACCGCCGAGAAGTCCTTGCATTACCTGGTGGAAAAGTGGCTTGCGCCTGCCCCGCACGCTCAAATTCGCGTGATTCAGTTCGGTCATCTCCGCGAAGACAGAAGGCGCTATGTGCATGTCGAGGCATCCGCGCCATGCGGATCGCGCGCAATCTTTTTCTTTCGGCACGACGACGGCTGCTGGTGCGTATTTCCGCCCCGGATCACGCACCCCTCGATGACTGGTAGTCGGCTTGCCGCTTGAGTCGCATCGCAACATGGATGAGAGGGCGGCGGCGCGATGGAGCGGCGTAGCCGTCGTCATAACCGGGCACGGTCTCGGTCCCTTTCAGGCTCTTGGCAAAATCCCTCGAAGAAACGCTGGGACCGGATTGTCAATCGAGGCAAGATACCCCGCCATCGCACCGGCAACTTTCCGCACCGCCGGACGTGCGGTCATTCGCTCACGCCAGGCCAGCAGGTTAGGCGTCTCTCCCGTCATCGGCGCACCCTTGCGCGCGCCGAACAGCTGCGCCATATAAAACGCAATGTCGGCATAAGAATAGGTCTCGGCCAGAAATTCGCGATCCGCAAGAACGCGTTCCATGCGCCGATAGAATTGCCACACTTCGTTGCGCGCAGTCTGCGCCGCGGGATCGTCAGGCGTATCTTCAAGACCCATCAGTCGGACAATGTGCGGAAAATAGATTTCATCAGAGCAGTGTTCAAGCTGACGCGCCATGGCGCGCGCCCTTGGATGCGCCGGCCATAATGCAGGATTGGGTTTCAGGTCTTCGAGGTACTCGAATATTTGCGTGGAATCGAAAATCTCCAGGTTGCCATCGATCAACACCGGCACCTGGCGTTTCGGATTGATGCGCAATACGTCCGGATGTTTGGGTTCGTAACCGCGCTGCTGGCTAAACGGGGTCATCACCAGTTCGAAGTCGATGCCCTTCTCGTGCGCCGCGATCTCGACTTTCGCACCGAACATGCTGAGGGGGCCGGAGATTATTTTCATTTTCTTTGGCAAAGGAAAGGTTACGCGTGGATAGCCGAGCGAGTAGTCGGCACAAGTCGATGCGTCTCAGTAGATCGCAGCAGCCAGTGCGCCAGTTGAGGAACAATCTCGCGCGGCCATTGGTTCGAGCGACCAAACGCCTCAAAGCGTGCGATGTCGGGAAACACCGCAATGCCCATCAACACCTGCTCATTCGCCCGTACCTGCAATCGACGAAAATTGTTTTCGCGCGGCTCTGTGATGTACCAACCCTGGGCTTGCGCACCGCCGGCGGCAAGAACGCTTAGCATGCGTTCGCGGCAGAATTCCAGAAGCTGCTCCGATGCTGGCTCCGCCAGATAGAAGATCGTTATATCGACGAATCCCGGCGGTATCGCCATAGCGTCCTGTCCGGCTCTGCGAGTGATGTCAGTGGACAGGTGTGACCCCTCCCAAGCTGGGCGCAGCAACAATACGTTATCCGAATCAATCATCGTGGCGTTGGCCGCATTCGCATGCGCTTTCCAGGTAGGTCCGCCGTAAAAGGCCGTTAGACCGCTCAGCCGGGCCTCCATGCTCTCAAACCCTCGCAGCCAGACAAACAGATCCGGATTGTCGAGGTCGCGGAATTGCCCCATGACCGTCATACCGATCTCGTCCTGTGTCGCGAGTGCTCTCGTTCATGTTGGACCTTCGCATCGTTCGATGCAGATTAGGGATGTGGCAGATAATAAGTCCAATAACATGACACCTTATGTCATGTATTTGAGGTAAGGTGCCATTTATGAAAGCCAGCCGCCTTTTGTCGATCATGATGATGCTGCAAGCGCGTGGGCGTATGACCGCACCGGCTTTGGCTGAAGCACTGGAGGTTTCCGAACGCACGATCTTGCGCGATATCGATCAGCTCTCCACTGCCGGCGTGCCCATCTGGGGGGATCGAGGCCGCAACGGGGGATTTCAATTGCGCGAGGGTTGGAGCACCGACCTCACAGGGCTCACTGAAGACGAAGCACACGCCCTGTTTCTGGCGGGGTTGCCTGGACCGGCGACAGAACTGGGCCTTGACGGCATGGCGAACTCTGCGCGGCTCAAGATGATTGCCAGCCTGCCTCCCGCCTCGCGCGAGCACGCTGATCGTGTCGCCAGTCGCCTGCACATTG
>DASVNP010000236.1:0-24145 GCA_036383775.1 Paraburkholderia sp. | reverse complement strand
ACCCGAGTAATTCGTGGCGCAATGATCAAGTGGTCGGAGGTGGTCTTCACCAAAAGTTAGCGTCGACTGCCGCGCGTCCGTTGCGCGTTGGAACTAACCGCGGAGTCCCCGCCGACAGGCGGGCGAAGATCGGCATGAGGCTGTGGGACCCGCCGACGGGAGTCCGCAACGGTTCAGAGGCCGGTTTGCCGCCCCCTCACCCAGAACTTGGCCGCGATCCCTGCCGGCGTCCGTCGCATATTGCCCTGATGAGTGAGCGCAACTAACCGTCAGAGCCGCGAATATAACTACTTAAAGGCAACCACCTGTTTGTCAACGACCGGGGGCCTGTTCGGTCCTGTTCGGCTTTAAACGGCTTGAGTAGAAAATTAAGCGGGCTAGATCGCATACCTCATGGGCGCATCAGACGTGTGTAGGAGGGCAGCGGATGTGAAGCAAATCGACCAGCCCGTTCGTCTCCTGAAAATTCTCACCATTCAGCTTGTATCCCGCATGCTCGGGCGTCACCGGATGCCTCGAGCTGGCGCGCGTGTTTCACTTCGTCGCCCAGCAGACAGGTGGAAGTGCTCGCAATTGACGCATGACGCGGGTTATCTCGCACGGTGGTGAGCATGGCAGCAGCCCCGCGGGCAAACTGAAGCCGGTATTCGATGAAGATCTTGCCGATCTGGTTCTTTGAGCTGAGCGCGCCAGAAAACCGCGTCTGCGCACCCCGGCCAATGGCTCTCTACCGCCTTCGGGAATCCTTTGACACTGGTCCCAAAGCTACCGACGTGTGAGCGGCACCTCGACGTGCGGTCCCTTGCTTCCGTTAGTCTTCGGCACGGTCATTGCGCGCCGGGTCTTCAGAAGCGATCAATTTCCAACTCTTAAAAGGGCACAGAAATGGACCGATATCTTGCCGTGCCTGCAGAGACCACATGGCGGCTTCCGTGTCCGCCAATAGGCGGTCCAGGCAAATCTGCCTGGTTCCATCGGACACCCCCAAAGCCTCAAAACAGCGGGGTTTTGGGGGTGTTTTTCTTGTTGCTGCTTCCGGCTCGTACCGACAAAATCAACCCATCAAGTTGGGGTGAAAGTAGGGGTGGGAAATGGCGGAATCTCAATCCAGGCACCTTCATCGACTGTCGGCATTGCGCATAGCGAAGCTGGTTGATCCCGGTTACTACGCTGATGGCGGTGGCCTTTACTTCCAGATTTCAGGCTCGGGTTCGCGCTCCTGGATCTACCAGTTCAAACTGTTTGGACGGTCGCGCGAGATGGGGCTTGGGTCAATTACGACTGTCTCGTTAGCTGAGGCGCGTGCCGAGCGGCTCGATGCAGGGCACTCGTGAAGGACAAGATTGACCCGATCGAGGCGCGTAAAGAGGCGCAGCGCAAAGCGGCTGCGGATGGTGCAACGCTCTTCCGCGATGCGGCTACGACATACATCGAGAAGATGTCCCCGAGCTGGAAGAATAAAAAGCACGCGCAGCAGTGGACGAACACTCTCACGACCTACGCTTATCCGGTGATTGGCGATGTCGATGTACGCCACATCGATACGCCGATGATCGTGCGTATTCTTCAGCCAATCTGGTCGACCAAGCGTGAGACCGCAGGCCGCGTGCGCGGTCGTATCGAGAATATTCTGGATGCGGAGAAGGTGCTTGGACATCGTGATGGCGACAACCCTGCACGCTGGCGTGGTCACCTAGATAGGGTGCTAGCAAAGCGCAGGCATGCCGTGAGGCATTTTCCTGCCCTGCCGTGGGCCGACATCCCGGAATTCATACCGAAGCTTAAGGTGAAGGAAGATGAGGGTTCACGCTCGGCCGTGATGTTGCACCTGGTGATTTTGACCGTCTGTAGAACGAATGAGATCCGGAGAGCACGGCCCGAGGAGTTCGACTTACGCCACAAGATCTGGACGATCCCCAGCGAGCGGATGAAGATGGGCCTTCCTCACCGCGTGCCATTGTGTGATACGGCCTGCGATCTCGTGAAGAGGGCTATGCAGACGGCCAGGTATGGCTATCTCTTTCCGGGCGACAAAAAGGGCGCTCCGCTTTCGAACATGGCGATGCTCGAGCTGCTTAATGGTATGGGATATTCAGAGATCACGGTGCACGGGTTCCGTTCGACATTTCAGGACCGGGCTGAGGAATATGGTGAGTATCCGGAAGTACTTGCCGACAAGGCGATTTCCCACAAGACGAGCAATAAGGCGCGCCGTGCGTATCAGCGAGGTGACATGGTCGAGAGGCGTCGAAAGATGATGGACCACTGGTCACAGTACTGCGCGGGGGTGTCTGCGAGCGTCGTGTCAATTACACCCCCAAAGGTTCAGGCCGTTGCATGATGGTTGGTAGGCAACCTCTGCATGGGGTGCAGGTGGTCGGAGGTTCAAATCCTCTCGCCCCGAGCAAAGAAATCAAGGCCTTACAAGCAGTGCTTGTAAGGCCTTTTTTGTTTAGAGCTGATTTTGCCCCCACGTTTGCCCCCACAGAACCGACGGCTCTAGCGGGAACAGACCGGATTTTTATGCAGGGAAGTGGGACGGTCAGAGTTGTTGGAACGAGACGTTGGCGCAACTCCCGGCGCGGGTGAACCAAAATGCGCGTGGACCTCTCAGAAAACGACTGACCACGGATTCGCCGTGTTGCATCAACGTTGCTCAATGAATTGAGTTTGGCCGGGCGACCCAGTCGAGCGGCAACCATCGCATGGCGAGCACGACGAGGTACGGGGTGCCAACACCTTCGCTGAGTACCTCCTTGGACTGCCTAAGAACAGATGGAACCGTCTGCAACGAGAATTCCAAAAGGTAGTGTGTGGGTTCGCCACTAGTAGCGCGGAAATCGCGCGACGGCGACTGTTCGATGAACCATCGAAACAGACATGGTTCGTCTTCAACGACAAAGGCGGCGGTGATAAACGCGGCTGCCCTGCGGATTGCCGCTTCGAATGGTCCGGGAGTCACGCTAGGTCCCGACAATATCCCGAAGAGATCGTCGAGTTCGGGTCACATCTTCGATGCGGCGCGACAGCTCGTTGATGCGTTGACGTATACAGCGAAAACGTCTCCCCGAGGAAAGTAGAACACCTTGGAGTGGGAGTAATTTAGGATCCTCTGCAGTGGTCTGCAGAAGTCCGCCGGCTCCTTAATTCCCCTATAAAATCAACGGCTTATTGTCTATTTTTGTCCGCTGTCGTCCATCGGCAGCATCGCGTCGCCGACGGTATGGCATCTTTCTCTGCAGACGTTCCAGTTTGATACCGTCACAGCGCGTGACGGTATCAGGCAACGGTATCAGTTCACGGAGTATTGCATGCTTACGGACCTCGAATTGCGGGCGCTCAAGCCGACCGGCAGGATATACAAGGTTGCTGACCAGCGCGGCTTGTATGTGGCGGTTACCTCGTCCGGAGCGGTGAGTTTACCGAAGCTTCAGATATTTCCAACGGACCTTGACCAGCAGGCGGTAGAAGTCGCGCGCACTGGCAGCTACCCAGAGTCGATTCTGACCGACATCCCGCCTCGCGCCTGCGGCGTTTTTTTACGTTCGAGCGTGGTCGCTACGTCATCAACAAAGCGCTGCGCGACAGCGTGCCGTTCGCGCCACACAAAGTGCCGCGCGATCCGCCGTTCTCGCATCTTGATTTCGTGTCGAGCCGCAACCTGCTCCGGTCACAGCCTGCGACGAGATCATGGAGACCTTGGAGGACAGTGCCCTGGCCCGATAAATGCGTTTTTTTCTTGTCGACAGGCAGGTGAAGCATCTTCGCGTCGTGCAGGAGGTGGTCACGGCGAACGGGCAGGCGCTACCCATGATCGCGCAGCCGGTGGCACCTAAGCGTGCGCCGGCGAAGATCTCGACCCCGCGCCGGAGCTTGGGAAACATACCGATGCGATGCTTGCAGTTCGGCTTCTCTGCCACCGGAATCACAGAACTGCGGAACTTAAATGTCGTTTAGGATCACCAAAGATGAACGACATCGAACTTGCGCGATGCTGTCGCAAACGAGATCCGACGAGGAGGTTACCTGAGCCCTGAACTGATCGATGGGAACTTACCAAGGCCGAACACTCCGCTGGTACGCACTCTCGAGTCCGTCAGCAGATTAGCGTTATCGACATATCACTACGCTTTCCAGTGGACGACGCCACTGCTCTTCAATTCTTGCATCCGTCGCACGGTACCCGAGCGCCACAACGATGGGGATTACAGAGCCACGTGGAAGTCCGAGAAGGTCGGCGACTTTCGGGGCGGAAAAACCTTCCATTGGACATGAGTCGATTCCCTTTGCTGCGGCTCCGAGCATTAAGGTCTGCGCTGCGAAAATCGCATTGCGGGCAGCCCAATGACGACTGCCAATGTTACCGACGGGAAGCAGTGACAGGCTCGGACGAATGAGCGTCGCAATAAAGAGGAGCGGTGTCCACAATGCCGAAGAGCCGAATCCGAGGATCTTGTTGAATTTCATGATCTGGTTGCGGTAATAGTCCTTCGACTTTGGCTCTAGCACCGAAGAGCCCTCGACATGCTTTAGTCGTGCCGTGGCCGTTTGCTTTCCCAATTCGGGACTGGCTACAACGACAATAAGCTCGGTCGCCGAGTTCGCGGCCTTCTGCCTATTGCATGCCGATGCAACGCTCGCTTTCAAGGAAGGATCTCGAATCCAGTGGAACTCGTAGGGCTGCAGGTTGCCGCTGGAGGGCGCTAGCGCGGCTTCGGCGAGCAGAGCGTACACGTCGTCGCTCGCGATCGGGGTCGAGTCGAAATCGCGAACTGCCCGGCGATAGCGATTCGCCTTCTGGAATTGGGACCAAGTGTGCAATTGATCTGACGAGCTCATGAGGCAGATTGTTAGGTCGAAGGGTATGTCAGGTGTAGACGATCACCGGTGTGTAACAACTAGAAAGTGCGCTAATCATGAAAGGCAGGCGCTAGATCGAGTCCTGTCCTTGCAAGGTAAGCCTCCAGCGTTTCGACATCCGCGTCGGTGACGATCGCACCAATGTAGCCATCGGGACGCACCAACACCCAATCGCCGGCCGAGAGGTCGTACGCGTCGCGGAAGTGGCCTCCGTCATCGAACACGTCGCCTGTCGCGCCGAAGATATGAATATGTAGACCTGGACGTGGCGGCACCGATCCGCGCTCGACCTCGTAGCCAAGCAAGGTCCAGTGCGTCCCCTGGAACAGATCGAACAGTCTTGTCGACTGGCCAGCGGCGCCCCGAACCGGCGCATCCGGGGCGCGGTCGCCGGCGCTCCGGCGCCTTAAACGTTCTGGTGGATTTAGCGTCAAAGAGGATTCGGGGTAGCCGATATCGAGCTGATGCACCTCGCGCCCGCGCTGCATCTCGCCGCGCTTCTGGGCGTTCAGAAGCTTGGTCGACAGATTGAGCATCGCGGCGGCGATCGGCCGGCGTTCCTCTTCATAGCTGTCGAGCAACCAGTCGTGCGCTCCGTTTACGACCGCAGCCAGCTTCCAGCCAAGGTTGTAAGCATCCTGTGCGCTTGTATTGAGGCCCTGACCGCCAGTCGGTGGATGAATGTGGGCGGCATCCCCCACGAGGAACACGCGGTCAACGCGGTAACGATCGGCCAGCCGTGCATTCATGGTGTAGACAGACGACCATGACACGGATTGAATCTGGATATCCTCGCGGCCTGTACGTTCCGCCACCAGCGCGTTCAGGCCTTCTGTGGAAACGTCGATATCGCCGTCTGACGGGACCGGCCCCTGTATCTGGAACATGGCGGTTCCCGCGAGCGGGCAAAGTGAGATCTGCCGCGTCATGTCGCCCTCGCCGAACCGGTGCCAGACGTCGCGCGTGAGTCCGTTCAGCACCACGTCGGCTACGACGGCGCGAACGCCAAGGGTCTTCCCGGGAAACCCGATGCCCAGTGTATGGCGCACGAGACTGCGACCGCCGTCGGCGCCGACGAGCCACCTAACCCGCAGCGTCTCTTTGCCCGTCTTCCCTGCCAAGTGCGCGATCACGCCATCCTCGTCCTGCTCGAAGCTCACCAGTTCGCTGCCGTATTCGGGACGATGCCCCTGTTCGACCAGACGGGCGCGCATCGCGCTTTCTGTGAGGAATTGCGGCACCATCAGCGGCCGCTGGTAAGGTTCGGCCGGGGTCGGAGCGCGATGCTCCACTGCATCGGAGTCGGTGTAGCTGTAAGCGTCGAGATAACGGCGCTGTGGTGGGTAGGGGCCACCAGCCGAGACGATTCTCTCGAGAATGCCGATATCCTCGAAAATTTCCTGTGTCCTTGGCTGAATGCCTTTGCCGCGCGAGCCGCGGAACGGATTGTCCATCTTCTCGATCAGGCGGAATGGAACGCCCCTTCGCGCCAGATCGATTGCTAGCGTGAGGCCAGCCGCACCCGCACCGCAAATCAGAACGTCAGTCGCAGATTGCTTTGTCATTATGATCCTCGTATGTGTATTATGCACATATTAGAAACGAGGTAATTCTGTGTCAACAAAAAACGTGCAAAATACACATATCAACACTCAGCTTCGTGAGCTTCACGGGGCGTTGCTCGAGATCGTCGGGGTCGTGAACAGCCCTCAGCGCGATGAGGCAATGGTTCGGGCGGCGGGGATTTCCCTCGACCGTGCGCTGTTTCCGCTGATGGTGCTGGTGGAGCGGCTCGGCCCCATTGGCGTCGTCGAGCTTGCAGACCGCGTGGGACGCGACTACACCACCGTCAGTCGTCAGGTCGCGAAATTGGAAAGCCTGGGACTCATCGACCGTCAGGAAAGCGCGACCGACCGGCGCGTTCGCCAGGCTGTCGTGACAAGGAAGGGCAAAGCAATGACCGATAGGATCGACAAGGCGCGCGCGAGGATAGGGCAGTCCATTTTCGCCACATGGGAAAAGCAGGATATAGAGGACTTGGTGCGGCTGATGCGCAAGTTTGCGGACGACATCAAAGGTGATGCGTCGTCTAGCACGGCGAGCCTGGAGTGACGGACTGCGGTGACCGCTGGGTTACTTCCTTGCCGGACTTGATGCCGTGTGACGATTGAACGTCGGCGTTGCCGTAAGCGTCAGCGCCAGTGTCCACGATGCCCCTGCTCCTGCTGCACCGTTGCCGCAGACTCTAACCGGTTCACACGCGCCTCGCGACGCGCCATGCGCGCGGACTCAGCCCGACAATCTTTCTAAACATCGTAGCGAAGTGATTGGGTTGTTCGAAGCCGCATCGCATTCCAACCTCTATCACGGGCAGATCGGTGTTCTCCAGCAAGTTTCTGGCGCGTTCTATACGCAAATCGAGCAGGTAGCCATGCGGTGGCTTGCCCGTGGCGGTTCGAAATGTCCGTGCAAATTGCGACGGACTGAGCCCCGACAGGTCGGCGAGGATCGATAAAGGCAGGCGCTCGTCTAGATGTACCCGCATGTAGTCGATCACGCGTTGAAGTTTTCCGCCGCTCAATGACGGCGGCGCAAGAGCTTTCTCACGCGACAAGACCGAATGGTGGCGCAGCAGATGAACGACAAGCGCCCGGATCAACGCGTCCATCATCAACGCCGCGCCGGGCTCCGGGTCGGGTGCGGTTGCCAGAAGTAGTCGCCCGAGCCGCTCGACCACTTCGTCAGCCACCGCCAGGCGGGGAATGAGCGTCGCGTGTTCGTCCTCGAGACCGATTTCAATTGCGGTGTGTTGGAGCAGTTGCGGCGGCAGATGAACGACCAGAACTTCCGGGCGCCCCTTGAACACGCGAGTACCCGCCGAGCCCGCGGGTGTCAGACTCATCTGCCCGCTCCCCGCCCATCTGCGCTCCTGGCGTCCACATGTCAGACCGTCCTCGATCAGCACATGGCCGGAGAGATTCACGACCAGAAGATGATCTCGCAACGGCGACACCGTGACGCATCCAGGCGAATGCTGGTAGTGCTGAACGATAGCGCCTCCCAGATTGCCCGCGCCAACCGAGAATAGGGGAGGAGTAGGCAGCAGACGAGTCAGTTCAGAGGGAGAAGTCCTGCCGTGACTGTCAAACGACATATTGCACCGCCGCATGTGTTGATCGTGAACCTTCCCCTGATACCGAGAACCAGCACGTTTGCGCTCGGGATGAAAAGCGCCGCCATGCGTCACGGGCCTGCCCTGAATTCCGGCATTCCCGGACCGATGTCGAGCCTCGCACAGAGTGTATGCGAAATCGTACTGCGTCCAATACACGCTTGGAAAGAGGGGCAAATACCAGACGCGATCCCAAACGTTCGAGCGCACCTTGCCCGTTTTCTGGATGCCTGGAAATCGAAGGTTGTGGTCCGTTTCCGAAGGATGATGATGCCCGGACGCTCAATAATCCGTAAACCCGGACGAGATTCATCCGCCAACGCTTGTCAGTCGCACAAGACACGAGACAACAGACCATGAGGCGCTTAAATGACGACCAGACCAGAAGCAGTCGAGCAGCTCATTGCGGCTGCGAAAAAACTGAGGAACTCGCACTTCGGAACGTTTGGAAGGTTCAAGGAGCATCTGCCCGACCAGATGGACGATGACGAACGAAAGGCTTACGACCTTGTCACAGAGTCCCGCGGCATGGTGCCTGGCCCCTACAAGATCTGGTTGCGAAACCGGAAGCTGACTGAGGTCATGCTGCATATGGGTCTTCATTATCAGGACCGGTCAACCCTGTCGAAGGCGGAGATTGAAATTGCGGTCAACCTCACCGCTGGAAAGTGGATGGCGAGCTATCCCAGTTATGAACATGAGTGGATGGCGGAGCTGTTGGGTGGTCTGCCCGCTGAAAAAGTGCAGGCGTTGATCGCTGGGTTGCCGACTTCGTTTGAAGCTGCCCGGCAGCAGATCATCTACGAAATCACCTCGGCTCTGCTTGAGCCTCGGTTGATCCCCGTAGGGCTTTATCAAAGGGCGGTCGATGCGCTGGGTCATCCCGGACTTACAGATCTGATCGCATTCATTGGGTACTTCACGACCGTGTCCCTGACATTGCGCGCGTACGATGTCCCTGCCAATGCGGTGGGTCTGGACGATCAATAAGTCCCCATCGCGCTTTCCCTTGACAAACTATCGATGGACCGTAGCGAATGATGTCGTCAAGCTGCCACACGATCACTGAAGTTGCTTCTTTTCCCCCGAACTATTTTCTGGAAAACATTGCTGTCCGCAAGGACGGGTCGTTGCTCGTGACTGTGCTGTTCCATCGACAGCTCTGGTACATACCGCCGTTTCGCGGGAAACCCGTCGAGCCGGTTCTTGTTTACACCTTCGAGCTCATGGGCATGGGCATCGTCGAAGCGGAGCCCGACGTATTTTATGTATCGACGGGCGTTGTATCGCGTGGCTGTCTGCTGCGCTTCGATCTACGTAGCTGGTCACCTGGTCAGTCGATAGAACCGGAGGTCGTCGTCGACTTTTCGCGGCCTGTGGGAATGCTCAATGGGAGCTGCCTCATCGCACCGAAGGTCATTCTTCTCGCTGATTGCTTCGCGGGCCTGATCTGGCGCGTTGACCTGAGTACCGACGGAAAGACGGCGACCGTGCACGAATGGCTTCAGCATGAAAGCATGGCGCACGACCCGAATGGCCCCATGCCTGACCAACCAGGGGTGAATGGCATACGTTACGCGTCAAAGAGCAACTACCTGTACTACACCTCGACCGCCAAGAAGCTCTTCATGCGAGTCCGTGTCGATCCGGGCAGTCTGAATCCGGAAGGCCTGCCCGAACTGGTCGGGAGCGGCATGATGGGTGATGACTTCTGCATTGACGAAGACCGCGGACTTGCGTACATCACGACCCACCGCGAGAACACAATTGATTGTCTGTCGCTGACACCCAGCGAGAACGAAGGGCCAAGACAGAGCGTAGTCGGCGTCCCCATTCTGGAGTTGATGGTGGGTCCATCGGCAGTGGCATGGGGGCGCGACACAAAGGATTACGGAAGAGTCGCTTATGTAACGACTGATGGAGGCATTAAAGCGCCAATGCCGGATGGAATCAGACAGGCAAAAGTGCTGCGGGTGGAGTTATAGGCATGCATGCGCGCCCTCGCGTCGGTAAGACTCGAAGTACTCGTTTGCTCTTGCGAATGCCATCTCATGATCTGCGTAGCGGCGGAGATGCGAATGGCGGCTTCGGGCGTAGACCACCCATCCACCCCTCAACCAGAAGGAATCTTGATGACAAAGAAAACAGGAAATCGCGTTCTTGCCGAGACGTTTTCGGCATACGGCGTCGACCACTTCTTCAACGTGCCGATGATCATCCCGCCCGGGATCAAGGAGATGACGGCTATCGGTGTAAAGTCGGTCGTTGCACACTCTGAGAAGGCCGCGGCTTATATGGCCGACGGATACGCTCGCGAGTCGGGACGCGTTGGCGTTTGCGCGTCTCAAGCTATTGGCGCTACGAATCTCGCCTCTGGACTGGTCGACGCCCTGATGGCGAAATCGCCCGTACTCGCATTGACCGGCGGCGGTACACCCGACACTCGCGAACGCAACTTTTACCAGGAGATCGACCAACGACCGATTTACGCTGGTCTAACGAAGTTCAGCGCTCGGGTCGAAAAAGCACAGCGGCTGCCGGACCTTCTCCAGCAGGCGTTGCGAGTGGCGACCACCGGGTCGCCCGGGCCGGTGCATCTGGAACTCTCGGGTTTCTGGGGTGCGGTGCTGATGGAGGAGATTGAGTATGTGATGCCGCCGGAGCCACGCTACGGTATGTGTCCGCCGGTTCGTCCCGCCGCATCTCCTGACGATATCCGAACAGCCGCTACTGCGGTTCGCAAGGCTGAGCGACCCATCATCGTGGCCGGTTCGGGCATACGTGTTTCGCGCGCACAGGCAGCGCTTCTCAAGTTCGCGCGGCTCGCAAGAATACCCGTGGCAACGTCGCTTGACGCGAAGGCCGCGATACCTGAAAGCGACACCCTGTGCGCTGGTGTGGTCGGAGACTACTCGCGCGATACAGCAAATATCGCTGTGTCTGAGGCGGACTTCGTGCTGTTCGTTGGCTCGAGCACAGGCAGCATGACGACCCGCGGATGGTCAGTTCCTACGCCGGGCGTGCCGGCGGTACAGATCGACATCGACCCGAGAGAGCTGGGCCGCAATTATCCGTTGATCGTGGGTCTGAGCGGCGATCCCGCCGCCGTGCTGGAACAGCTCGGCGTCGAACTCGCGGGGCCTGTTGGCAGCCCGGGATGGATTGACCGCATTGCCGAGTTGCGCGAGGAGTGGGGCAAGCTGGCCGCTCAATACGAGAATTCGGACACGTCGCCGATTCGGCCAGAACGTCTTTGCAGCATGTTATCCGAATCGCTTCCTGAAGGCGCGCTCGTGGCAGTCGACACCGGCCACGCGGCAGGTTGGGCGGCTCGAAATCTCTATCTGAATCGGTCTGGCCAGGCGCTGATTCGCGCGGCCGGCTCACTCGGATGGTCGTTCCCGGCGTCGCTCGGCGCCAAATGCGCGAATCCAATGCGACCTGTCGTCTGCTTCACTGGCGACGGCGCCTTTTACTACCACCTCGCCGAAATGGAGACCGCCGTGCGTTACGGCATTAATACGGTGACGGTGGTCAACAACAACCACGGTTTCAATCAGGAAAGAATCCTTTGGGACGAGGATGCCACGTTGGAGAAGAACTGGAAATTCGGCCGTGTGAATTTCGCGGCCGTAGCTGAGACGCTTGGGGTGAAAGCGTACCGCGTCGAACGGGCTTCCGACTTCCGCAGCGCTTTCAAGGATGCATTGGCCGCCGGGAGGCCGGCATTAATCGACGTCTACACGGACCCCTCCGCTGTCGTTCCAATACCTTGGGAAAAGCCCAAACAGCTTGGGTAAGCGCCTCGCCCAGAAGCTCATCCTTTTAACGTATTCGTCCGCCTCAATTCAGCCATTTAATTTCAGAGGAGAAGACATGACAGACCAACACCGTTCCCAGACCGGTCCAGGGGCCTCATCCCGTGAGGTATTGCCCAACGATGCGGCCGCTTCGACAACTGTACTGGCGCCGCACCGTCATCCGTCCGACAGCCCTATACAAACTGCTCGACCGGAGGGAAGGGGCGAGGAAGGTTTCAATGTTCGACGTGTTGTGACCGGGCATGACACGAGCGGTAAGTCAATCGTCCTGTCGGACGGACCTTCTCCGTTTGTGTTCTCGACGCCCTTGCTACCGGGATATGTCTCATGCGATATATTCCGGACCTTCGAGACGCCTGCGCCTATTTTGGCGCAGACGGCCGAGACTACGGCTGGTCCTCGGCGACAACTGCCGACTCCGCGCGGCACAGTGATTCGTGTGAGCCAGGTTCCACCCCATCGCGAAGGAGCTGGCAATCTGGACTCGGCTACCGCTTCAGAAGCGTTCAAATCTCTGGGCAACGCCGGAGGTCGTACCGGCAATGCATCTGGCCGAAACGCTGCGATGCATCGCACGGAAACAATTGACTACGTCGTTGTTCTTTCGGGCGAGCTCACCCTACTACTTGACGATTCAGAGGTTTTGCTTCGGTCAGGGGACGTACTGGTGCAATGCGGGACCAATCATACGTGGGAGAACCGTTCGTCCGCTCCCGCTACGGTGATGTTCGTTCTCATGTCTGGCGCGTACGACCAAGGTTTGCGTGAGATTTTATCTGATGCGAATAGGTAAGGATTCCTTAGCTATATTTCGTTGAACGGGCAAGCATGGTCAACGACGCGGAAATGCGCCGAGTCTTGCCTGTTCTCGAATCTTGGTGAAAAAGCGGCTGTTCGCGGCGGCCCACTCGCGCGAAATGTTTGCGGCATTAGTTCGGCACGGGTTGCAGACGTTGATGGGGGCAGTCGGCTGGCGGAGGATGCTCGCGCCAGCCAAGAATGACTTCACTTACGTGGGTTTGCGTACGCACGCATAAAAACATCCGTGCCCCGCCGGGCACGTCGCTCTATTTCCTCTGGCGTCGAGGGCTCCACCAGCCCGAACACGATGCGCGCCGGCAATCCGCCTTCCCATAAGCTCATCAGATCTTCCGCCGCCAGCGTTGGCGAATCGACTATCAACTCCTTTCGCGCCGCTGCGGAACTGATTATCTCCGACAGCGCCGCTGTCGTTCTCGCGGGGCCGGCGTTGAAGAAGCGCGTGACAAGCGCCCGATTTCCCCGCGATGCAGCGGGCAGCAGGTGCACCAATCCCGCAACGTTGATGTCAATGACGACAGTCAGAAATGCCACGCCAATACGGCTCAGCCTTTCACGCAACGGCAACTGATCGCAGTCAGCCCTTGAGAGCCCCTTCATGATCTGATCGGACACGCCGCTCACGACGTTCTCAAACAGCGCGTCCTTGTCCGAGAAATGACTATAGACGGTCATCTTCGACACGCCGGCCTTCGCCGCTACGTCTTCCATCGTGACCGTGTCGTAGTGCTGCATGGCGAACAGACCGGTCGCAGCGTCCAGGATCGCGGCACGTTTGGCCGGGTCTTTCGGGCGACCTGTGCGGTTGACCAATGGAGGGTTTGGCATGCGAGGTTTTCCCTTTTTTAACATACTGTACTAATGAGTATGGTAAGTGATATAGTGTACTGATTAGTATAGGAACTAACGCCTATGTCGAAGTTTTACCAGACCTTTCATTTCAATCACAGGTTCCGGACATTCAGAGCCACTGCGCCGGCCGCGCTTGCTTCTTGCACGCTATGGTCGCTACTGCTCGCGGGTTGCGCAGTCGGCCCGAATTTCGCCACGCCGGCCGCGCCCGACACGCCAGGCTTCACCGACAAACCTGTACCGGCTAGAACGCTACCCGCCGACACGCTAGGGGGGGCATCACAATCTTTTGTCACCGGCCGTGACATCCAGGGGGACTGGTGGGCATTGTTCCAGTCCGCCCAGATCAACGAGCTCGTCGATCGCGCGCTCAAGGAGAATCCAACGCTTGCCTCCGCGCAGGCGAGCCTGCGCCAAGCGCGCGAGAACACTCGTGCAGAGCAGGGGAGCTTCTTTCCGCAAATCAGCGCGAGCGCGTCGGGCGAAAGGGAGCGAAACGCACTTATAAGTCCTGTGCCATCGGCTTATAACGTGGTCAGCGGGTCACTCAGCGTGTCATATACCCTTGATGCGTTTGGCGGTGTTCGCCGACAAGTCGAGCAGCTCAACGCTCAAGCCGAGTACCAGCGCTTCGAACTCGAGGCAACCGAGGTGACGCTGGTCGCCAACGTCGTCAACGCGGCGATCAATGAGGCTTCGCTGCAGGCTCAGATAGACACCACGCAAGACATAGTCCGCGCCTACACCGCTGCCCTCGCTGTGACGCGCCGTCGCTTCGCGTTAGGCGGCGTAAGCCAGGTGGACGTACTGCAGCAGCAATCGCTGCTCGATGAACAGATAGCCACGTTGCCGGGTTTGCACAAGCAGCTTGAACAACAACGCAACCAGCTGGCAGTCTACCTGGGCGGACTGCCGAGCGAATATAAAGGACCATCTCTCGATCTCGCGAGCCTGACGTTGCCGGATGAGCTTCCCGTCTCCTTGCCATCCAGTCTTGTCGCGCAAAGACCCGATGTTCAGGCCTATGCTGCCTTGCTGCATTCGGCGACCGCGAACGTGGGCGTCGCGCTCGCCAACATGCTGCCGCAGATATCGTTGACCGGGAGTTATGGGCGTGATGGTAGCAGCCTGTCGAACCTGTTCAATCCCGCAGGCGTCGTGTGGAGTATTGCGGGAAGCATTGCGCAACCCGTCTTCGCGGGCGGTACCTTGAAAGCACGAAAGCGGGCTGCCGAAGCTGCCGTCGATGTCGCCGCCGCACAATACAGCAGCACGGTCAACTCGGCGTTCCAGGATGTAGCCAATGCGCTTGTCGCACTCAATCGCGATGCCGAAACGCTTGCTGCCAATCTCGCCACGCAGAAGACGGCGGCCGCGAGCCTGAAAGTGGCGCAAGGGCAATACAGCGCAGGCGGCGGTACATATCTCAACGTGCTTTCAGCAGAAGAGGCCGACACGAGCGCACGGCTGAAACTGATTTCCTCTCAGGCTATTCGATACACGGACACCGTTGCGCTGTTCCAGGCGCTGGGCGGTGGTTGGTGGCATCGAAGCGATGTCGATCCAAAAGTTGTGCAATGTTGCGGAGTGTCTAACCCATGACCAGCCTTTCCTCGCGTGCCGTCACCACCGATCCCGCTTCGGGACGCCAACGGCCCCCCAGAACCTTTCTGCGCCTCTTTGTGATGCTGCTCGTCGTCGGTCTGCTCGCCGCCGCGCTGATCGGCTTTCACGTCTTCAAGGGCAACCTGCTGAAAAAGGTAACCGCAGGTATCCAGTCGCAGCAGGCGACCGTGTCAACGACGTCCGCAATCGTGCAGCCGTGGCAGCCTACGCTCGCCGCGGTAGGATCGTTGCGTGCATCGAAGGGCGCGGATTTGTCTGTGGAGACGGGGGGAGTCATCGATGAAATCCACTTCGACTCCGGCCGCGATGTGGCGGCGGGAACGGTATTGTTGCGCCTGCGCCCCAACGACGATCTTGCGAAGCTCGAGCAGTTGAAGTCCAACGCCGACCTGAGCGAGATAACGTATAAGCGCGACCTGCAGCAGCTCGCGGTGCAAGGCGTGGCACAGTCAACCGTCGATACCGATGCCAGCAACCTGAAGGTCGCGCGTGCTCAAGTCACCGCTCAACAGGCGCTGATGCGCGAGAAGACACTTGTTGCACCCTTCGCAGGACGCCTTGGCGTGCGACAGGTCGATGTGGGCCAGTACCTGCCGGCTGGCACAACGGTCGTCACCTTGCAGGCGCTCGACCCCATGTTCCTCGATTTCTATCTGCCGCAGCAGGCGGTCGGCCAGATCGCAGTCGGGCAGGCAGTATCGCTGGCGGTTGATGCGTATCCGAACAAGACTTTCATCGGCAAGGTGACATCGATGAATTCGAAAGTCGAAACGTCGAGCCGCATGCTGCAGATACGCGCCTCGTTTGAAAATCGTGACGGCGCGCTGCTGCCGGGCATGTTCGCCACCGCAAACGTGGCAAGTGGCGTGCCGCGACCGCTCGTGACAATTCCTCAAACGGCAGTGGCGTACAACCCGTACGGTAGCCTCGTTTACGTGATTCAGAGTGGCAAGGACGCACAAGGCCAGCGGCAGGCACGTGTTCGCCAGCAGTTCGTGACGACTGGCGAAACGCGCGGCGATCAGGTCAGCATCCTGAAGGGACTACAGCCGGGAGATGAGGTCGTTACGGCGGGGCAACTCAAGCTCCATAACGACGCACTTGTGCAAGTCGATAACAGCGTGAAGCTACCGGATGACGCGGCACCTGTCCCGCAAGATCACTAAACAGGACGTTCGATGAAATTTACCGACATTTTTATCCGGCGGCCCGTGCTGGCATGCGTCGTAAGCCTGATGATCCTCGTTATCGGCTATAAGGCTTTCACCTCGCTGCCCATTCTCGAATATCCCAAAACCGAGAATGCTGTGGTGACAGTGACGACGACGTATTACGGCGCGGACCCTCAAACCGTGGCTGGCTTTGTCACAACTCCCCTTGAAAATGCGATCGCGCAGGCGAACGGCATCGATTACCTAACCTCGAAGAGCATCTCCGGCACCAGCACGATTACGGCGAACCTGTTGTTGAATTTCGATGCCGACAAAGCGGTTACCGAGATCAACGCCAAGATCAACTCGGTACTCAACCAGTTGCCGAGCGGTGTGCAGCAGCCCATCATTACGGTGGCTATCGGGCAGTCGCTCGATGCGTTGATCATCGGTTTTTCAAGCGATGAGCTTACACCGAACCAGATCACTGACTATCTTGTCCGGAATGTGCAGCCTCGCCTGCAGGCGGTTAAAGGTGTGCAGACGGCGGAACTGCTGGGCCCGCAGTACTTCGCGCTGCGGGCGTGGCTCGACCCGCAGAAGCTCGCGGCTTACGGCCTGACGGCGACAGATGTCACAAGTGCGCTCGCTTCCAATAACGTGATTGCGGGCTTAGGGACCACAAAAGGACAGATGGTGCAGTTCAACCTGACGGCGTCGACCGACCTGCATTCGGCGCAGCAGTTCAGGGATCTTGTTGTGAAACAGGTCAAAGGCGGCATCGTTCGGCTTAAGGATGTAGCGAACGTAACGCTCGGCTCCGAAGACTATGAATCCGGTGTGTCTTTCAACGGCAAGAGGGGCGTTTATCTTGGTATCCAGATGGCGCCGTCGGCGAGTCTGCTCGATGTGATCAAGGGCGTGAAGGCCGTGTTGCCCGACATCCAGAGAGCGCTGCCCGCCGGACTGCACAGCGCTGTCATCTATGATTCGACCGTCTTTGTGAACAGCTCCATTCACGAGGTGGAGGCATCACTGGTCGAAACGGTGCTGATCGTTACACTTGTGGTGTTCGCGTTCCTCGGGTCGCCGCGTTCGGTGCTGATTCCGGTCGTCGCCATTCCGTTGTCGCTCGTCGGCACTTTCGGCATGATGCTTGCGTTCGGATTTTCTATTAATCTTCTTACCTTGCTTGCGCTCGTGCTGGCCATCGGCCTGGTGGTCGACGACGCCATCATCGTTGTCGAAAGCGTCAGCCGTCATCTGGAAGAGGGCATGCGACCGCGCGACGCCGCGATCAAGGCAGCACGCGATCTGGCGAGTCCGATTATCGCCATGACAATTGTTCTGATCGCAGTTTATGTGCCGATCGGCTTTCAGGGCGGATTGACCGGTGCATTGTTTACAGAGTTCGCGTTCACGCTCGTCGGTGCCGTGACGATGTCCGCAGTTGTCTCCTTGACCTTATCGCCAATGATGTGCGGGCAAATCCTGCAGCCGCTCGAGCGGGGCGGCCGCTGGGTGACAGGGATAGTTGAAGCCATCGACCGCGTGTTCAATACCGTTCAACGCGGCTACGAGCGAATGCTGCGCGGCAGCTTGAAAACGGTTCCGGTTACGCTGCTTTTCACGGGCATCGTCATTGCCAGCATCTATTTCCTCTATACCAGCGCCCAGAGTGAACTTGCGCCGGAGGAGGATCAGGGCGTGGTCGTGCTGCAACCCACGTCTGCCCCTAACGCAACACTGCAGCAAAAGCAGGCTTATGGCCGGCAGGTTGCCAACATCATGGAAAGCGTTCCCGAGGGAGCTCAGACATTCCAGGTCGACAGCCAGTCGCAGCCCATCGGCGGGGTGACACTCAAACCGTGGGAGCAGCGCCATCGAAACGCGACTGAGATACAACGCGACCTGCAGCACCAGTTCAACAAGGTGGCGGGGCAAAAGATCGTTGCGTTCCAGCTACCGGCATTGCCTGGTTCGCAGGGTTTGCCGATCCAGTTCGTGTTGAAATCTACGCAGCCACTCGACAAGCTGAACGTTGAGGCTCAGAAGTTCCTCAACGAGGCGACCGCCAGCGGGATGTTTCTTTTCATCGATAGCGACCTGAAGATCGACCAGCCGCAAAAAGTGTTCGATATTGACCGCGATAAGGCCTCACAGATTGGTCTGACGATGTCGCAAGTGGGCACAGCCTTGGGCGGTTTGCTTGGTGGCGGGTATACGAACTACTTCAGTCTCGATTCGCGATCGTACAAGGTCATTGCACAGGTGCAGCAGCGCTCGCGATTGACGCTGGACCAGATCATGAATTTCGAGATCGCGACGGTAAATAACGTGCCGGTCCCGTTGTCGTCGATAGGTCGAGTAAGGACCGAGACCGTGCCTGAAACGATCAACCATTTTCAGCAGGTTAATTCTGCGACGATTTCCGGGGTGCCTGCGCTCGGTGTCTCGCAGGACGCCGCGCTTAAATCGCTACAGGCCCTGGCTGCACGCACTTTGCCGCCTGATGTCTCGATCGACTACGCCGGGCCCTTGCGTCAACTTGTACAGGAATCGAGTGGCTTCGTCGGCACCTTCGTTCTCGCGCTCGTCATCGTTTACCTCAGTCTTGCTGCCTTGTTCGAAAGCTTTCGCGATCCGCTGGTCATTCTCGTGTCGATTCCCATGTCTGTCGCCGGAGCGCTCGTTTTCATCAGCCTTGGTCTTGGGGGGGCGTCCCTGAACATTTACACCGAGGTCGGCCTCGTGACGTTAATGGGGCTCATCAGCAAGCACGGGATTCTTATCGTCGAAGTGGCGAATGCCGCGCAGAATGATGGCATGTCGAAGCTTGAGGCCGTTATTCATGCTGCGGGAATTCGACTCAGGCCGATCCTGATGACTACCGCTGCGATGGTCCTCGGGGTAGTGCCGCTCATCATGTCGTCAGGAGCAGGCGCGGCATCGCGGTTCAACATGGGTCTGGTGATTGCAAGCGGTTTGTCGATTGGCACCGTCTTCACGCTATTCGTTTTGCCGGCAGTCTACCTCACGCTCGCGGCACGTCACCAGTCGCAGCCCGACCCGACCGATATGCTCTCATCTGAGCCTGGGCCCGATCAAGCGGAGAGCGTAGTTCTATAGTGCCTTGGCTGCCACTTGAGAAAGGCAGGCCGTACCAATCCAGAAACGGCGATGGGGACAGCAGGGCTGCACCGTCGCCGTTGACGTTGGTACGAACAAGGCTGAATTGCAAGGATGCGCTGGTACGCGCCGCGCGTCTGGTCGCCGAGTGGAGCATCGGACCTGATCTTACCGCCATGAAACGAAAGCACCTCACACATGAGCAACGCCGACATCAGACTCAGGAGCGACTGCTTCGCGCTGCGCACAAGATGTTCATCAAAAAGGGATTTTCCTGTACGAGCGTGGAGGACATCGCCGATGCGGCCGGCTATACGCGCGGCGCGTTCTACTCGAACTTTCGCGGCAAGTCCGAACTGCTGCTCGAGGTGCTGCGACGTGACCACGAGCGCGCGCGCGCCGGACTTCAGGCGATCATGGAGAAAGCCGGTACGCGCGAGGAGATGACGGCGAGCGCCATTGCATACTACAGCGGGTTTCTTCGTGATCGCGAGTGTTTTCCGCTCTGGGTGGAAGCGCGGTTGCTCGCGCGACGCGACGCGGTGCTTCGGCAATGTATTAACGATTTTCGCCGCGAAAGGCTCAGCTACGTCGGCGCACATATTCTCGTTTTTTTTGAGCGCGTTGGTATAGCGCCGCCTCTGCAGGCAGAGGTCCTTGCGCTAGGCTTGCTGAGCCTGTGCGACGGCATGCAGTCCTTCCGCGTTTGCGATCCGCTGATTGCGGACAATGAAGTGATCGAAAAATGGCTCGCGTTCTTCTTCGGGGCTGGCGGACGGTTATTGGCTCAATGGTCTCTGGATGGTTAGCCTGTTGACCACTGACACGACACCCTGCACGCTTTTCACGATCGACGTCACCTCGTCCAACTGCTCGGCATCGGGCACCGTGCCGTTCACTGTAACGATGCCATCTTTTGCGGTAATGCTGATGCTCCCGGCGTCAATCTCGCTGCGCTTTGCCAAGGCGGCGTATAGCTGCTTGCGTAGAGCGCGATTAGCCGCTGAAGCCGTTCCTCGCACCGTGTTTGGTCCAATTCCGGTTGATCTGCTGGGATTGCCAGGCTCGCTGGTTTGAGACCACCCGTTTACGCTTGCAATAACGGCTAGTGCACCGACCACCAGTTTAAGTACATAAGCAGCATTCATTGAATTCTCCAATTGCTGGTAGTCTCGAATTAGAAGTTGTGGCGCACGCCGATCATTGCCGCGGTAGTCGAGACGCCTGGAGCGACTGGCGCGCCGTAGGTAATCGTCTGGTTCATCGTTCCCTTGTTGCGTACATAACCGACCTGAACATAGCCTAAGGTGGCTTTGGACAAGCTGTATTCGGCACCCATCGCAAGCTCAGTTGAGCGGTTAGCTCCATCGTTCCTGTCCTTCAGGTGGTAATACCCGGAAGTTAACTTCAAGGTCGGGAAGACTCTGTATCCCACACTGATGGAGACGAGTTCATAATCCACACGACCGGGGTTGGCCGGGTTCCTTCCAGCGCCGTACGAACCGGCCACAGAAAGACTGCGAAATGTGTACATCGCGCCAAGGTAGTAAAAGCGGTTGTTGCTCACTCCGGCCGGGACAGTTGTGGGGGAGGGATTCGTGTCGTGCCCGTTGTAGTAGATGGCGGACAGATTGAGGCCGTAGTTCGCATACTTCAAAACGGCCGACTCGCGCGTGCGCCCTTGGATTTGTCCCGGGATTCCACCTGGTGCGTACTCGAGCGCGAGCGAGACCCCATAGATCTTCGGCGATTGATATACGAGCGCATTGCTGTCCCATAGTGCGCCGAGCGGGCCGTTCGTACTCACGCCTTGCCACCCTGCTGCCTGATTCATTCCGAGCCACGCGGTGAGGATGCTGCCGAAGTATTGGGCGGAGCGAACATCGGTCTCCGCCATCGCATAGATCATGGGCGTGAATTGCCTGCCAGCGTCAAATGTTCCAAACGGGCCCGATATTCCCACAGTTGACTGCTGGTTGAAAATTGCGGTTTCGCCTGCCGTATCGCCCAAACCAGATTTTCCGTTGCCGCTGTTGAACGCGCCCTGCAGCTTGAAGTTCACTCTATAGCCGTTCCCGATTTCTTCACTTCCCTTGAGGCCCCAAATGCTTTGGTAGATGCCGCCATCCTTAAGCTGGACGATGGAACCTGTATTGGGTGCCTTCGCTGCGAACGAAGACGCCGAGGTGGTTTGATACAGAAATCCAGAATCGATGACGCCGTACAGCATCACTGACGATTCGGCATGCGCCCCGCTAGTAAGCACGGCAATCGTCGCTGCGAAGGTTATCTTTGCTTTCATTTCGTCTCCTCATGTGCTTGAGATTTTTATTTATATTGTTTTCTAACCATGCAGCGATGCTCTGCGAAATTGATCGTGACGCGTCAACAACTCGCCGCTGGATGATCGGAAAGGGCGTATAACCTACGCCGATTCAGTGCTACCTCTAGCGGCCCGTCTCCGGTCCAAAAGCGACAGCCAAAAGGCCCATGCCGAATGCGGTCGCAATCGCGATCCCAACGGCATTGAGCCCAAATGTGGCAGACGCAGCTGAAATCGTTAGCGGGCCAATGGCAGTGAAGAGCCGTCCTACGTTCCATGAGAACCCTTGGCCGGTCGCGCGCAAGTGCACGGGAAAGAGCTCAGTCAAATACAGGGCGACGATGCCGAACCCACCGATAGCGAAGTAGCCGAATAGGAATATCGCGACGCGAAACATGGGGATGGTAGTTCCCGCGGTATACAGAAAGATCGTTGCGATCCATGCGCCTGCGCAATAGCTGACATACACTGCGCGCCTAGATATGCGGGGCCATAGCCATACCACGACTAACGTCGAGGCGAAACCGAGCACGGCGCCTGCATTCATCGCCATGAAAGTAACGCCCGTCTGGTGGGTCAGTTCAACGGCGCTGAGGCCAGGAGACATGACCTGTAAGAGAACCGGAAACAGGACTGCCCCTCCCCAACTGCCAATCATCATCGCCGCTGCAATCAGTGATCCGACCAGGGTTCGACGCCTCAGCGGCATTCCGAAGATTTCCGAGAGTGAACCCATCTTGGGTCCTCGGTGGAGGAGGGCAGCTTCATGGGAACGCTGCCACCGAGCCGACTCGGGCGTAACGAAGCGCAAACCGAGACTTACGACCGCTGGAGCCGCGCCCATCGCCAGTATCCAGCGCCAACCCAGACCCGACAGGACGATCGTAAAAGCAGAAGCGAGGATAAGCCCAACAACCCCGGCAGCCTGCATCACCTGAACGGCCTTGGCACGATGCTTTTCAGGCCATGTCTCGACGACGAGAGCTGCCCCAGCCGCCCACTCTCCGCCGATGCCGAGCCCCGAAATCATCTGCAATACCAGCAGTTGATGCCAATTCTGTGCGAGCGCACTGGCTGCGGTGAATATCGAATAAATGACCATCGTTGCAAGCATGACACGTGCACGGCCCACACGATCGGCAAGGACGCCGAAAATGATTCCGCCGACGCCCCAGCTCAGCAGCTTCGCACCTATGATCAGGCCGCCTATCTGCGCTGGGTTACTTCCGGCGGGACCAAGGAGGTCGCGCAGGGCTGGAAGCATGATCATTGTGAAGAGCTGCAGATCCATTGCATCGAACATCCATCCGACGAATGCCGATGCCAGAACCATCCACGCCCCGACGCTGATGGCACGTGTCTCAACGTGCTGAACATCACACGTTGACTCCATGGGATTCGAACTTGTTCGCATGCTCCTGTCTCCTTGCGCGCTCAAGGCGCGCATAGTTATGTGATGATTTCTGTCGTGGCACGAGTTCCAACTAGGGGAACTGCTCGATTGCTCAAGAAAGACCCACTTGCTTTGTCGACTGCATCCGACGCGACACGGTGAGCGTCGACATTTGCACGGTGCCGGGTGTAATGTTGCTCACGTCAACCCTTTGCGGCCTGGGCGAGCATGGGGCGCCCAAACTCGCGAAAGATTTGCTCTGCGTCGTGGACGTTGCTTTCACCTGGAGAAGATGCAGATCCTAATGAAACTGTTCGCCAGTTCCCGACGACGCACGCCGGATGCGCGAGCAGAACGTCACCACTCGAGAGCGAGCTTCTCAGCAGGTTTCGCAATAAACCCTCTGCCTCTGTCCCGCGCAATTTGCTTTGTCCGGCGTCGGGTTTCAATGTCTCGCTGATTGTGTTGTCTTGTAGGGCTGAGAAGCGTTGACTCGTTGAGTACCCTTTTGTTTGCCGATTATTTAGCGCATGGGGCACGAGCGTCTTGCGGAAATGCAGCAGAACCTTCGAATTCTCGGCATCCAGAAAAAGGGTGAAGTTGATGCTTCGCGGTAAGCGTCGTGTGAGGGCCGTTGAGAATTCTCTAGACAAGCGTCGAAGAGCGATGCAGGCGCATCGTGCCGCTGCCAGAAGGGATCAAAGCGACGCAGGTGTAGATGGTCGGAGAATGCTTCGCGACAATGGGTGCAATACGGGTTTTCACGGCGATGCTCTTCCCTTTTTGATGGGCGTGAATACACCTGTAATACTCGCAGCGGGATTTAGTGCAAGTGCAGAAGCGTAGACCGCAATAAATTTGTCAGTGCGCCGGGAGACCGGCAAGGAGTAAAGAGTGGAAGTCTCTAACAACGAAGGTCTAGCAAACCACGTTGTCCCCGAGTCATGCGCAGTATGTCGCGAGACATACTGCGAAGCGTTGACAGGGGTACGTGCGGGC
>DASVNP010000235.1:0-1597 GCA_036383775.1 Paraburkholderia sp. | reverse complement strand
TTCGCTGACACCGAGCGTGCGCGCGGCCCGCTCGAGCTGCGGATCGACAGCTTCGAAGGCGGCGCGCGCCGACTTCAGCACGAGCGGAAACGCCACCACCGTCGACGCGATCACCGCGCCCTGCCAGGTGAACACCAACTGGATATCGAGCTTGTCGAGCCACCCGCCGATCACGCCGCGCCGGCCGAGCAGGACCAGCAGGTAGTAGCCGAGCACGGTGGGCGGCAAAACAAGGGGCAGCATGAGCAGCGAATCGATCACATCGCGCGCGCCCGAGCGCCAGCGCGACAAAGACAAACCGAAACCGGCCGCGACGCCGAACACCAGATTGAGCGCGGTGGCCCAGCCCGCCACTTTCAGTGACAGCAGGAGCGGAATCCAGGCCTGTTGCATGTGCGTGCGGTACCCAGGTTAGTGCGCGGGCTTGAAGCCGTATTTCGCGAGCACGGCCTGGCCGGCCGGCGAGAGCACAAAGTTCATGAAAGCTTGTGCGTCGGCCGCGTGACGGCTGCCTTCGACCTGCGCGATCGGATAGGTGATCGGTGTTTGCGTCGGCACATTCATCGCGACCTTGACCTTGTCCGGCATGACAGCGGCATCGGTGCTGAACACGAAGCCGGCGTCAACTTCACCGCGCGACACATAGTCCAGGCTCTGGCGTACGTTCGATGCCAGCACGGCTTTCGCGCTGACTGCGTCCCACACGCCTGCGGCTTGTAGCGCGCCCTGCGTATAGCGGCCGACCGGCACCGAAGCCGGATCGCCATAAGCCACGCGCTTCACATTCGCCGACGTCAGCTCGTTCAGCGAGGCCGGCGCGAAATGGCTGTCGGTCGGTACGATCAGCACCAGCGAATTGGCGGCAAAGTCCTTGCGCGTAGCCGGAACGATCACTTTTTCCGCTGCGGCCTTGTCCATTGCTTTCTGATCCGCCGAGGCGAACACGTCGGCGGGCGCACCCTTGACGATTTGCTGCATCAGCACGTCGGACGCGCCGAAGTTCAACAGCACCTTGGTGCCCGGATGCTGCTGTTCGAAGACCTCGCTCACTGCTTTGAACGCGTTGGTGAGACTGGCGGCGGCGGAAACCACCAGTTCGTCGGCACGTGCGTTGGCGCTGACGGCAACGGAGATGGCGCGGGCGATGAACAGCGCATGTTTCACAAGGCGGCGGGACAGTGTCATGAAGGCTGGATGTCCGGCGGAGGCCGGAGCGGCGGGTTAAAACGCTATCGTAATATATGAAAGGTTATAGCGGTACCCATGACGATTATTCAGTTGCACGCATAAAGCGGCCCGCGAGCTGCGCATCGGCAGGCGTGGGCTTCAGTTGCGGAACAGGAAATCGATTGAACGTGCTTCAGACGTCTGGCGAGTTCGGTGGCGTCAGCGTGTTGAGCGTCTGCGACAGCGGCGCCGTGGCGGGACGTACGTCGCGCACCGCCCGCCACTTGGCGCGGATAAACGGCCGGTCGTGACCGGACACCTTCAGTGCGATATGCGTGACCCAGCGTTGCGTCGGCACATGCACACCGTGCATCAATAGCGCGAGGATCATGAGACTCGCGGCGACGGGCGCCGCCGACAACCGGCCCGG
>DASVNP010000234.1:0-25333 GCA_036383775.1 Paraburkholderia sp. | reverse complement strand
GGTGACGGGCGCCGTGATGGTCGTGTAGCCGAGATTCAGGTTCGCGCTGGTGACGTTCGCTCGCGCCTGTTCGAGCGCGGCGGCGGCGGCTTGCTGCTGGCCGATGGAATCGTCCAGGTCTTTCTGGCTCAACGCATTCTTCGCCACGAGCGGCCGTACCCGGTTGAGGTTCGCCTGCGCGGTGTCGAGGCGCGCCTTCTGCTGGGCGAACTCCGCGCGCGCGGCGTCGAGCGCCGCCTCGAACGGCTTGCGATCCATCTGGAACATCACGTCGCCTTGATGGACCAGGGCGCCTTCCTGATACACGCGCTTGTCGAGAAAGCCGTTCACCCGCGCGCGAATCTCTACCTGCTGCGAACTTTCGGTCTGGCCGACGTAGTCGAACAGCACCGGCACGTCGCGCAACGCGATGTCGATCACGTCGACATTGACCGGCGGCCGCGCGGCCTCGGCAGTCTGTTTGTCTTGGCAACCGCTCAGCGCCGTGAAGGCTGTCAGGACGAGGCAAGCGGCAAGGACGTGCGACCGTCGTGTCATCTTGAACTCCGTTGGCAATTCTCCGCGGCCGTCAGGCGCGGGTGTCGAAACGCAATCGGGTTAAGTCAGAGACTTTATGATCTGGTGCCAGCCTGAGAAACGATATCGATACCACCTTGACCGGTCAGCGCCGCAAAGCGGTGTGCATGTGCTCAAGGTATGGCCCGCTTGCGGATAACTTCGCCTGCCGCTCGCGCAAGACGGAGTAACACGTGAATGCCGCCTGCCAACGGTTGCTCGCGGCGTTTCACAACGCCCGCGAAACAACCGGAATTAGCCGATCAATCCCAAAGAGGGAGGACGGTGCCGGGCCTCTTTGGTTATAGCTCGCATTTGAATATGTTCGGAATTATTCGACAACCGATGCATACCTGCTCCTTATATTTTTAGCTGTATGTCCATTCGATGTCTAACACCGTGCACTGATGTCAGAAGGCAGTGGCCAATTGCCTGGAAGCGCTTTCCTGCCGTCGTGCGCAGGTAGTGTAGCACCGCGAATCAAAAAAAAGATACTGATTGAATATGACCGTTAGCTCATCGCCACACCTAAAGATCTGCAAAGCGGGCTCTGTTATTCATTCGCAGGGAGCGAATCAAAGAGCCATCACCGTCATTTACATTGATCCAAAAATATAAGCGCCGCATTGACATTCGTTATGCATAACTCCGCTTTCGCGGCACGCACGGCGCAATTGCAATGCTGGCGATAACTCAATCGGCGAGCTTGTAAGCGTGCGCATATAAATATCGCTCCTGCTCCGCCGTTTGCGTTGTCACCGCCAGCGCGTTGCTGTCGCCGCGCGCACCACCCGGTCTGCAATCAATGTCCGCCGGCCCCCGCCGCGGCAGCCGAGCTGGACCGATCGGGTCTCGTCACCCAGATCAACGGAATGATCAACACGAAAATCACCGCCGAGAGCCAGAAAATATCGTTGAGACCCAGCATGGCCGCCTGAGCATTCATGGCCTGCTCGAAGAACGCCCTCGCCTGTGCCTGCGTTCCTCCCAACGTGCTTTGCATGGCCGTCAGCGCGGACGTGAATGCCGGATTGTTCACGCTCGTTTGCTCGGCCAGTTGCGCGTGATGCAGGATGGTCCGGTCGTTCCATCCGGTTGAAGTGAGCGAAGTCCCCACCGCGCCGGCAAACACCCGCGCGAAGTTCGACAGCCCGGCTGCGGCCGGAATCCGATCGTGCGACAGGCCGGACAGGATGATGGCGGTCAGCGGCACGAAGAACAGCGCCGTGGGAATGCCTTGCAACAGTGTCGGCAGGACCAGTGTCCACGTGTCCACGCCGGTGGTGTAGTTCGAGCGCATGAAGAACACGCAGGCAAATCCGGCAAAGGCCACCGTCGCGAGGACGCGCGCGTCCGACTTCGGCATGATCTTCGCCAGCACGGGTGCGAGGATCACGGCGAAGATGCCGAGCGGCGCGGTCGCGAGACCGGCATCCACCGAGCGGTAATTCAGGTACTCCTGCATCCATTGGGGCAACAGCACGAGATTGGAGAAGAACACCGCATAAGCCACTGAAATGGCAATCGTGCCGCCCAGAAAATTTCGCTTTCCGAACAATGTCAGATCGACGATGGGACTCTTTTCGGTCAGCTCCCAGATCACGAAGAAAGCGAAGCTGATGGCGGCGAACACGGTCAAGGCGATGATCACCGGCGAGTTGAACCAGTCGAGATCCTTGCCCTTGTCGAGCATGATCTGCAGCGAGCCGACCCATGCGATCAGCGAGATCAAGCCAACCTTGTCGATCGGCATACGCTTGGTGGGCGTTTCGCGGGTCCGGTAGATCGCCCATGTCACGCCCGCGGCAAAGATGCCGACGGGGATGTTGATGTAGAAAATCCACGACCAGCTGTAGCTGTCCGTGATCCAGCCACCGAGCGCGGGGCCCGCAATCGGGCCGACGGTCGCCGTCATGGCCCACAAGGAGAGCGCGGTGGAGGATTTCTCTTTCGGATACGACCCGAGCAGAATGGCTTGCGAAAGCGGAATCAGCGGGCCCGCCACCGCGCCCTGCACGATCCGCGCGGCGAGCAGCACCGGCAGAGTCGGCGCAATGCCGCACAGCCACGACGACAGCACGAACAGCAGGATCGCCGCCACGAACAGCCTGATCTGCCCGACGCGTTGCGTCAGCCAACCGGTCAGCGGAATGGCAATGGCGTTGGCGGCGGCAAACAAGGTGATCACCCAGGTGCCCTCGTCCACCGAGACGCCCAGATTGCCGGCGATGGTCGGAATCGCCACGTTCGCGATCGACGAATCCAGCACGTTCATAAACGTGGCGAGCGCCACGGCCACGGTTGCCAGCACGAGCTTGCCGCCAGTCAGCGGCGGCAGCGCGGCCGGCATGGTCGATTGATTCATGTCATCACCTGTCGAAGAAGACGAAACTCTCTGACGTGTCAGTTAATTGGCCGAAAAAACCGGCGTTGAAACGCCGCGGGTTCAGCCGGCTTTGCGCGCGGCGTTTTTCTGCGTCGTGCTCGCGGCCGTTTCGCGCCCGGCGGGCATGTTCTGCGCGATGATCCGCGCGATCTCGGCGTCGGCATCGGCGCCGTACTCGGCGAATACGTCGGTGCGATACGAGGTGTTGAGCGCCGCGCCAAGTTGCTCGCCGGTTTGCTCGTGCGTGTCGACCTCGACTTGCATCGACAGGCCGATCCGCAGCGGATGGGCGGCCAGTTCCTTCTGATCGAGCTGGATCCGCGCGGGCAAACGCTGCACGACCTTGATCCAGTTGCCGGTGGCGTTCTGCGCGGGCAGCGTCGCAAAGGCCGCACCCGTGCCCGCCGAGAAGCCCACGACCCGGCCGTGATATTTGACGCTGGAACCGTACACGTCCGCCGTGAGTGTGACCGGCTGTCCGATGCGCATGTGCCTCAACTGGCCTTCCTTGTAGTTGGCATCGACCCATACGCCGTCGAGCGGCACGATCGCCATCAACGGCGTGCCTGGCGCCACGCGCTGGCCGACCTGCACCGAGCGCTTCGCTACGTAGCCGGTCACCGGCGCCGGCAAGGTATCGCGCGAGTAAGTCAGGTAGGCGTCACGCACTTTCGACGCGGCGGCCTGCACGTTTGGATGCTGTTCGATCGAAGTGTGGTCGGTCAGCGCATGGTTGGCTTCGGCCTGCTGACGCGCGGCGTCGAGCGCGGCCTGCGCGGAGCTCACCGCGTCGCGGGCGTGCGCGATGTCCTCGCCGGACACCGCGCCCGTTGCCGCCACGGCCTGGCGACGCTTCAGGTCGTCGTTGGCGCGGGCGAGATCCGATTGGCGCTGTGCGATATTCGCGGCGTAAAAGTCGTTGTTGACGTAGAGGCCGCTGACCTGCCGCACCGTCTGGCCGAGCGTCGCTTCCGCGTTCTCCAATGCGACTTTCGCGTCGGCGCCGTCGAGGGTGACGACAGGGTCGCCCTGCTTGACGATCTGGGTGTCGTCCGCATTCACCGCGACCACCGTGCCGCTCACCTGGGGCGTGAGTTGCACGAGGTTGCCGCTCACGTAGGCGTCGTCGGTGGACTCATAGAAGCGGGCGGTCGTGTAGTAATACGTGCCGTACCCGGCTCCGGCCACCACGATGGCGGCGGCGAGCAGCGAGAGCAGCAGTTTGCGTTTCGTGGGGGCCTGCACTTGCAGGGGTTGGTCCGCGTCCGACTTCGCACGGCCGGTGTTGATCGTGTCGCTCATGATGTGGCTCCTGGCAGAAGATAAAAGTGTCGCGATGGCGCTTCAGCGCGCGGCAATGGCCGGATTGGCGGAACGGGTGGCGCTCGCGGATGCCGCCGGTGCGGCCGCCTCGCTGTGCGCGGCGGAATCGGCGTTGTCCGTGTAACCGCCGCCGAGCGCCACGGCCAGTGCAATCTGCTGATCGCGGCGGTCCATCTTGAGATTGGCAACCTGCTGGTCGGCGGCGAGCGCGGTCGTGTCGGCGTTGAGCACGGTCAGCTGGTTCGTGAGGCCGGCTTTGTACTGCGTGAGCGCCAACTGGTCGGCGCCGCGCGCGGCCTCCTGGGCGGCTTGCGCATCGGCGAGCTGTGCGTCCGTCGAGCGGATTTGCGAGAGCTGCGTCGCGACTTCGGACAACGCGGTCACGAGCGTCTGGTTATACGTGGCGACGGCGTAGTCGAAATCGGCATAACGCCCCTTCAATTGCGCGCGCAGCTGACCGCCGTCGAAAATCGGCAGATGGATGGCCGAGCCGACCGATTCCGTACGGCTCGCCGCGGTGAGGAAACGGCCGAAGCCGAACGCGTCGAGGCCGATCGCGGCGCTCAGATTGATGTCGGGATAGAACTCGGCCTTGGCCTCTTTCACATCGTGCGTCAGCGCGTCCACGCGCCAGCGGGCCGCGACCAGATCCGGGCGGCGGCTCACGAGATCGGCCGGCAGATTGTCCGGCAGGCGTACCTCGTCGCCCACGCTGAGCGCAGGCCGCGTGATCGCGAGACCGCGGTCCGGCCCGGCGCCGAGCAAGGCGGCGAGCTGATAACGGGTGGTGAGAATGCTGCCGTCGATCGCCGCCAGCGTGGCGCGGCTGGTGGCGAGACTCGCCTGGGCCGTCTTGCGCTCCACCTCGGTATCGAGACCCGTGGCAATGCGGCCGGCGGTAATGCGGTCGATCTGTTCGCGCTGTGTGATTTCCTGCTGCGCGATGTCGCGCAGTGCATAGAGCCGCGCGAGCTGGTTGTAGGCACGTGCCGTGGCCGACGTGAGCGACAGCTTGACGACCTCCCCATCTGCCTCGCTCGCCTGCAGCTGCGAGAGCGAGGACTTCAGCGCTTCGCGGTTCTTGCCCCACAGATCGAGATCGTAAGAAGCGGACAGCAAGCCCTGGTTCTCCGTCTGCCACGATCCACCATACGGCGGCGGGACGGCCGCCGTACCGGAATACTGCTGACGCGTCAACGAGTAGCTCGCACCGACCTTCGGCAGGGTGCTTGCCTTTGCCGTCTCGCTATAGGCGGCCGCCGCTGCCACACGGGCGCGGGCCTGCTCGAGCGTCGGATTGCTCTTCAGCGCTTCGGCGAGCAAGGCCTTCAGCTGCGCGTCGCCGAACTGGTCGGCCCAATCGGCAGCCGGCCAACGGCCGTGGTCTTGCACGATGCTTTGCTGTGTCGCGTAGGCCTGCGGCTGCGCCATCTGCTTGTCGCTCGAAATGCCGGCGTAGTTCACACAGGCCGACAGCACGGCCGCGAACATCACCGTCACGCCGGTCTTTGCGACCCGTGACACGCCTATCCGGGAAATTAATTGCGTACTCATTGTCTGACCTGTCAGATATTTAACTGAAAAAAACGCTGCGAACTTTCGCAGCACTCTTTGACCGGCTACGTGCCTAGTCTGCGAGAAACTTGTTCAGCAGACGGCGCAATTCCTCGAATTCAGCCTTCGTAAACTTCTTCAACCGGCGGTTCAGCACCACCGGCACGATATGGGGCAGTTGATCGGCGACGGCCCCGCCCTCTTTCGTCAACTGCAGGTTGACGACACGGCGATCTTCGATGCTGCGCGAACGCTCCAGCAAGCCCTTGGCTTCCAGCTTGTCGAGCATGCGCGTCATCAAACCGGTGTCGATGCCAAGCAGCCGCGACAACTCGAACGGCGTGGTGGCGATACCCCGGCGCAAGGACAACAGAATGCCCATTTGCTGGGTGGTGATGTCGAGATCCTTCAGTGCAGTGTCCATTTCGACTACCAACAAGTTGCGTGCTTTGTTGATCGAGAAACCCACGCTCTGCGTCAGACTGAAATTTTCCGGCGAGTAGTGGTTCATTCATCCCCCTGTTCGATGACGTGAACTTTATCTGCACAGTCAGATATTGTCAAAAACTGATTCCGCACTTGACTGTTGCAGTTGGGCGCTCTAATCCGCCGTTGCGGCTTTCAACTCCCTTCAATCGCCCTTCACTGTAAGGTGCGCAAAAGTGGCTACCTCAAATTAACCATAATCGGTCATTTTATAATGCCAGTCGAGTCTTTAATCTGCCGCCATGCCTACTCACTATCAGTGACGACAGTCACTCGCAAAGGACGGAAATCATGAAAATCATGCACGTCGACGCCAGCGCCAAGCGCGAACGATCCAACTCCCGCGCGTTGAGCCGCTATTTTCTGGAGCGGCTGCGCGAACAGGGTGCGGATCTGGAAATCGATTATCTGGATGTCGCGATCGACACCCCGCCGCACGTTACCGAAGCTTTCGCCATTGCCACCTACACGGCCGAGCACGATCGCACGCCGGCCATGAAAGCGACGCTGGCGGGGTCGGATGCGCTGTGCAAGCGCCTCCTCGCGGCCGACGCGTTCGTCTTCGCCATGCCGATGTACAACTGGTCGATGCCTTCCGCGTTCAAGGCGTTCATCGACAGCGTCACGCGCGGCGGCCTGACCTATCAGTTCGACGAAAATGGCAGCGTGGTCGGTCAGCTTTCGCGTCAGAAAACGCTCTTCATCACGAGCCGTGGTGCGGATCTGCGCGCGGGTTCGCCTTACGCGGCAATGGATGCGCTCACGCCCGCCCTGAAGGCGGCGTTTGGGTTCCTGGGCGTGGCCGAGCCGACCTTCGTCGATGCGCAGCCGCTGCAGTTCGCGGATCCTGAAGCACGCACCGCAGCGCTGCAACGGGCACATGCCGAGCTGGACGCGGTAGCGTCGAGTTGGGCTGCTGAGTCGGGTCAGGAAGACCTGACCGCCTTCTCGGGAGCCGCAGCATGACACTGCGCACACTGATCGCAGCCGCCACGCTTGCTGGTTTGTCCGTTCTGGGGGCGTCCCAGCCCGCGTTCGCCGCAGACGCCACCGCCACCCCGCGGGAGACGATCACGCCGGCCTTTGCCGAGGCCATCGCGAACGTGCCCGGCAAGACGATGACAGCTCTCGTCGTCGACTATGCACCCGGCGGCAAGTCGCTCCCGCATCGACATGGGCAGGCGTTCGTGGTGGCCTATGTGCTCTCAGGCGCGATCCGCAGCCAGGTGAATCAGGGCGAGGTGCGCGTCTATCACGCGGGCGAATCCTGGACCGAGAAACCCGGCGCGCACCATATGGTCAGCGAGAACGCGAGCGATACCGAACCCGCGAAGCTGCTGGCGATTTTTGTCGCGGATACGAACGACAAGCAACTCGTCACGTTCGACAAGAAGTGACGGTGTCGAAGTGAGCGCGTGAGCCGGCACGCAGTCGGCTCATGCGGCCGCGGAGCCCACCGTGCCGGGGTCTGCCGCGTACCGGTGAACTGCCTGCCGCCGTGGTAACGGCGTGGGATCAATCCCGCACATACACGGCGGCCACTCTATCCGCATACACACGCCGCCATCCCGGAAGCGCGTCGATCATCGGCAAGGCGGAACTGTGGGCGCCGAGCAGTGCCCATCGAATCCCGTACTTCTCCACGGTCCGCTCGAATACGGCGCGCTCCGGCCTGAAGGCGGCGCTGTAGCCCGCCATGAAATCGTCCCCATACATGTCGGCACGGCCGTCGATGAATGGCTTGATGTTTCTGAATTTACCGAACGACCGCAACGAGATATAACCCCACCAGAATCAGCGCGACGCCGAGCCACTGCGCGGACCCAACGTGCTCGCCGAACACAACAATTCCCGCGATATAGACCAACACGAATGTCAACGCCGTAAATGGATAAACGACGGTAAGTCTTGTCCGGCTCAACGAGAAGATCCAGAGCAGTGTTCCGACACCGTAGCAAGCCAGCCCGAACACGATCCACGAGTTGAAAAATTCGACGAGCGCCTGCTTCCCGTCGGCCCCCGTCTTGAGCGCAACTTGGCCGATCGCGGCAAACAACACCCCGGCCAGAATTGGCAGATAAACTGAAATCCTCACAATCCGGCCTCCTTATTCTCAAGTCTGCTAACCACGAGTCGGTTCTTCATAACGGCATTTCCCTCCTCACGCTCACCGGCAGCCATCGCATCAGCATTTTTTTGCATTGATGCATTAAGGGCAATACCACTGGACGAGATGGAAAGTCCGGCCGAGATCGCGGTGCCTGGAGATGTCAGTCGGGCAAAAGTGACTTTCATCGAACATCAGAACAGAGCGGCCAACGTAATCACCGTCGATGCCAACAATGTCCTGCGTGCCTGCGCCACAGCCAACGTCCAGACTGCTTTGCGGCTGCAACTCGGCGTTCACTTTTGGCAGCGCGTATCGCGCGGAACGTACCGCCCCTTCACGTTGATGGCGATAGACAATCTCGTCGTACTCACGCGCTCTGTCATGTCCATTCGATTTGAATAGCATCGTATCCCCCTGACTTCGCAAACGTCTGTCCGATCTTTCGTGTCAACCCATTGCCGTCGACGCGGCGCCATATTTATGAGCGCACCACCACAATTTGCAGCAGCCACTGTTGCTACCGCGCTCGCCTGCGCGCCGCCTGGCCGCGCGAGGCTACTGTTTTACCCACGGTGACACGATTGCCTTTCATAGACCGACCACGTCCCCACCGTCTTTAGCAAAACCACGCGACAGTCCGGATTGGCGAAATATCCGTCTGGTATCGGCGACGTATGTCGCACGAAGAAGTACCGATACAGCCAGCCCTGGTGCCGGGACCACCGAAACGTCGAGAAGAACGGTTGAGGTGCCACGTCTGCCGGACCGACGGCAGGAAGCCGGTCCAGCCGGTACCGGACGATCTGCGGCGGGAACCACGCAGCGTTGAAATCGACGAGTCCACGATGGTCCGCCGCGTACCACAGCGCAAAGTTTTCATAGACCACCGGGTTGTCCGCGGCGGGACTGGTTATGTCGAACGCTACGTTCAGGGCCCGCTGAGCGGGCCCGATCTCCGCCGCGATAGCATCGAAGTCGGCGCTTTCCTCGGCAAAGCGTATCGCATGCAGTCCCTGCGCACCGAGGAAGGCCACGCAAATGGCAGCCAGCGCTATCTGCGGCCACACCTCAAGGCGGCCGGCATCCCCCCGCCTTTCACCGTCATGCTCGACCGGCGAGAACATCAAGGCATAAAAAGGCAAGAGAAACAGCGCGAACCGATGATAGAGAAAGAAAGTGTTCATCGCGAACGTCGGAACGCAGAACCATCCAAGCGCGAAGATCGCGAGCGGTACGTAAGCCATGCGGTTCCGGTTCCACCGAACCCCCATCCACAAAGGTGCCGCGAAAATCAGCAAGGTGGTGACCAGCATCCACGCGTTCGGGGCGATCCCCCACGGATAGCCAATCGCACAAAGAAACCGGATCAGCGGATTCAAGCCCCATGCCAGAGTGACCGGATACATCGGCGCCAGGTCAACATCGCGATGCGCGAGCGCGTATACCCCGCACAGCGCGACGAGTGCGACGTACGGCCAGATCGACCGGACGAACCGCCGCCAGTCACCACGATTGCGAACCAGCAGGAACGTACCTCCGATCGCATTGACGAGCACGAACAACAACCCGTGTGAGAAGAACACCGCGATATCGGCCAGGAGCAAGGTTACCCCCCGCCGGCGGGAGGGTTGCTCGGCATAATCGAGCGCGATCAGCAGGAAACCCAGCCCGACCGGCGTAGCAACGAGATACGAAAAGAATCCGTATTCGTATGCGAAGCCGAAAAATCCTGGCACGCACAACCAGTCCAGGCGCTCGTCCGCCTGGAATCGTCTTCTCAACGCGACATAGGTAGCGACGAATCCGTAGAAGGACAACGTAAGCAATAGTTTGAGCGCCGCCTCGACAGGCATCAGAAATGACAGCGCAGTGGCCAGCCCGTAAGCGAGAATATACGGCGTAAATAGATTGATCCTGAGTAGCTGGTCCCAGGGCGACTGGCCAAGCAGTAAGTCGTGCAGCACCGCAACCTGCGCGGCATGTTGGGGCAAATCGCTCATCGGCGGATGCGGGGCGAGCCAAAAGATCACGCCTCCCGCGATGGTGGTCACGAAAAAGAGCGCACGAAACAGGCGTCTTGTCATATCGCTGGGAAATGCGCCTGGTCTACTTTGAACTAGGATCTGCATTGAACTCCTCTTGGGCGTCGAGTGATTGCCGTTTGCCCGATTCAGATCAGTACGATCGCATGCCGGTCAGACGACTGCGGCGCTTGCGATAAACGTTCACATGAGTTTGGTGTCACACGCTCGCGCGGCTGGCGCGATCCGCTTCCGCACGCGAGGCCACTACGACGTCTTGCACGAATTCTGCCCGGCAGCCTCGTAGTCGCGTCCCGAGCTGACGGAACGCACGGCACCGTTGTCAGCAAGTGCGCTGCCCGACGGGACAAACAGCCTCGCGCGACGGCGAAGTGCCTTCTCGACAATGAAGCGGGGGCGCTGTTTTGTCTCCGCATATATCTTCGCGATATATCCACCGATCACACCGAGAAACAGCATCTGCAGTCCGCCGAGGAAGTACATCGGAACGACGGTCGATGCCCAACCCGGCACGCTCTGATCGGTAAACAGGCGGATGGACAGTGCCCAGAGGCCGAACGAAAGCGACGCCAGGGCGAGAAGGCCTCCCACATAGGTGCTCCACTGCAGCGGCTTGGTCGAAAACGAAGTGACGCCGTCGGATGCGAGCATAATCATCTTGATCAGCGGATACTTGCTTTCGCCCGCGAAGCGCGCGTGACGGTCGTATTTGACGATCGCGGTGCGCAATCCCAGCAGCGGAACGATCCCGCGCAAGAACAGGTTCACCTCGCGAAAACCACGCAATTCCTCGACCGCGCGCCGGCTCATCAGCCTGAAGTCCGCATGGTCCTGCAGCACGTTGACGCCAAATCGCCGAAGCAAACGATAATAGCTGCGGGCGCTAAATCGCTTGAAAAAACTGTCGGTGTCTCGGCGGTCCCGTACGCCGAATACGATTTCGGCGCCGTTACGGAATTCGGCCATCATTCGGGGGATCGCGGCGAGATCGTCCTGCAGATCAGCATCGAGGCTGATGAGGACGTCACCCTCCGCGCTCAATAAGCCGGCGAGCAACGCATTCTGATGACCATGGTTGCGCGAAAGCTTGATGCCCTGTACACGCGGGTCGGTGGCGTTGAAGTCCTCGATCAGCATCCATGTACTGTCGTGCGAGCCGTCGTCAACGTAAGTGACGCTGCTCGATGCGTCGATCACCCCGTCGTCGACGAGCGCTTCCAGCAGTGCCAGCAGACGTCGCGTAGTTTCGGGCAGTACCTCTTCCTCGTTGAAACATGGAACTACCAGATTTAGCCTAACCATACTGCCCCCCCACTTGATTATTGGGCAAGCGTTCTGTGTCGCTTGTCCCCTGGAATGCAAAATCCTGGTGCGCTGAGTCGTCAGCGAAGGCAACTTAGCTGATCTGGCGTCGAGCTCTTTTCCTACATCATCGAACAGATTTGTTGCGTCCGTAGTCTCGCGCGGACGGCGGTCGGAGCTGGTGTGAACATCGCTTTCCCCGGTACATGTATTGTCTTTCTGCTATTTACGCTACTGTGCTGAATTTGATCGACGCAGCGTCTTGATGGTCTTTGTAGCATGCTGACGCAAGTAGCGGACCACCCTTGATATAACCAAAGCGGGGCCTTCAAATCGGAGAAGCACGACCGCTTCAAGGCTTCAGGCGATCACAAACCGTTTCAATCCCGTAACACTCCTGAGGGAATACGGCCCACCAGACGGTTCGACTGAGACGGACTGACAATGCGCTCCTTGTATTCATGGGCGCGTGAGACCCGTGTTTATCCGAGGCATGGATTCAGGCGTCCAAGACGTTGCAAAGATGAATAGAAGGCGTAGTGCCGCGAGCGCTGAACGTCCGGGAAAGATGCAATTTGCCGCGACGAGGAACATTCCCTGCCTGCGCCAGACGCCGATGCCCTAGCGATAGATCCAGCGGCGGTTCGCGCGATGACGATCTGACTGCCTTCTCGGGAGCCGCAGCATGACACTACGCAACAAGAAATGAAGGCGTGACATCACTCCCGCACGTACACGGCAGCAACCTTGTCCGCGTACAGGCGCCGCCAGTGCGGGAGGGTGTCGATCATCGGCAAGGCGGGACTGTGGGCGCCGAGCAGCGCCCAGCGAATCCCATATTGCTGCACGGTACGCCCGAATGCTGCGCGATCCGGCATCAAGGCGGCGGTGTAGGCCGCGAGGAATTGGTCGCCGTACATGTCAGCACGCCCGTCGATGAACGGTTTGACGTGCCTGAAGATCAGATAGCCGCCAAATTCATAGCTGTTGATGACGGGCTCGCTCAGGAGTCCTGGCGGCACGTGATCCAGTGCCGTGACTGGCGAAACGGGATCGTCCATGCGCATGAGCGGATGTGTGATGCGCAGCGTTGTCAACAGCAGCACGCACGCCAGTGCGGCTATGGCCCAACGCCGCGCCGGAAGTGAGCCATTCGCGTCAGACTCGGGGCCGCCGAACGCCTCGCCAAGAGAGTTCGTCAGCAGCAACGCGCCCACCAAACCGGCGAGCATCTGATGCCGGCTGTGCTGAAGCGCCATATGCAGCACGGCGAGCAGCGTGAGAAGCCGCGGCATCGGCAGTCGTATGCCGCGCGAAAACGCGAAATAAAGCGTTGTCAGGAGCGCCATCTCCATCGGTTCGAGCGCGTGGAAGTCCGTTGGACTCCACTCGCCGATGCTGCCGATCTGCGTCATGCGCGCGAGCTCGAAAGGAAACAGCAGGCCATGCCAGCCATTCGGCGTGAGCAGCGACATGCCAATCGCCGCTGCGAGGAACACGCCCCACGCGCGTGCGATACCGGCCCCGCTTTGCCTGGCTTCGATCCATGTCTCAATGGCTAACGGGACGACAAGCGCCAGGCCGAACACAAAGCTGCCATGCAGATTGGCCCAGACCAGCATGAGCGGCAGGAGCCATGGCGACGGCGACGCTCCCGCTTCCCTCGCCCGCAGCAAACCGGTGAGCCAGAGCACGAGCAGCGGCAACGCGAGCAGATGCGGGCGTGCCAGCAAGCTGCCGCTGATGCACGCGACACCGAGGACAAACACCACGAGCGCAGCCGGCTGACGAATCCGGCGCGCGAGGTAATGCGCGAACGCGCCGAACGTGACGGCCGTTGCAGCGCCGAACAGCATGACGATGCCGTTCCATGCGGCGGCTTTCCAGGCGAGAGCCATAACGAGTTCGGACAGCCATTCATGTGCCACCCACGGCGCGCCTGCAAAGGTATACGAGAACGGATCCGCATGCGGGATCGCACCGGTTCGCAGCATCCATTGGCCGGTTGCGATGTGCCAGTAGGTATCGGCATCATTGAGCAGAGCCGGGGTTAAAACACTAATGGCGTAGCCAATTACCGCTACGACGATTGCGAAGAACGGTTTGCTCCAGGAATCAGCCACCCTGGTTTTTGCGAGAACGAGTGCGTGCTTCAATTGCGGCCCTTGTCTAACGATACGTCCAGCGACGGTGCGTGACGAAAGAGAGCGGCGTGACGATGCACACGACCATCGCAATGCCTGCCCACGGCCCTGCTCCCGCTGCCTGGGCAAGCCAGGACACGAGGCCGGTCAACGCCACACCGCCAAGCGACACGGCGACGAAGCGCGATACGTTGCGCAGATGAAGCGAGGACGAGAAGCTCCACAGGGTGTTCACCAGGTACGACCAGCACGTCGCGCACACGAACGCCATCGCGTTAGCGAGGGCCGGCGACAATCCGGCACGCGAAATAAGCAACACGGCCACGCCGACATGCAGACCCGTCGCCAGCGCACCGCATACGCCAAAGCGAATCAATCGCGTAAGCTCGAAGTCCTTGGCCACGGCCCGATCACTTGAGTGTCAGCACAGCGAGTAACGACACACCGCACGGCAAGCTGCCGTGCGACACCCAGTGACGCTCCGCACTGAATATCCGGTACAGAAGCGTGTTCAACCCGCTCGCCGGCGTGGCATCGCCGCTTGATCTGCCGCGCTTGAGCAAGCGGTCGGCGACGCGAACCGCAACCGCCAGCGGCAACAGCAGCGAATTGAAATACGTGACGCGTTCAACGCGATATCCTGCCGCCTCGGCACACGCCGCCAGCGTCGCCCGGCTGTAGCGCCGGTGGTGCTGCAAAAACACGTCATGCGCGCTCCACAGCCACTGGTAGGCCGGCACGGTGACGAGCACCTTGCCGCCCGCCGCCAGAATCGGGCGCATGCGTGCAAGCGACCCGACATCGTCGGCGATATGTTCGAGGCAATCGAAAAAGCAGATCAGGTCGAAGCGTTCGCGATCGAACGGCAGATCGTCCGGACAACGCCCGGCGCGGATGTCGAAACGTCCGCCGGTGCTGGCCGCCGTGAGGCGGCGCGCCGTTTCGTCCATTTCCACGCCGCTCACGCTGCCGAACTCGGCCAGCAAGTCCAGGTTGCCGCCAGTGCCTGAGCCCACTTCGAGCACACACGCGTCGCGCGGCAATACGAGGCTACGCAGCACCGAGCGCAACACGTCGCGCCGGCCGCGAAACCACCAATGTTCAGCTTCGGTTTCGGCCATCTGCAGATAGGCTTCGGGAGACATGATTCAACCCTCCTCGTGTCAACGGCTGGTGACGAGCCGCACACGCTGCGCTGTACGCTTGCGTGAAAGTTCCAGACGCACGGCGGACGAAGCGCGCGAAGCATTGCGTCCGGCGGGCAGCGTGCTGACCTTGCTCTTGGCCTGGTAACGGCGCCGCACGAGGTAGATAGGGCGGCCTTTGCTCTCGTAGTAGATGCGTCCGATGTATTCGCCCACCACGCCGATACCGATCAGTTCGATGCCGCCCATGAACAGCATGACCGAAAGCAGCGACGCATAACCCGGCACCGGGTTGCCGAGCAACAGCGTGCGCCCGATGATGAACCCGCCATAGGCAAAGGCCACGGAGGCGATCGCCAGCCCGATATAGGTCCAACTGCGCAGCGGCACGGTGCTGAAGCTCGTAATGCCTTCGAGCGCGAAATTCCACAGCCGCCAGCCGGAAAATTTCGAATGACCGGCGCTGCGCGGCTCGCGCTGGTACTCGACGATCACGGTCCGGTAGCCCACCCACGCAAACAGGCCCTTCATGAAGCGCCGGCGCTCCGGCAAGCTGCGCAGCGCATTGACGACCTGGCGGTCCATCAACCGGAAATCGCCGACGTTCTCCGGCAGCTTTACTTCGGACAACGCATTGTGGACGCGATAGTAGATCGCGGCGGCGGTCCGTTTCGCGAAGGTGTCGCACGCGCGGCTGGACCGTTTGGCGGCGACCACTTCGGCGCCGTTGCGCCAGTGCTCGATCATCACCGGAATCAGGCTCGGCGGATCCTGCAGGTCCGCGTCGATGGGAATCACCGCGTCGCCGAACGCTTCATCGATTCCGGCTGTCAGCGCCGCCTCCTTGCCGAAGTTGCGCGTCAGGTCAATGACACGGATGCGCGTGTCCTTCACGCTCGCGGCGATCAGCTTGTCGAGCGTGCAGTCGCTGCTGCCGTCGTTCACACAGACGATCTCGAAGCGCGTCGCTTCGATCGCTTCGAGCACCGGAATGATCTCGCTAAAGAAATGGCCTACCGCTTCACCCTCGTTGTAGAAGGGCACCACCATTGAAATCAGTGGAATATAGTTTTTTTCGAACATGACAACCTCCCCGTAAAGCTGCTCACACCTCTTTTGCACTACCTTCTTGATCCATACCTGCTCACTCGCCGGCGCGCTGCAGGACCGGGGCTGCGCGCCGCTCTTTGGCAATGCGTCGCAGCAACATCCACAGTGTGACCAGCGAAATCAACGGCATGAACTGGAATGGCCCGCAAGCGATGATCAGCATGCCTGAGAGCGGCGCGACCCACAGCACCACCAGCCATTCGCGTTCGCCCCGTTCCCAGCCTTCGCTCAGCGCATGACGGCAATACCATGCAATCAGCACTCCGTACCAGGCGAGATCGTAGTCGTAGAGATAGGGGCTTACTAGCAGGCTCGCGCAGATCAGCGTCGCCGCGCGCAGCGAGTACGAGCACTCGCGCCCCCACGCGCGACACACCGCGGCCGCCGCGGCCAGCGCACATGCGCCCTGCCCTGCATACGCAAACCAGGCCGGAGCATGAAGCAGCGTCGCCAGCGCGAATACGGTCGGCACGCGTGCCAGCGTGGCGTGCGCGGATTCGATGCTGTGGGTGGCAATCCCGGTGTTATGCAGGAATGCGCTCAGCGTGCCGGTGCCGAACACGAGCACGGCGAGCGCGAGTGTCGATGCCGCCGTCAGCACGAGCGCAGCGAGCGCGCGCCACGAACGGGAGCATAGAAGCGCCAGCGGAAACAGTAGCGCCAGTTGCGGCTTCATGCACAGCAGACCCAGGCAGACCCCGGCGGCAATCGGATGACGGCGCAGCGCAATGAGTCCGTAGCCGGCGAGCGCGGCCGTCAGCAAGCCGTTCTGCCCGACGCTGACGACGAAAATCGCGCCAGGGAAAAACAACGCCGGCAGCATGGCCTGTCTGTCCGCCACGATGGTGCGGATCATCTTGATGAACAGCACATAGGCGCCACCGAGCCATAACACCGCCGCGGCCGTATAGGGCAAGAGCGCGAGCGGCAGGACCAGCAGCAGCGCGTTGGGCGGATATAGCCACGGCAAGATGCCGTTCGCCGTACCGAAGCGCGGTTGCGCGGCGATCTCGATCAGTGACAGCGCGTGAACGTTGTAGGCATCGGCCGCGTGACCCTGCAGCGCGAGGGTCGCCGCGCTCCAGCTCGGCAGAAAATCCATCACGAACGGATTCATGTCGCTGCGGCCAGTCAGCCGGACCAGATAGAGCACGGCGAACAGCACGTAGCACCCCAACATGACCAGCGGGTACAGCCGCAGACGCTCTGCGTTGAGCCAATGCGGGTGCCGCGCCGGACCCGCCACGCGCAGGGTGGGTAGCGGCCGGGACTTCATAGTCACAAAGCGGGATATATGCAGGTTCATGACGCCACCTTCGTATCGAGCCGGGTGCGCCGCACGATAGCGAGCAGCGTCAGGAGCAGGACGACGGGTCCGATTTGCGGCCAGAGCGTCAGGCGATTGAAGTATTCGTAGAGCGGCAGCAGCCAGGCGAGCACCAGAATGGCCTGCTCGCCGCGGTGCCAGCCTTTCTCGAGGCCGCATGCGGCCAGACAGACGAGCGCGACGCCGAGCCAGGTCAGTTCATAAAACCAGAGATAGGGATTGGCGAGCAGCGTGGCCACCGCGAGCGCAGCAGCCCGCAGGCTCATATCGCGGGTGCGTTGCCAGACGAAGCATGCGGCCGCGGCGGCAATCAGTGCGACGGCTCCCTGCACGGCGTAGGACATGGCGATCGATACATCGGCGAGACGCAGCGCTGCAAACGGTGTCGGCGATGCAAACCAGTAAGGCATCCGATGCTCGAGCACCAGTTCCCGCGCCACGCGGGTGCTGGCCATAAATGCACGCAGCGATTGCGGGCCGCACACCAGCACGCTCACGCCAGTGAATAGCGCGGCGCTGATCGCTGCCGCCCACATGGTTTTCCACGCCCGCGCTACGATCAGCACGACGGGAAACAGCAATGCCAGCTGAGGTTTGATCGCCAGTAGGCCGATGCAAATGCCTGCACGCACGGGATGCCGCTCGCTCCAGCGAACCGCGAAAGCCATTAGCGCGGCCGTCAGCAACGCGTTCTGTCCGACCACGGCCGCGGCAAATACACCCGGATACGCGAGCACAACAAGCGCCGCGAGCCGTGGACGGCCAAAGCGCGCAGCGAAACCGGTCACGCCCAGTGTGCCGGCCGCGAAGAGCCAGATGCCCACGCACACGAACAGCACATAGCTGACGGCGTACGGCAGAAGGGCTAACGGTGTAACGAGCAGCAGCAGCGTGGGCGGATAGAGCCAGGGCATGAAGCTGTGATTCACGTATGCGCCGAATAACGCGGATTCGGCGCGCGCAAACGCGGAAAAATCGTAGATCGCAGCGGGAGAACCGTTCAGCATCAGGTGCGATGCCGTCCAGAATACTGAGAAGTCAATGCCAGGTTTCGCGGCTTCGACGCGTGTGAAGCCGCCGCTAGTCCGATACCAGACCGCGAGCAGAATCACGCACAGCACGATCATCACGCAGCTGTAAAACAGCACGCGCTCCCGTGTCAGCCAGCCATGAATGCGATGCTCTGAACTGAGCGTTCCTCGATTTGCAAAGTACATGATCCCCGCCTTGCTTGAGAGCCGGATGTTTTTTTGACTCATCCGGTCAATCTGTTTTTTTTGTTTCTATTCCTAAGCGTGCAAATGGTTCGTCACGCGTGTGGTCGATTCATTGTTGTAGGAAAAATTGTGACTTTCAACCCGGCGTATTCGTCGTACCTGACAACGAGACGTATCGGAGCGCCAAATCGGGTAGATTTACCCACCCCGGGAGGGGGCATGTTTCAGCACTGTAACGATTCGGTCTGATGCACCAGCAAAAATGACCCCTATCTCACGCAGATCCGCTTCATGCCGCGCTTCGGACAGGATTAGGGTAAATCGCTATAAATTCGCCGCAGCGCCAAGCACGGCGCACCTTTGCGGGGACCGGCCGCACCGCCCGCCCCCCCCTCCAGTTGTCGCAGAATCGAGACGATCCGTGTTTCAGGAGTGAGTCCAAACCGGGGGCGGCGCAGCCTACCCCGCATGTTTCCTGGGATTTAGGGCAGCTGGCCTGGTGCTTGCATTGGAAAGAGCGCGGAAGTCGACGACGTGACGGCCGATGCGATTCAGGCAGCAGGGACGAGGGAGAGTCCGAATCGCAACGGCGTCAGCCACGGGGATGTTTCTTCACCGACGCAGCTGCGGATATCAAAGACAGCGCAAGTGAAGATCAGTTGGTGTCGTTGACTGACTAGCGGGCTCCGGTTTGACACGGAAGCCAATAACGAGCAACGGAAGTCGAGGGACCACGACATGAAGAACCACTCAACAAAGCGGCGGACCCACCACCGCAACAGCGGCTCAGACTACGCGTCTGGCGCCGCCGGCACATCGACCATCCGCTGCGCGCGCCAGGGCGCCGCGGCTGGTCTGAACGGACCGCATGAGAGGCCACTCACCCGCTACGCGGTCGCCAGTCAGTCTCCTCGTACAGACAATTCCGTCATGACGGGCGTGCACGTTGACGCGTGCATGCCACCACGTCCGGCGTAGATCCGCATTATCCGTTTTACCCTGTAGTACCTGTAGTTCCTCCCCTCAGCCAATTCCGGTCAAGGGTCTATCATTAGTTATCCGAAAGGAGTTTCATCATGCAAAAGATCATCAACCAAGCTCAACGTTTCGTTCGTGACGAAGATGGTGTGACCGCCATTGAATACGGGCTGATCGCCGCACTGATCGCCGTTGTCATCGTCGGTGCAGTCACGACCGTTGGCACAAAGTTGAACACGATTTTCACGACGATTGGCAACGATCTTTAAGCCGTGCGCCGACGGACAATCCCTTGCTGCCGATTCGTCCGTCTTCGCGCGATTTCGATGCTGACCTTCTGTCAGAACGCAAAGTGGAGTGACCCATGAACGCGACAAAGGTAACGGCGCGAGGCGATCCAATAGGGCGCTGCGTCTGGACCGGTGCTGAGTACGCCAGACGTTTCATATCGGATCGGCGCGGCGTGACGGCCATCGAGTACGGGCTGATCGCCGCACTGATCGCAGTCGTAATCGTCGGTGCTGTAACGATAGTTGGGACGGATCTGAACGCCATTTTCACCACGATCGGCAACGATCTTTAGAGACGGGACTTGACGGGCGAACGGATCGATCTTCCGTCTCTCCCGTCTATTCCCAGGTCATGCAGTGTCCTGCGATAAGACCACGCAGGTTAGGAACCAATACAGGAGATTGCCATGAGTGGGTGTAGCAACTTTGCGAAGCAACTGCTGCGGGACGACGGCGGTGTCACGTCGATCGAGTACGCGCTTATCGGCTCGCTCATCGCCGTGGTGATTGTCGCCGCAGTCACTACGGTGGGCGCCAACCTGAACGGTCTCTATCAGAACGTCGCGACCAAGGTCGCGGCGGCGGCTTGATAAACCAACACAACACGGGTCGAGCCCAGTCATGTTCCTGCCCCCACAACCCATTCCGCTCTGCGTGATCGCGCTGACGATTCTGACCGCCAGCACGGATCTCACCAGCCGGCGGATTCCGAACCGGGTCATCGCGCCAGGCCTCGCCGCCGCGCTGATCGTGCAGGTCTGGCTGCACGGCCCGCTCGCCGGCGGCGAAGACTGGCTCACGGGGGCACTGACCGGCTTCGCGATGTTGCTGCCGTTCTATCTGCTGCGCGGCATGGCGGCCGGCGACGTGAAACTGATGCTGACCATCGGTGCCTGGGTTGGACCGGCACTGACGGTGCACATCGCACTGGCGACGTTTGTGATCGGTGGAATCTGGTCGCTGTGGGTCACCCTGCGTCAGGGCCGCATGAGGCAGCTGCTCGTGAATCTCTGGTGCATCGCAGCTCATGCGGGGCGCCCCGGACAACAGCAGGCCAGCGGCATTGGATATCAGCAGAACGAATCGGTTGGCTCCCTGCCCTATGGCGTTGCCATTGCCGCGGGAACCGTGGGTGTGTTGTTTGCGTCGGCTGCCTGGCCGTACAGCTTGTAATGCCGGCCGCGAGCCGGCGTTGGAGAGATAGCGATGAACCAGCAGAACCTTGAAAACGGGAATGTCGCGCAGGTGATGCATCTTCCGGAGCTGGGGCCCTCGTACGGGCGTCATGCGGAGGAATCCACCGTGTCGCGCAAAGCGCCGCGCACGCTGGCCGAAACCGGCCTGCCGCAGGAGTTCGTCACACGCCTCATCCTCAAGTCCGCCCTGCTGCACGGCAAGTCGAGCTTCGCGGATCTCGCCGGGCGGCACTGCCTGTCGGTCGGCGTACTCGAGGACGCGCTGGCGTTTCTGGTGCGCGAGCACCTGATCGAGATCACGCATCGCGGCTCGAACGACCTCGACGTGCAAAGCCGTCTCACGGAAAACGGCCGCTTGCTGGCGCAAGACGAAATGACGCGGTGCCGGTATTGCGGCCCCGCTCCCGTCGCGTTCGAAAGCTATGCGCAAAGCGTGCGCGAACACTCGGTTCGCTGGATTCGCATCACGCAAGCCGATGTGCACGCGGCGTTTCGCGACGTGGTCATCGAGCCCGCGCTGCTCGATGCAGCCGCCGCCTCGCTCAACGCCGGCCGGCCCCTGTTGCTGCACGGCCTCGCCGGCAGCGGCAAGACCTTTCTGGCGGAACGGCTCGGCCTGCTGCTGCGCGGCGTCGTGCCGATTCCGTATGCGCTCTACGTCGGTGGCGAGATCGTGCAGTTGTACGACCCGCTCGTGCACCTCGACGCGCCGGATCAGGACGAGGCGCAGCCCGGCGACCGGCGCTGGCGCATGTGCCGCCGCCCCGTGGTGATCTCGGGAGGCGAGCTGACACTCGAAGGTCTGGATCTGCGCCATGACGCCACCGCCGGTTTCTACCAGGCACCGCCGCATGCGAAAGCCAACATGGGCCTGTATATCGTCGACGATCTCGGCCGCCAGCGCGTCGCGCCCCATGAGTTGCTGAACCGCTGGCTGATGCCGCTCGATCGCGGCGTCGATCAGCTCACGCTGCAATCCGGCTCGCGTTTTCTGATGCCGTTCGACGTCTGGCCGGTGTTCTCCAGCAACCTCATGCCGGCTCAGTTCGACGATGCATTCCTGCGCCGGCTCGGCTCGAAGATCTACGTCGGGCCGTTGTCAATCGATCAGTATCGCGCGCTCTTCAACGCCCGTTGCGCCGCGCTCAAGCTCAGTGCCTCGCCGGCCGTGTTCGATTATTTGCTGCATGACCTGCACTTCCCGAGCGGCCGGCCGTTTCTCGCCTGCTATCCCGGCGACCTGCTCGATCTGGTTTCCGCGACCGCGCACTACCACGGCGCGGCGCGCGAGGTGACCGAAGACGGTCTGCGCGAAGCATGGCACAACTATTTCGGCACCGCGACGGAACACGAAAGCCCTTACCCACCCACGGCCGACCGGCCGGCCCGACAGTTGGCCGCCGGTTGACCGGCATGTGTCCAACGACCTACGCAGGAGTCTCACCATGAAAAACAGTCGCGCTTTAATGATGCTGGCCGTCGCGGTCCTGGCCGGTCTCGCCGCCGTGGTCTTCGCTTCGCGATGGCTGCTGCAGACCTCGTCGAATGCGGTGACGCCGATCGCGGTCGCCGCGGGCGACGTCAGTCTCGGCGAGCCGCTCAACGCCAATCTGATCCGCACGGTCAACTGGCCGACGGGCAGCGTGCCGCCGGGCTCCTTCAGTGATCCGAAATTGCTCGAAGGCCGTGTGGTGCGCACGAGCCTCGGGCGCGGCGAGCCCGTGATCGAAGCGAAACTCGCTCCGATCGGCACAAAAGGCGGCCTGTCCGCTGTCATCGGCGAAGGCAACCGCGCCATCACGGTGCGCGTGAACGACGTGGTCGGCGTGGCGGGTTTCGCACTGCCGGGCAACTACGTCGACGTCATCGTGAACACGCAGGAGCCGGGCAAGAGCGACGCGCAGCAAAGCATCTCGAAGATCGTGCTGGAAAAGATCCTGGTGCTCGCGGTGGCCCAACAGGTCAGTCGCGACGATACGGCGCCCAAGGTCGTCAACGCCGTCACGCTCGAAGTCTCGCCCGAGCAGGCGGAAAAACTCGATCTGGCGCGCAGCGTCGGCACGCTCTCGCTGGTGCTGCGCAATCAGGTCGACAAGGCAACGCTGCCGACCGACGGTGCCACCAAGGTCTCACTGCTCGGCACGCCGGCCCCGGCACCGGCCTCGGCGCCTGTGGCGGCTCCGGTGCGCCCTGCTCGCGTGCACTACGCCGCTCGTCCTGCGCCGAAGCGGGACTGCGTGGGGGTGCTCTCAGGTGTGCTGGGCAGTGTCGAATGTTTCTAGGCGGAAGGTGGCGGCGTGAGTAAGGACCACGCGCCGCCACCGTCACCATCAAGGCAAATAACGTAAGTCACGATCCACCGAGGTCGGCAAACGGGGGCTGGAAAATGAAAACGAAACAGGGTATTTCATCCGGTAGCGCGACGCGCAACCACTCGCTGGGCGGCGTATTGCTCGCCTCGGCGCTGTGCACCGGATTGCTGGTCGCGCAAAGCGGCGCAGCGCAGGAAGCGATGGAGCTTCCCGCGCTCTCCAAGGCGCGGCCGAATCTGCCGCTGCCGGCAGGCCACGGCGCAACGCCGATGATGGTCAGCATGGCGCCGATGCCGGCGGCTGGAGCAGCTGGAGCAGCTGGAGCAGCTGGAGCAGCCAGTGCTGCCGCCCCGCTGCGCGGCCCGAGCTGCACCGGCGAGATCCGCAACGAAACCAGCGTCGTCGTGCCGGTCGGCAAGTCGACACTGCTGCCGCTCGCCGAACCGGCGCGCGCCCGCACGCTCGGCAACCCGACCATCGTGCAGGCGACGCTGGTGTCGCCGCGCACGCTGTACCTCGTCGGCATGGCGGTCGGCACGACCAACATGATCGTGCAGGGACACAGCGGCGGATGCCAGATGATCGACGTGATCGTCAATATCGACGCCAACGGCCTGCAGCAGTCGCTCTCCCAGCTGCTGCCCGACGAGCGCGGCATCCGCGTTTCGACCGCGGCGGGCAACCTGGTGCTCGGCGGCCACGTGTCGAGCTCGCCGGCGGCCCAGCAGGCGCTGGAAATCGCGAAGGCCTATGCGAACGCACAGGCCACCCAGCAGCAGCAAAGCGGCACCGGCACGCTAGGCGGCACGGCCAACGTGACTCAGCAGAGCACGAGCACCAGCAAAGCCGCCGATGTCATCAACATGATGACGGTCGATGCGCCGCAGCAGGTGATGCTCGAAGTCAAGGTCGCCGAGGTGTCGAAGACGCTCATCAACCAGTTGGGCGCGGCGCTCAACATTCAGGGCGGCTTCGGTTCATGGACCGGCGCACTGGTGAGCAATCTGCTGGCCGGCGTCACGAGCGCAGTCGCGGTGAGCAAGGCGAACAACCGGCCGTTCAATCTCGCCGTCGACGCGCAGAAGACGGACGATCTGGTCAAGATTCTCGCCGAGCCGAATCTCGTCGCGATCAGCGGCCAGGAAGCCACCTTCCTCGCCGGCGGCAAGATCTTCATTCCGGTGCCGCAAAGCAGCGGCACCGGCGTGACGAGCATCACGCTGCAGGAAGAGGAATTCGGCGTGGGCCTGAAGTTCACCCCAACCGTGCTCGCCAACGGCCATATCAGCCTGAAGGTCGCGCCCGAGGTGTCCGAGCTGTCGCCGACCGGGGTCACGCTTAGCGCATCCAATGTGAGCGGCGTGTCGATCCTGCCTCTTATCACGACGCGCCGCGCCTCGACGGTCGTGCAGATGCACGACGGCGAATCGTTCGCGATCGGCGGACTGATGAAGAGCAACGTGACCGGCGCGCTGAAGGCGATTCCCGGCATCGGCGAAGTGCCGGTGCTCGGTGCGCTGGCACGCAGCACGTCGTTCCAGCAGGACCTGACGGAGCTCGTGTTCATCGTTACGCCGCATCTGGTCAAGCCGCTCCAGACTGCTGACTTGCAGCTGCACACGGACACCTTCTCGCACGTGAACGACGTCGACGTCTACGCGACCGGCAACATGGAAGGCCGTAACCCGAAACAGCGTACCGCACCTGGCGGCGCTGCCCCGGATGCGTCGCCGATGCATGCACCTGCCGCTGCCCCGGCCGCCGCACCTGCTGCTCCTGCCGCCGCGCCTGCCTCGATGAGCACGCCGGCACCGCAGCCCGCGCCGCAAGCGCCGGAAGCACCCGCGGCGACGGCG
>DASVNP010000233.1:0-31698 GCA_036383775.1 Paraburkholderia sp. | reverse complement strand
GAGTGTGCGTGCCGCGTCGGCGTCGGGCGGTAGCCAGAAGTGTTCTTCGAGTGCAGCACGCGCAACCGCGCCTTCGACGTCGCGGCCGCGGGCCGACAGCATGAAAACCACGGCGCGTCCGTCCGGCGAGACGGCGGCCGCTCGATTAAGAACTTCCATGACACACCTCGACGATGTCATTCGCGGTCTTTGTATTTGCACTGCGCCGCGCAGCGATAAATTTACCAGAAGTCACAAGCCCATCGATCACCAACGACGTAACGATCCGGCGCGCGCCCGCCGCCCGTGGTTGCCGATCAACATAACGCATTGCCTGGATCTTCATCGCCGTGGGCCCTGGTTGCCAAGCGGTTTTTTGTTTTCGGGCGTGGGCGTTTTAAACCGACAATCGACAAGTGGGCCGCAACCAACGGCACACGATTTGAACTAAAAAGTTCACGTGAAGTGATCACTTTAATTGTGTCAAATTGTTAGGTTACCTAAGTACATTACTCTAGGGCTAGTCTGCATGAACTTTTTCCCGTAATGTCGGGCTCGGCGAAGCGCCGATATTAGCGAGAGAACAGGTCCTCCACCGCGTATTGTTCACAAAACTGTTCCGCCGACACGGAACGCACACGATTTCATAGTCCGATCGGTGGCAGTTCCACAAAATGTGGTGACCATGGAGCGTGGCTGAACAGACTTCCGCTGCGAATGCGGCCAGTTTTTTCCAAGCGGACGAATCCTTCGCGAGGACGCATCGGCGACCGGCGTTCTGGCATGGGCAAGCCAGATTGCCTCGCGTACCCGGCCGGGCAGTCTGGAAAGCTGGATGTGACGTTGCAACGTACAGAATTGCGGCAGACGGTTGATATGACTCCGCGTGTCAATATGGATCGGTTTTCGGTTTTTTGGGTTGCATGCCATTTGAATTTCCTGAGGGCGACGTAGCAGTAAATCTCGACGGTGGATCATGCTGATATCCGCGGGTTGGTTACCGCATTACAGAAGTCCGCCCAGTGAGCCTGCCGCTATCTAGTTCCGCAAGTCGAATCAAATTCGTTGCGTAACCGTCTCGCGGGTTACTCGTGTGCCGGGCTACGCCGCCTTCCGGAAACTCCTGCTCGAGTGAGGTAGGTGTTTAGAAATGGCTAGAGTAATTGCGTTACGCCATGCGCACCTCCGGCCGTACGGCGAGCGACAAGGCGAGCTGGGTGATGTCCCAGATGAAACCGGCGAGTTCGCGAGCGACCGCGACCACCGCAATATTCTTCTGCTTGCCGCGCGCGACGAGCTTCCGGTAGCGGCGGCACAGGCGCATCTGCGCGTCCCAGGCGCGGTCCACGATGGGCTTGGGGATGCCTTCGTGGCGGCGCTGGATTTCCGGACTCACGCGGGCCGGGTGCTGGTAGCTCCAGGCCGCTTCCACCAACAACTTTCTTGCATAGCTGTTGCCGTTCTTGGTGATGCTGCCGTGGCGGCGCTTGTCGCCCGACGAGTGTTCGGACGGCGTCACCCCCAGCCAGGCCATCAGCTGCCGCGGGTGGGCGAAGCGTGACAGATCCCCGAGCTCGGCGAGCATGCCCACCGCGGTGGTGAATTGCACGCCGCGCATTGTCCGCAGGCCCAGCACGGCAGGATAGAATCGCCAGTTGACGACGGCCTCGCGCAACGCGGCCTCCAGACGGTCGCATTGCGCCAGGCGATCCTCGATCGTGCGCCGATACTCTTCGAACGCCAGTTGCTGCCAGATGCTGTCGAAAGCATAGGCGCTCAGCCAACGCCGGTGCGCAGCTCCCCAGTTGGCGCTGCCGGCATAGCGCACGCCATGCAATAGCAGAAAGGCTGGATAGCGTCAAGCAGGAAGTCCGGTTTACCGACAAACATCTTGGCCGGTCGACCGAGGTGATTGTCGCCGACGCGCAGTGACCGCACCAGCTTGATCGCATCACGCCGGTCAGTCTTGACCCGCTCGCCCGGCTTTTTCGGAATTAGCGATGGCGCGCACACCATGCAGTCGAATCCCTTCTCCAGGAACTGACGGTAAAGTCCATAGCCGCACGGGCCCGCCTCGTAGACGATACGGATGTGCCGCGCCTTCGATTGCAGGCGCTTACAGAGGCGATCAATATCGGTCTTCGTCGTGCCAATCTTGCCGAGCAGTTCGACCTCGCATGTGCCCAGCGCATAGGCAACCGTGATCGAATCCTTGTGAACGTCGAGCCCTACGTACACTGTGCTATCGTTTTCCACGCTGGCCTCCGTGATGGATATCGCCGGGTGTGGCCCTGTCCACACCGTGCGGCTCTGGCAGAAATACTAACCCGCGTTTGAGTCCTCACGGCGGGCCAGCCCCTACCTCGCGGAGTCATACTGACTAGTTGCATTTTTATCTTGTGCTATCCGTTCGAATGGTGAGCTTTTCCGGGATTGAAAAGCTGCGGCAAACGCGACGGGAGTGAGTGGGTAGCCAGAGTTTCTGTTCGACAACCAATCGAGTTTTTCGACCGGCATCCGTTGCGCGTACATGGTCACACGGAGGGCTAAACTCGATGTTGATCACCCGCCTGTGAACACCCTCCTCCGGAATCTGGGCCTAAAGCTGATAGCCCGATCACGCGAGTCGCCATCTCGGGAAAAACTTCGCTGGACTGTCGATGCCGCGACGGCTTAGATGCCGATCGCGCTAGCCTGCATCTCAGCGACACATCGGTGTTTGGCTCGTACCGAACTGACAAGCCGCGTGTACGATATAAGCGGTTAATCTTGAGTTTCGGGAGGCGACATGAACGCGAACGCGGTGTGTCCGCTGCACGGACCAACGACCATAATCCGCACGAATTCATACGGGTTTTCGGTCTATGCGTGCTGCTGCAATGACGTGACCTCCATGACGCCTCCGGATGCGTGCACGAGAGCGCCGACGCAACGCGGACATGACCCGCAGCCCGAACAACCGAAGACGAGGAAAGAATGACATTGAGCCGAGGTGCTCGATGCTTTAGGTGACGTGCATCCCGTGCTGAACTGCTCGGGAGTCGTTACTCGCAACCGGCGTCCCTGACGGCCTCGCCATGCGAATCCGAATAGCGCACAAACTTGCGTGTTTGCTCGCCAAGTCGACTGTCACCAAGCGTCCTTGTGTCCCCCGCTTTCGGAAAAACAGGCGGCTTCTGACATGCTCAGGCCGTGTCATTGACATGCCCATCGACGCTTTCGCGCGGCCACACCGCTCCCAACTGCGCGGATGCTTCCTGCAAAAGCGTGTAGAAGGCGTCGTAACGCTCCGGCGGGATTCGTAAGACCGGTCCAGCAATGCTAATTGTCCCGACAACCGCCCCGCCGATCAGCGAACGCACGGTCACGGCCATCGCGACGACGCCTGGCTCCGCCTCCTCGACGACGAGACCATAGCCGCGCTGCCTCGTCAGTTCGAGCTCCGGTATCAATTGGTCGACACTAGTGATCGCCTTCGGTGTTCCCGCGCCGTTGGGCTTGCCGAGTCCTCCACGCAATGCGTACCCGATTGCTTCGTCGTTTGACATTGCCGCCAACCACGCCTTTCCGACTGATGTCGCATGCAATGTGATGGGACTATGCATGGACGGCGAATACATGAGACCCGGTGCCGCGCCCTGAGACGCAGCGAGCCACGCGAGCGTCCCTTCATTGACCACCGTTAGCCGAACTAGCTCATGGCACTGGGCGGCGACCTCGTCGAGGATCGGCTGCACCAGGCCTGGCAGGCCAAGCCCATGCAGGTACCGCTGACCGAGCAAAGAAAGTTTTAAGGTCAAACGGTATTGGGAAGTCTGTTCGTCTTGTTCAGCCCACCCCTGCTCGCACAACTGCGCAAGCACTCGATGGGCCGGACCCTTTTCCAGCTCAAGTTGAGCTGCGATGTCGGACATTCGCATCCAGCGCGCTTCGCGCGCCAGCAACTCGATGGCTTGAAGCGAACGATCAACTGCTCCCTTGACAACTCTCATAATTTAGGTAATATGGTTCTTATTGGAACGTTGTTACAACAATAAAGAATGCGCACCGAAAAGTCAATCCAAGACGGAGACAAGTCATGAGTGGAAGCACCCAAATTGAGGCCCATCGTCAGCGCCAGTCCAAGATAGCCGCGGCCAGCGGCTGGATTGGCTCAGCACTTGAGTACTACGACTTCTTCATTTATGCGACCGCAGCGTCGTTGCTTTTCCCGCAGCTCTTCTTCCCTTCTCAGAACCCAACAGTAGCTATCATCGCATCCCTGGCGACTTTCGGTGTCGGCTATGTTGCCCGGCCCATAGGCGCTATGGTGCTCGGCCACGTCGGCGACCGACACGGCCGGAAGACGGTGCTGATTTTCTGCATGTGTTTAATGGGTTTTTCGACGATGTGCGTGGGAATCCTGCCCACCTATCAGCAGGTCGGCATCTGGGCTCCGTTGCTGCTCGTCATCCTCCGGCTCATTCAGGGATTCGCGGTCGCGGGAGAGGTCTCCGGCGCCAGTTCAATGATCCTTGAGCATGCACCGTTCGGCCGACGCGGCTACTTCGCGAGCTTTACCCTACAAGGGGTACAAGCCGGGCAACTCCTGGCAGCAGCGGTCTTCTTGCCGTTGGCGCATTTCTTACCGAAAGATCAATTTGCTTCCTGGGGATGGCGCATTCCGTTTCTCCTCAGCTTTGTCGTCATCATCATGGGGTACATCATTCGCCGCCAGGTTGACGAAACTCCCGCTTTTTGCGAGGAGCAGGCTCACGGCGAGGTGCCTTCCTCACCGGTTGTCGAGGTCCTGCGACAGAGTTGGGACGATGTCTTACGCGTCGTCTGCATGGCGCTCGTTGCGGTCATCGCGCTTCTTGCTACGGTGTTCGGCGCCGCGTATGCAGTCCAGCCGGCCTACGGTATCGGCTTTCCTGTTGGCGTCTTTCTTTGGATTCCGGTTCTCGGAAACATCTGCTCGGTAATGCTGATTCCCTTCGTCGGTAATCTCTCTGACAAAATCGGCCGCAGGCCGCCAGTTCTTGCCGGCGTGCTCAGCGCCGGGTTGCTATCTTTTGGTTACCTGTACGCCATCAGCATCCATAGTCTCTGGCTCACCATAATTCTTTCGGTGCTGATGTGGGGCATCGCCTACCAAGGCTTCAACGGGGTGTTCCCGAGCCTTTTCCCAGAACTATTTCGCACGCGCGTGCGCGTGACGGGGATGGCCATCGGACAAAACGTTGGGACGACGCTTGCGGCACTGACACCCACACTCTTTGTAGCCGTCGCGCCCCCCGGCACGGCCAACATCCCGCTGAAGATCGGCTTTCTAACGTCCGGCATCTGTCTTATCGCCGCGTTCGCTGCATTCACTACGCGAGAGACATACCGGATCCGCCTTAAGGATCTCGGCGACCGCGGTGCAGTGCCCGTCCCTAAAGCGGAGTACGAGCGCTTGCGCCGCGAAGCGATGGCCGGAAGAACCAGAACTGCCGATGCGCAGGATCTCGCAAAACAGCTTCGCTCGTAGGCTTTTACGACGGCTGTATTCGTTGCGACCACCGTGTTGGCGCAACTCAGCACGAGCCAACCCGAAGCGACGCGACGCTTGCGAACACATTGACGCTATACAGAGGGTATGCACATGCACAACGAAGACACCCCCCGTTACGACGGCCCACGCGAGCTCGCGCAATCTCTGAGCGCATTTGCGCGCATCACCGCGGCCGAGGCGCCTTGGAACCAGGAAGGCCTGCGTGCCGATTCTGAGTACCGCGACCTCGGACTCGCCGCGGTGACTAACGGTCGCATCGGCGCGAAGCACATTCGTGCGCTGAAACCGTTCACCGATCCTACTGGCTGGCACTGGCACGACATGACCGGGCACTACCTGTACGTGCTCCGCGGATTTGTGACGTTCCGTTTCGCCGGTGTAGAGGGTGACGTGACGCTCAAGGCTGGAGAGGGCATGTCGCAACCCGCCGGCGTGCCGCACAACGTCATGGGGCGCTCCGACGACCTGGAGGTCATCGAGATCAACGAGCCCGCCCACTACGGGACCTGGGATCTTGACGTGCCGCCGGCGCCATGGAAGTGACGGGCATTACACCGGTTTGTAATCAAAGTGGCTTGGTCTGAAAACGAATGATCCATCCCGCCCTCAGTAAGCCCAATTTCCGAGCAGTCAGATAAGACTGCGCCAACAGTCAACATCGAAGGCCACGCAGCAATGGATCCACATATCACAGGAAAAACGCGACTTTATGGGTTGGTGGGCGATCCACTGACGGCCGCCAAGTCGCCACAGTTATTGAACCAGCTTTTTACTGAACAGCGCGTGGACGCCGTTTGCGTTCCGTTCTGGGTCAACGCGGCAAATCTGTCGGCCTTCGTCAGCGGTGCGCGAGCGATGGGCAATCTGTCCGGCATGCTGGTCACCATGCCTCATAAACAACGAATGCTCGCGCTTGTCGACGAACTTGATCCGACTGCTCGTCAGGTCGGGGCGCTCAACGTCATTCGCTGCGAATCAGATGGACGCTGGGTCGGCGCGATATTCGACGGCGTCGGCTGCGTTCTTGGTATGCAGTGGGAAGGCAACCATCCGGCGAATAAGTCCGTGCTTCTCGTTGGCGCCGGAGGCGCCGGTAGCGCCATCGCATTTGCGGTCGCGGCTGCAGGCGCTAGCAACCTAATCATATCTGATGTCGATGAGGACCGGGCTGGCGACCTTGCGGCATCCGTGGCAGCCGAAACAGGATGCGACGCTCATTCGGGACCACCCGACCCGCAAAGATTCGAGGTCGTGATCAATGCCACGCCGCTCGGCATGAGAGCGAACGATGCTATGCCGGTCGATCCGGAGCGGCTAGCGCCCGGCGCCATCGTCGTCGACATCATCAATGCGGCCGAGCCAACGCCGCTTCGCCGCGCCGCGCAAGCGCGCGGTTGCCGCACCCAAGACGGCGGTCCGATGCATCAGGGGCAGGCTTTCTATGCACTCAGGTTTCTGGGCTTCGATTACCGCCCCAATGGACGATTAGCGCCAGACGACGGCCCGCGATAAGCGCCGAGCAGGAATGCCTGAAGGTAGAGTCAAAACATATAGCGAAAAGCGCCCGAAACCGGTTGTCGCCACCAATTCGATTTCGAAGCATGAAGTGATTGAAAATTTTTAAAGGAGAATGCGTATGAGAGTCGCCTTGCTGGAGGTCAGCCATTGGCATGTCCCGCTCTATCTTGATGCGCTGGAGGAGCCGGGGATTGACGTGGTCGCCGTGTCGGATGCAGAGCATGTCAAGGGAGAAGCTATTGCCGCACGCTTCGGAAGCAAGTTGTATTCGTCGGCCTATGAACTGCTAGAGCGCGAGGAAGTCGATTTCGCATTTGTGTTCGGGCGGCATTCCGAAATGCCAGCGCTCGCTAAGGCCGTGATCGCAAAAAACATTCCGTTCGCTCTGGAGAAACCGTGTGGCACCAACATGTCGCAAGTCACCCGGCTTCGTGCACTGACCGAGGAAGCCAATCTTTATTGTGCGGTACCGTTGATCTTTCGAATGAGCGAATTGCTGAGCTCACTCGAAAATGCCGAGGGGCGCATCCCGTCGGATTTCAATTACATGTCCTTCCGTTTCATCGTTGGACCACCCAGTCGGTACGAAGCGGCAGGCGCCGGCTGGGCGCTCGATCCCGAGTATTCCGGAGGCGGATCGACGATCAACGTCGCTACTCATTTCATCGACTTGTTCAGATTGCTCACTGGCAAGGAGATCGCCCGAGTCTCCGCGACAATGAACTCAAGAACGCATCGAGGCGCCGTTGAGGACTATTCCCTGCTGACCATGCAAACCGAAGACGGCGTGATCGGCCTAGTGGAAACGGGATACAGCTTTCCCAGTACCGCCGACGAGCAGCGCGAATTCTCGTTCACTTTGGCATCCGATCGTATGTACGCGAAATCCGGCCCGGACCGAATCGAGATACGCGACAGAAACAATCTTTCCGCAGGGACGCGAAGCCGCCGCCTCCAGCTTGAAACTGACATCTACTACCCCTTGTTCGTCAAGCGGGTACTCGCCGAATGCCGTACTGGCGCAAGGCCAATCGCGTCATTGCGCGATGCAGAGCTGATGATGCAGGTCATGGATGCGGCCTACGCATCGGCCAGGCAAGGGGGTGCGCTTCAAACTCTCGAGCCGATTCCCAAGTGACGGATTGCCCGGATCGCAAGCTCATGCTGCAAACAAGTCATTGCAACGCGGGCAACTACCCTTCGCCGAAGGAAGGGGATTGGATCGCGCGCGATTTCCGCTTCAACACCGGCGAGGTGATGCCGGAGTTGAGGCTACACTACCGTACCATCGGCGAGCCGTCCGGTGACCCGGTCCTGGTCCTGCACGGCACGACGGGCACTGGTGCCAGTATGCTGACACCTGATTTCGCGGGAGAGCTGTTCGGTCCCGGACAGCCGCTCGATGCCGACAAGTATTTCATCATCCTTCCGGACGCGATCGGAGCCGGTGGATCGTCCAGGCCTTCCGACGGACTGCGCACACGATTTCCGGCTTACAACTATGACGACATTGTGCTCGCGCAGCATAGGCTACTGACCGAGCACCTTCGAATTCGGCACCTGCGCCTGCTGATCGGTAACTCGATGGGCGGCATGCAAGCATGGATCTGGGGTGTGCGGTATCCGGACTTTATGGATGCGCTCGTGCCAATGGCGTCGCAACCGACGGAGATGTCCGGCCGCAACTGGATGCTGCGCCGTATGCTCATCGAGATGGTCCGAAACGACCCGGAGTACCGGGACGGTGATTACACCCGCCAGCCCAGTTCCTTGCGCTTTTCCAACGCCTTTTTTGCGCTGGCCACCAACGGTGGGACGCTCGCCTGCCAGACGGCGGCGCCGACGGTCGAACTGGCCGACAAGTACGTCGACGCAAGGTTGGCCCAGCCGTTCACATTGGATGCCAACGACTTTCTATATCAATGGGGTGCCTCGCGCGGCTATAACCCGGCTCCCGGACTGGAAAACATCAAGGCTGCGGTCCTGGCCATAAACGCCGCCGACGACGAACGCTACCCGCCTGAGACCGGCCTGATGGAGCGCGCGATGCAACTTATCCCGAACGGCCGGCTGCTTCTGATCCCTGCGAGCGAGGACACGTGCGGCCACGGCACCAGTGGGCTGGCTCGCTTCTACAAGCGTGAGTTGCACGAACTGCTACAAACGACGCCGCGCAGAATCGGTGAGTGACGGCCTTATAGGCCTACAGATCACCGCGCCTGCTCCGAGACGTCTTTGTCTCCAGTATCGAAGCCGGCAGTCTGAAAAAGACGGTCGCCGCTATGACACTCTCCACGCGGCATCGACCGTCTCCGAATGGCCAACCCGAGCGACGGCCATTGCACCAGACAGACCCGATGCAGACGGTTAAACCTCCGGGTGCCCGGCGGCAGATGTACGATGCGGAGCAGCCTTTCAGTCGCGCTTACTTGCTTACACCCGCCGGTCCAGGCAAACTCAGCGCGGGGAAGTCACTGTCTGCTTAGCAGCATTGCGAGGCTCGAATGATATTAATGTGCGCTCACATGATTGCGCTAATTTGCCAAGGTACGAATTCGTTCTGTCCGTAACCATGCAGCTCACTGCGAGTACGGTTCCCCGAAGCGACATCTAGCAGCAATTCGAAAAGCACTCCGCCCAGTTGCTCGATCGTCGTTCTCCCTTCCAACACTTCTCCGCAGTTCAGATCCATATCGTCGGACTGTCGTTGCCAAAGTGCCGTGTTCGTTGCAAGCTTGACGGATGGCGTGGGCGCGCAGCCGTAAGCTGAACCACGTCCCGTCGTGAAGCAGATCAGGTTCGCACCGCCGGCCACCTGGCCCGTAGCCGACACCGGGTCGTAGCCCGGCGTGTCCATAAAAACCAGGCCGCGCGCCGTGACCGGCTGAGCATATTCGTACACCTCGGTCAGATTGGTAGAGCCGGCTTTCGCAATGCCCCCCAGCGATTTTTCAAGGACGGTCGTCAAACCCCCTGCCTTGTTGCCCGCCGACGGATTGTTGTTCATTTGCGCCCCTTGGCGATTCGCGTATGCTTCCCACCACCTGATGCGATCAAGCAGCTTTCGACCCACCTCGGGCGTTGCGGCGCGGCGCGTGAGTAAGTGCTCCGCGCCATAGATTTCGGGCGTCTCCGAGAGAATCGCGGTGCCGCCGTGCCGCACCAGCAGATCAACGGCTGCGCCCAGCACCGGATTGGCCGTAATGCCAGAATACCCGTCCGACCCTCCGCATTGAAGACCGACCGTGAGATGACTTGCGCTGACCGGCTCCCGCCTCACGTTGTTTGCCTCGGGCAACATGTGGCGAACCAGTTCGATACCCTTCGCGATTGTCAGTGTGGTCCCACCGCTGTCCTGGATCGTGAACGTTCGCAAGCGGTCGTGTTCCCGGAGTCCCTGCGTCTCAAGAAGTCGCGGGATCTGATTCGTTTCACAACCGAGACCGACGACCAGCACGCTTGCGAAGTTCGGATGGCATGCATAGCCTCCAAGCGTGCGCTGCAAGATCGCCAGACCATCGCCTTCAGAGTCGATCGCGCAACCCGAACCGTGTGTGAGTGCCACGACGCCATCGACGTTCGGGAATGCGGCCAATTCATCTGGATGAATGTCGCGGCGAAAATGATCAGCAATGGCCCGCGCAACGGTGGCCGAGCAGTTTACCGAGGTGAGGATCCCGATATAGTTCCGTGTGGCGATGTGCCCGTCCGCGCGGACAATGCCCTGGAATGTTGCGGCCTCATTCGACCGTACAGTCGGGCGCGCGGCCTGACCAAATGCGTAGTCGCGCGCAAAGTCGCCCATCGCGAGGTTGTGGGTGTGTACATGCTGCCCCGCGCGAATCGGCTGACTTGCAAAGCCGATTACCTGGCCGTAGCGGTGCACCGCCTCACCCTGACGGATGTCACGTGTCGCCACTTTGTGACCGGGTGGAATCAGTCCTGAAACCGTCATCGCTTCTTTGTCAATCACCGTGCCGGAAACAAGCTGTTCGAGCGCGATAACAACATCGTCGGCAGGATTGAGCCGTATGACACGAGCCGACATCGACGCAGTGGATGGCTTGAACGTGTCGGCGATATTCAACGACATGGCACTACTCCTACGTTTCTCAGGGTGGAGGCCGGTCGCGCCTGGTTGTTATGATTCGCGCGAAAGGCCGTGCAGCGGTCCTCGGACGACGCTGACCGCTTAGCCAGCGCTCCAGGGCGTTTTACCGCGCGTGTACTCAAGTTGATAGAGCGTCGTATCCGGTGCTGTTGCGCCGGGTTTGGGCAATGCCGCGAGTCCCGAAACTAAACGGTCCACCGCTGAACGGACATAGTCTGCCCGGCACCCTTCGACTAACACGATCCATGTAGGTACCTGCGTGCCTTCTGAACGCGCCTTCTTCTCCGCCGTTTCCACCTTGCTGATTGCTTCGTCGGCAAGGCACAGGTGCACGCCTGTGATACCCGGCAGATCCACGAGGGACGGTAGCACGCGCTGACGCAAACCCTTCAAGACCTCTGCCCGCGCATCCGAAGGCACGTCGAAGCGCACAGTCATGAGATAGGCACCCTGCCCAACGCCGTCCGAATAGGCGACGTGACAGATTGAGCGTGCGACGCTGCGAAAGGAAGCGACCACCTGCCGGGTCCACGGCGTCGGCGTATTGAGTCGAGAAAGGTAGTCTTGCGCGCCAAGAACCTCTACCGTGTCGGCCTCGTAAAGATTGAAGTACTCAGGACCTGCATCCAGTGCTATGAAACGCCGACCGCGCCTGAACCCGGGAATCCCGGCGCGTTCGGGCATGTGCTCGCGGTTGTGCCACTCGTAGAATTCATCTTTCGCTTCTGGCAGCAGGTCATGCCAGATTGCGACAACGCCCGTTCCAGCAAGGCTCATATCTCCTCCCTTTTACAAATCGAATAGTCTTATGCCGAGGGGTACTCGCCGCGGCCCCAGGCCGCGCCGAGCGTATCCACGTACGGCACAACCTTTTGTGTCTGCTCGCCGAGTCCGCTGCCACCGAGCGTCATGGTGTCGCCTGCTTTTAGAAAGACTGGCGGTTTCTGACCGAGGCCTACGCCAGGAGGCGTGCCCGTAATAATCACGTCGCCCGCCATTAAAGGCATGAAGCGGCTGAGATACGCCACGACGTGCGCGACGTTGAAAATCATCGTGCGTGTGTTGCCCGTCTGACGGCGCGTACCGTTCACGTCCAGCCACAGGTCGAGCACCTGCGGATCAGGCACTTCGTCGCGTGTTAGCAGCCACGGACCAAGCGGAGCGAACGAGAATCCGCTTTTGCCCTTGGTCCACTGGCCTTCGCGTTCCAGCTGATACGCACGTTCGGAAACATCATTTGCAAGGCAGTAGCCCGCCACATGTTCTAGCGCGTCTGCTTCGTCGATCTGCCAGGCGGGTTTGCCGATCACCACGCCGAGTTCAACCTCCCAGTCCAGCTTTTGCGCGTCTGCGGGCAAGATGACCGGGTCGTTCGGGCCGCTGATGGAGCCCGTATGCTTGTTGAACACCACAGGTTCGCGCGGTATCGGCGTGTCAGTTTCAGCAGCATGATCGGAGTAGTTCAGACCAATGCACACAAGATTACGGACGTTGCCGACGCAGGCGCCGAGACGCGTGCCCGCTTCAACGACGGGTAGACGATCTAAATCGAGTTCGCCCAGCTTTGCAAGAGCGACTGGCGAGACAGTCGTTCCATCAATGTCGCTCACGATGCCGCGCAGATCGCGGATCGCGCCGCTCAAATCGATGATACCGGGGTGCTCTTGGCCAGGCTGGCCGAAACGGACGAGACGCATCTAGTACTCCTATCAGGACAAAAAAGTAATCGGCAATGTGCCGAGATTGCCGAAACCAACACGCAACTCACAGCCGATCGGCAAGTCCAGCACACCCGCGTAAGAGCCGGTGATAACAGCCTGGCCCGCATGCAGTCCGAGGCCGCGGACACGAAGGAAATTGGTGAGCCACACAATCGGCGCCAGTATGCTGCGATCAGGGTGGCGGCCTGCGAACGTGACTGCTCCTTCCCCGACGCTGGCCAGACTGATGTCCAATTCGACGGGGAGATCGGCCAGCGTCGCGCCTTCGATCGAATTAACGTGGGGTCCAATGACAAGGCCGGCATTGAACAGGCCGTCTGCCAGTAGTTCAGGGAACGTCAGCGTTTCGGGGTGCGAATAACGACTGCCTAGCAATTCAAGCGCGAGGTGCGTGTGCCCAAGAGCGTCAAGCACTTCAGCTTCGCTATAGGCTTCGCGTCGCGGGGGCAGGTCGCGGTTCAGCAGACAGGCCAGTTCCGGTTCCGCCCGCACAACGGCACGCGGAGGCCCACTCATGCGACGTACACCGCCTCGATGGATATCAGCGTCATAGATCGGCGCGGCGATGACTTTGCCCAGCTGAGGAAGCGCGCATTTCCATGCGCCGATCCTCTGACCTAGCTGGTAGCTGACCTCTTGCTGGATTGCAAAACCGTCGTCCACATCTGCAGGCAACAGTTCGACAGGCAGCCGCTCGACGAGCTCGCCTTTTTGGCGCGCTGTCACAAGAATGCGTGCTGCCTGTTCTCGCGGACTGGCGATAGTCTCGGCGGCCTGTATTACTGCTGGCGCGTTCATGCCGCCTCGCTTACTTTGATACCAACGCTTTGGCGCGGCCATACCCCACCTAGCTTCGAAGCCGCTTCATCTAATAAAGCGTGGAACGCGTCGTAACGCTCGGGTTGAACTCGCATTACCGGTCCCGCAGTGCTCATCGTGCCGACCACCGTACCGTCGGTCAGTGACCGCACAGGCACCGCCAACGAGGCCACGCCCGGTTCGGCCTCTTCCACAACAAGCCCATAGCCGCGCTGTCGGGTCAGATCCAACTCCGGAATCAACTGCTCGATGCTGGTAATTGCCTCGGGCCCGCATGCGCTGGCGGCAGCTTTTCCGAGTTCACCACGGAATGCACATTCGAGCGCCCGGTCGTTTGACATCGACGCTAACCACGCCTTTCCAGTCGCCGTTGCATACAAGCTAATCGGGCTACGCATGGACGTCGAATACATGAGACCCGGTGCCTCGCCTTGGGAGGACGCGAGCCAACCAAACGTCGAGTCCCATACGACGATTAGGCGAACCAGTTCGCGGCGCTGCGCCGCCACCGCATCGACGATCGGCTGCACCAGCGCCGAAGTCAGGCATGCGTATCCGGCCTGCTTCACATGCGAGCAACTCGATGATTTGCAGTGAACGGTCAACTGCGCCCTTGACAACTTTCATGACGTTGGTAACATTGTTCTTGATGGAACGTTGTTACAACAATAAAGAGCGCGCAGGGAAAAGTCAATCGAAGACGGAGACAAGTTATGAATCGATGCACCCCGGCTGAGCCGAATCGCCTGCGCCAGTCGAAAACAGCAGCGGCCAGCGGCTGGATTGGATCAGCGCTTGAGTACTACGATTTCCTCATTTATGCGACCGCAGCGTCATTGGTCTTTCCGCAACTTTTCTTCCCCTCTGGCAATCCGACCGTCGCGATCATTGCATCACTGGCGACTTTCGGTGTTGGCTATGTCGCCCGTCCGGTAGGCGCTATGGTGCTCGGCCACGTCGGCGATCGGCACGGTCGAAAGACGGTGTTGATTTTCTGCATGTTCCTGATGGGCATTTCGACGATGTGCGTGGGACTTTTACCCACGTACCGGCAGGTCGGCACCTGGGCTCCGGTGCTGCTCGTCATTCTCCGGCTCGTTCAAGGGTTCGCCGTCGCAGGGGAGCTCTCCGGTGCCAGTTCCATGATTCTTGAACATGCACCGTTTGGTCGGCGCGGCTACTTTACAAGCTTCACCATCCAAGGGTCTCAGGCTGGGCAGCTTCTGGCGTTTGGGGTCTTCCTGCCCCTCGCGCATTTCATGCCGAAGGACCAGTTCGCTTCCTGGGGATGGCGGATTCCGTTCCTGTTCAGCGTTGTCGTTATCATTGTGGGTTACATCATCCGCCGCCAGGTTCAGGAAACCCCCACTTTTGCCCAGGAGCGAGCTCACGGTCAGGTTCCCGCCTCACCGGTCGCCGAAGTCCTGCGGCAGAATTGGGGCGATGTTTTGCGCGTCGTCTGCATGGCGCTCACCGCCGTCGTCGTGTTTCTCGCTACGGTGTTCGGCACTGCGTACGCGGTACAGCCGGCGTACGGTATCGGCTTTCCTGCCGGCGTCTATCTCTGGACTCCGGTTCTCGGTAACGTCTGTTCGGTCCTACTGATTCCCTTTGTCGGCAGTCTCTCAGACAGGATTGGCCGCAGGCCGCCAGTACTTGTCGGCGTCTTGAGCGCCGGCGTGCTTTCCTTCGGCTTCCTCTACGCGATCAGCATTCACAGCCTCTGGCTCTCGCTGATTTTTTCCACGCTCATGTGGGGCATCGCCTACCAAGGCTTCAACGGTGTGTTCCCGAGCCTGTTCCCAGAACTCTTCCGACCGCGGGTGCGCGTGACGGGAATGGCCATCGGACAGAATGTCGGGACAACCTTATCGGCCTTGATCCCCGCACTTTTCGTCGCAGTCGCGCCCCCTGGGTCCACCAACATCCCATTGAAGATCGGTTTTCTCACATTCGGCATTTGTCTGGTCGCCGCGTTCGCCGCGTTCACCACTCGGGAAACGTACCGTATCCGCCTTGACGAGCTCGGCGACCGCAACGCTATTCCTGTACCAACGGCCGAATATGAACGCCTGCGCAGTGAATCGTTGGTCGCGACGAGCAAGAATGCCGCTGAATCCGGGTTTGTCCACAACGTGCGATCTTAAGCCGTCGCCGGCCGGCTGCTCCGCGTAATCGCTCCTGGGGCACAACGCAAATCGGACATCCATGCAAACGTGTAACTCGGCGCCGGACGCCGGTTCGAATGTGCACGAGTTCCTCGCCTCGTCATGCGCCGACGGATCGGCATCGATTGGCGCAGCTTGGGTCACGCGTGCATTCACGCCAATTCAGGTATGTCGTTTTACTGATTTATCGCGTGCCCGAGTTAGTTCGCGATTTCATATATATCCGGGGACGTGCAGGCTGGCGAATGCGGCTTCCATGTAATCGAGGAATCGAGACGTAACCGGCGACTATTAGCAGCGCACTTAAGGCGTCGGTGCCGACCTCGTTAAACAAACGTAACTCGCTTTATCCACAATAGGAGACGCAATGAGGACTTTAGACGTGACCAAGGCCGCCGTCGTCGCGGCAACGGCATTCGCGGCCGCAGCGCCGGCGTTCGCACAAAGCAGCGTCACGCTGTACGGCATCGTCGATGATTCGATCGTTTATCAGAGCAGCCAGACCTCGCTCGGTTCGACGAGCGGTGGTCGCTCGAACGTCAAGATGGCATCGGGCATCTGGGCGGGCAGCCGTTTCGGCCTGAAGGGTGGGGAGGATCTGGGCGGCGGCACCAGGGCCATTTTCCAGTTGGAATCCGGCTTCAACGTCAACAACGGCGCGCAGCAATACGCGAACGCAATGTTCGGCCGTCAAGCCTGGGTCGGTCTGACGAACCAGACGTTCGGTACGTTCACATTGGGTCGCCAGTACACGTCGTACTACACGCTGATGTCGCCGTACAGCCCGACGAACTGGCTAACCGGCTACTTTGGCGCGCACCCGGGCGATCTGGACGCATTGGACACGATCTACCGCGCGAACAATTCGATCGTCTATACGTCTCCGAAGCTCTACGGCGTCACGGTCAGCGGGTCGTACTCGCTCGCAGGCGTGCCGGACAGCATCTATCGCGGGTCGACGTGGTCGGCGGCGATCCAGTATCAGCAAGGCCCGATCGGCGGTACGGTTGCGTTCTCGCGCATCAACAACTCGACCGTCGGCGGCGGCGTCTACGGTGCGGATTCGACGATGAATACGGCTGGCCAGTCGGGCGTGTCGGCGGTGACGAATGGCTATCAGGGCGCGCAGGCGCAGAATCGCTTCGCGGTCGGCCTCGGCTACGTGTTCAACAGCGCGTGGGACATCTCGGCGACGTACACGAACGTTCAGTACATCCCGGGCGTGCTGTCGAAGTTTACCGACGAGCAGGTCTTTAATACCGCCGGCACCGTGCTGCACTGGAAGCCCGCGACGGCATGGGACTTTGCTGCAGGCTACAGCTACACGTGGGCGAGCAAGGCGAACGGAATCGGCGACGCGGCGTCGTACCACCAGTTCAACCTGTCCCAGTACTACGCGTTGTCGAAACGTACCGGGTTCTACGCACTTCAAGCGTTCCAGCGCGCGAACGGCCGCACGCTCGGCACGCCTACGTTCATTGCGTCAGGCGCGACGAACCATCAGATCGATGCAACGGCATCAATCGGCGACGGCTTCCAGACGACTCCCTCGTCCTCGCGCAGCATGTTCGCAGCAGGCGTGGGTATCGTCCACCGCTTCTAGTACCGGGTTTTATCCTTATGGCGACTACGGTTGCCAGCACTTTCAACGCACATTGGATTCGTTCATGACCTCATATTCCAGCTATCTGCCTGACGATCTCGACGGTGCCCTGCTCGTTGGCCGCGTGTGGCGTCAAACGAAAAACGGCGCGGGACCGTGCGTCGTTGCGGTTCGCGGCGGGGAAGTATTCGATATCTCCCGCATCGCACCGACAGTGTCCGATCTGTTCGATCGCGAGAATCTGGTCGAACTCGTCCGGCAGGCTTCCGGCGAATCTCTGGGTCATGTCGGCAATCTGATTGAAGCCACCGTCGCCGCACAACGGAAGGAGGATCAGTCCCACCTCCTGGCTCCCTGCGATCTGCAAGCCATCAAAGCCTGTGGCGTGACGTTCGCCGTGAGCCTTCTTGAGCGCGTCATTGAAGAGCAGGCAGGCGGCGACCCTGCGAAGGCTGAGGAAGTGCGCGCTGCGATCACGCGTCTGATCGGCACCGATCTGTCGAAGATCAAGCCCGGCTCAGAAGCTGCCGTCAAGCTCAAGGAAGAACTTCAGCGACGCGGTGGATGGTCGCAGTACATGGAAGTCGGCATCGGCCCCGATGCAGAGGTATTTTCGAAGTCGCAGCCTATGTCCTCAGTCGGACTCGGTGTCGATATCGGCTTGCTGCCTGCTTCGAAGTGGAACAACCCTGAGCCGGAGATCGTCCTCGCAGTCAACAGCAAGGGCGAGGTGGTGGGCGCCACACTGGGTAACGACGTCAATCTGCGCGACATCGAAGGTCGCTCCGCGCTGCTGCTGGGCAAATGCAAGGACAACAACGGCTCATGCGCGATCGGTCCGTTTGTCCGCCTGTTCGATGGACGGTTCACGCTGGACACGATCCGAGAAACGAGTGTTTCGTTGCGCGTCGAAGGTACCGACGACGGTTTCGTGCTCGAAGGCGTCAGTCATATGCGGGAGATCAGCCGTGACCCTCTTGACCTGGTGAGTCAGACCTGGGGCAAGCACCATCAGTATCCCGATGGCTTCATGTTGTTCCTCGGCACGATGTTCTCTCCGGTCAAGGATCGCGATGCGCCGGGTGGCGGCTTTACGCATCACCTCGGCGACCGCGTGACGATCAGCGCCCCTCCGCTTGGCGCACTCGTCAATAGCGTGCGGCTGTCGACCGAAATCGCTCCGTGGACATTCGGCGTGCGTGCGCTGTACGCCAACCTCGCCGGGCGCTCGCTGCTGAACCTCAGTTGATCAAGCAAGTATTAATCATTGACGGATTTACGATGACACAATTCAAGAATTTCATTGGCGGCGAATGGGTCGATGGCAACGACTTCGCTGCCAATGTGAACCCTTCGGACACAAGCGACGTGATCGGCCATTTCGCAAGGGCTAGCGCAGATCAGACACAGAAAGCAATCGCGTCTGCACGCTCAGCCTTTCGCACATGGTCGCTCAGCACCCCACAACAGCGCTTTGACTTGCTCGACGAGGTCGGCAGCACCATCTTTGCGCGCAAAAACGAACTCGGTAAGCTCCTGGCACGCGAGGAAGGGAAAACGCTCGCCGAAGCAGCCGGCGAAGTGGGACGCGCCGGACAGATTTTCAAATTTTTCGCGGGCGAGGCATTGCGGGTCGGCGGCGAGATTTTGCCGTCCGTTCGCCCGGGATTGACGGTCGAAGTCACACGTGAACCGCTAGGCGTCATCGGTCTGATCACGCCGTGGAACTTCCCGATCGCTATTCCCGCCTGGAAGATCGCGCCTGCGCTCGCGTATGGAAACTGCGTCGTCATCAAGCCGGCGGAACTCGTGCCGGGCAGCGTATGGGAACTTGTCAAGATCATCGCCGAAGGCGGTGCACCGGCGGGCGTAATCAATCTCGTCATGGGTACGGGTTCGATCGTCGGAGAAACACTCGTCAAATCAGCTGACGTGGATGCCATCAGCTTCACGGGCTCCGTTGGGACCGGCCAGTCGATCGCCGCGAAATGCGTCGCCACAGGGAAGAAGTTCCAGCTCGAGATGGGTGGCAAGAACCCGATGGTCGTGCTCGACGATGCCGATCTGGACGTCGCGGTCGAGGCGTGCATCAACGGCGCCTTCTACTCCACCGGCCAGCGTTGTACCGCATCGAGCCGCCTGATCGTGACGAGCGGCATCCACGACCGTTTTGTCGAGGCCATGCAGGCGCGCATGCGCAGCCTCAAGATTGGTAACGCGCTGGATGCGTCGACGCAGATCGGTCCCGTTGTCGATGCCAAACAGCTAGAACAGGACGAACGCTATATCGAACTCGCGCGCACCGAAGGTGGTTCAGTGTTTGGCGGTGGCCGTGTTGCCTCGGCAACCGAAGGATTTTTCCTGGCACCCGCCCTCGTGACCAACACGACCCCGGCGATGACGATCAACAGGGAGGAAGTGTTCGGTCCTGTCGCTTCCGTCATCAAGGTCGCGGATTACGAGGAAGCGCTTGCCGTAGCCAACGACACGCCATTCGGCCTTTCCGCTGGCATCTGCACCATGTCGCTGGCTCATGCGAGCGATTTCAAGCGCCACGTACAGGCCGGTATGGTAATGATCAATGCGCCTACAGCGGGCGTCGATTACCACGTTCCGTTCGGCGGGCGCAAAGGTTCGAGCCTGGGTCCCCGTGAACAGGGCACCTATGCGCGCGAGTTCTATACGACCGTGAAAACCGCATACGTCGCTCCCGGGAACGTTTGAACAAGCGATGAAAGAGCGAGCGAGAACTGGCAGCCTCGCAAGAGTTGCTCGAGTTTTCGCTGCATTTAACACGACTGCACGGCCGGCGTGCACGGTACCCGGCAGCCGGGTACGCGACAGCTGACATGCTCAAACAATCAGTTGTATCGAAGAAACATTCGATGGCAGCAGGTTACCGCGAGGATGGCCACGTTCCCAAGGTCCGTTGATCGGTATGAAGCAGCCACTGAACGACGATCTTTGCGCCTCCGCGAAAGGCCGTTTATGGCCGGACTCTGGCTCAGGCGGCTCACCGCAAGCTTCGACTGTTGAGGCCCCTCTCTGGCTGTGGGCTCTTAGGCTCTGGTGCAAATAGCGCGGGGGCAAATCGGTTAAGGTGTCGGTCTGAACGAATTGAGAACCGCCGATGAGCAAGCTGAAGAGTCTGGAGGAACTGTTCGCGGGCCGTCATGTTGACCGCGATGTGATCATTCTGTGTGTTCGCTGGTACCTGCGGCACAAGCTTAGCCTGCGCGATCTGGTTGAAATGATGGCGGAACGGGGTCTGTCGCTGGCGCACACGACGATCCTGCGCTGGGTACGTCGCTTTGCGCCGGAATTCGTCAAACGGTGGAATCGCTTTTGCAGGTCCACAGGTCAGTCCTGGCGTGTCGACGAGACTTACCTTAAGCTGCGCGGCAAGTGGGTCTATCTTTATCGGGCGGTGGATCGGGCGGGTCTGACGGTCGACTTCATGCTCAGCGCCAGGTGCGACGTGAAGGCGGCAAAAGCGTTTTTCAGGAAGGCAGTCAAACATCAGGGCCAGCCACCGAAGACCATCACGCTTGATGGCTACGCCGCCTCGCACCGCGCCGTGCGCGAGATGAAGGCCGATGGCTTGCTGCCGGAGGACACAAAGGTCCGATCCTCGAAATATCTTAATAATATGGTCGAGCAGGACCACCGCAACATCAAGTCCCGGACGAGAGTCATGCTCGGCTTCAAACGTTTCCGGAACGCAGCGATCATTCTCTTGGGTATTGAACTGGTACATCGTATTCGCAAGGGCCAATTCACCCTCGCGAAACTCCGCCTCAAAGATACCGCTGCGCCCGCAGTCTGGGTGGCCGTCTTGTCTGCCTGATCAGGTATCCTTTATATAACAAAATATGTTGTCCATATCGCCTATTTGCACCAAATCCGCTACCAATACCCGGCATGCGGGTCCGCACCGGGCGGTTCGAGCAGTTGAGGTTGTGAGAGCCGAGGCACACCCCGCCGGTCGAAGTAGGCTACTGCATCGCCCGATTCATTTAGCTGCGACGTCACCAGCGGCGACTCTTCACCACAATGCGCGCATCTGATTTTTAGGCGCCGATCGCCCACAACTCCTGGTACACTGTCGTCCCCGGCGCCAGTGCTTGAACTGCAACGCACGCCGCCGATGCCTAACCCATTCGTCGGCTGTTCGCTGGAAAACACATCGTTGGGAAACTTGTTCGTTCAGGACGATTGACTGAAGAACATTCTCGAGAAAACGTTGCTCAAAACCGCTTCCGCCGAAGCGTGCGGCAGTTCGCTGGGCATGGTCATGTTGAAATAAAGGATGCCGTCCACCAATGCCATGGTGGCGAGCGCATGGTCGGCGCAAGGCCCCGGCAATTGCACGTTGAGGCGCTTGCAAAACTGCTCGATGAAGTACGCGATCATGTCGCGCTTTTCCAGGCACAGGGTGGTCATGCGTTGCCGGAAGTTCGCGTCGCGCATCGCGTGCAGACGCGCCTCGGCCCAGATGATGTAATGGTTGTCGTCGCGATAACACTGGGCGTACAAGGAGATGATCTGCTTTTGCAGGCCGTCGCAGGACGGGCTGGCGTCTAGCAGCTTTTGTAAGTGCTCCAGAATGTTCTGGTGATCGAGGCGAAGTAGTTCGACGAACAGGTCGCTCTTGCTTTTAAAGTTTGAGTAGAATGCGCCGCGGGTATAGCCGGCCTGGGCCGCGATCTCGTCCACGCTGGTCGCGGCCAACCCTCTTTCGGCAATGCTTGAGGCCGCTGCCTCGAGCAACCGAGTGCGAGTCTGTTCGCGGCTTTCTGCCCGGGTCAATCGTTTGGGTGGCATGCGGCAATGGTGCTTGTGCAATAGGCAGCAGTTGCGCCGTGCGCGCGAAATGCAGTTTCAGCAAAGGTCACGGAGCAACGACGATGGCGAAATTCCATGCTCTTCCAAAGACGTTAAGCATGGCTACGATGGCTACTTGATGGCTACCGCCTCGGATTCGCGAGACTGCCAACCACCGCCGAGTGCCTTGAAAGCGGCGACTGCTGCACGTGCGGATTCCGCTTGTGCCTGTGCTCGCTCATCGGAGGCGCGCAGCAGGTTTTCGTCGGCCTGCAGGACTTCGATCAGGCTGATGACACCTTTCTGATAGGCCGCGAACGACGCCGCTCGCGCGCGACCAAGCGAGTCCACCCCTTGGGCCAGGACCGCAGCCTGCTCATCGCGTTTGATCATTGCCGAGAAGGCGTTCTCCACGTCCTCAGTGGCGTGGAGTGCGGCAAGCCGATACGCTGCCAACATCTCGGCCCCCTGGCCCTTGGCCTGGTTGATCTGCGCATTGATGCGGCCGAAGTCGAACAGACGCCAGCGCAAACCCAATACGCCGGCCGCTTGATTGGCGCCGCTCGTGAACAGATTGCCACTCGCCACGGAGGTCGCACTGCCGATCAGTCCACCCAGCGAGAGCTTGGGATAGTACTCGGCGATGGCGACGCCAATACGTGCATTCGATGCGGCGAGACGTCGCTCGGCGACGATCAGGTCGGGGCGGCGCCTGAGCAACTCGCCCGGCGATCCGGTGGCCGCGATCTGCGGGGCGACCGGAATGTCGCGCGCTTCCATCACTTCCGCCCGGTGCGTGCCGGGTTGCACTCCCACCATTACATCGAGTGCGTTCATCGCCGCGTCCAGGCCTGTTTCGAGGACCGGGACAGAGGCCCGAACCTGAGCAAGCGCGCCTTCGGCCTGTTCCACCTGGAGTTCGGCCGCCAATCCTTTGCCATACAGAAGATTGACGGTTGAAAGCAGATCCTGCTGCGTCTGCACCTGCCGCCGGGCCACGTTCAGACGGGCTTGCAAACCCCGGATGATGATGTAGATGTCGGCGGTTTGTGCCGCCACCGCCAATCGCGTGGCCGCTGCGGCGGCTTCCGAAGCCTGGTAGTCGGCAAGCGCAGCTTCCCGTCCACGACGCAGGCCCCCAAACACGTCCAGTTCCCAACTGGCGGTGAGGTCGGCTTCGTATTGATTACCGTAGCGGTCGAAACCGGGCGTCGAGTTCAAGACCCGCCCCAAGGGCGTTTCAACGGATTGGTACACTCTCGCTGCCTGGCCGCTGACATTGCCAGAGGGCAGCAACGCGGCACTCGCCGCGCCAAGCCCGGCGCGTGCCTGTGCGACGCGAGCGGATGCCTGCGCGAGGTCGAGATTCTGTTCCAATGCAAGCGCGACGAATTGTGTCAGTTGCGGATCCCCGAAACCGGTCCACCACATGGTGAGATCGGCACTGGCGGCAGCGTGCCGGCGTTCAACCGCGGCTTGGTTTTGGAACTGCTCCGACATGGACACGTCAGGCCGGACGTAATCGGGGCCGACCGCGCAGCCCGTCAAGAGACTGGCGGCAATGAGCACGGCAAGGATGTGTTTGGGCGGCATGAGGATTTGTTCGCAATGGCACGATAGTGACTATAATACCAAAACGTCACTAGTTTTCCATTCCTGAGGCTAGAAATAAGCTGGAGCTATGAAAGAAGTAATTACTTCCCCTGTCCGCGGCCCGGCCGACCACGAGGTGCGCAATCAGATCGTGGTCGCCGCCACCGAGCACTTCAGCCGGTATGGCTACGAGAAAACGACCGTCTCCGACCTCGCCAAGGCAATCGGCTTCTCGAAGGCGTATATCTATAAGTTCTTTGAGTCCAAGCAGGCGATTGGCGAGATGATCTGTGCGAACTGCCTGCACGAGATCGAGAGCGAGGTTAGAGCGGCTGTTGCGGAGGCCGACCTGCCGCCGGAGAAGCTACGGCGTATGTTCAAGGTCTTCACGGAGGCGAGCCTTCGCCTGTTTTTTCAGGACCGCAAGCTTTACGAAATCGCCGCGTCGGCGGCCACTGAGCACTGGCAGGCCGTGCGTGTCTATGAAGAGCGCGTCCAGAAGCTGCTTCAGGACATCCTGCAGGAGGGAAGGCAGAGTGGGGACTTCGAGCGCAAAACGCCCCTGGATGAGACCGTCATGGCGATTTACCTGGTGATGCGGCCTTACCTTCATCCGCTACTGCTGCAACACAGCTTCGATTACACGGATGCGGCGCCGGCGCACCTGTCCAGCCTCGTGCTTCGGAGTCTGTCCCCCTGAAATCTTGCGGTTGTGACCATTGACTACATTGGTCACTAGACCCATAATGAAAGTTGTCATCACTATGCCGATGGGACTTTCATGCGCTCGCGTCGCCTCATTACCTCCACAATCGTCTGTGCCGTGCCGTTTGCGTTGGTTGCTTGCGGCGGCAAAGCCCCCTCCGATCCGCGCACCGAGGCCCCACTGGTGCGTGCCGCCATCGTTCACAACGCGACCGTCGCATCACGTTCGTTTACCGGAACCGTAGCCGCACGGGTGCAGAGCGACCTGGGGTTTCGCGTCTCCGGCAAGGTGCTCGAGCGGCTGGTGGATACGGGGCAGACCGTCAAACGTGGCCAGCCACTCATGCGCATCGACCCCGTCGATCTGAAGCTTGGCGCGCAAGCGCAGCAGGAGGCGGTTGCGGCCGCTCGAGCACGGGCACAGCAGACGGCGCAGGATGAAACCCGTTACCGCGACCTGCGCGGGACCGGCGCGATATCGGCTTCGGCCTACGACCAGATCAAGGCAGCCGCGGATGCGGCCAAAGCCCAGCTCAGTGCGGCTGAAGCCCAAGCCGATGTGGCCCGTAACGCGACCCGTTATGCCGAGCTGCTCGCGGACGGTGATGGTGTCGTCATGGACACGCTGGCCGAACCGGGCCAGGTGGTTAGCGCGGGACAAACCGTGGTGCGCCTGGCCCGCGCCGGCCGCCGCGAGGCCGTTATCCAGTTGCCGGAAACGCTGCGCCCCGAGACCGGCTCCGTCGCGCAAGCCACGCTCTTCGGCAAGCAGGGCGTAAGCGTTCCGGCCACGCTCCGGCAACTCTCGGATACTGCGGATCGCTTTACCCGCACCTTCGAGGCCCGGTATGTGCTGGAAGGAGAACTGGCCAATGCCCCGTTGGGCGCCACGGTGACGATCCAGATTCCGGATGCGCGCTCCGCCGCACAAGACGGCCTGCAGGTGCCGATCGGCGCGCTGCTGGACGCCGGCAAAGGGACCGGCGTGTGGGTGCTCGCCGGCGACCCGGCCAGGGTTGCGTGGCGGCCGGTCGCGGTCGAGCGCCTGGACGACGACAGCGCCCGCGTGTCCGGCGCACTGAAGCAAGGGGACAGGGTCGTCGCGCTCGGCGCGCAGTTGCTGCACGAAGGCGAAAAGGTCCGGATGTCCGGCCAGGCCGTCGCGATGGCGAGCGAAGGAGCCCGTCCGTGAGCGAAGGTCGATTCAATCTGTCGGCGCTCGCTGTGCGCGAGCGCGCGATCACGCTGTTCCTGATCTGCCTGATCTCGCTGGCCGGGCTCGTGTCGTTCTTCAAGCTGGGCCGTGCGGAAGATCCGGCGTTTACGGTCAAGGTGATGACGATCATCACCGCGTGGCCGGGGGCCACCGCGCAGGAAATGCATGACCAGGTCGCCGAAAAGATCGAGAAGCGCATGCAGGAGCTGCGCTGGTACGACCGGACCGAAACCTACACACGACCTGGCTTGGCCTTCACGACCTTGACGTTGCTCGACAGCACGCCGCCGTCGGAAGTGCAGGAGCAGTTCTATCAGGCACGGAAAAAGATCGGCGACGAGGCGAGCAATCTTCCGGCCGGCGTCATCGGGCCGATGGTCAATGACGAATATGCGGACGTCACCTTTGCACTGTTCGCGCTGAAGGCGAAGGGCGAACCGCAGCGCCTGCTGGTACGCGATGCGGAAACGCTGCGCCAGCGGCTGCTGCATGTGCCGGGCGTGAAGAAGGTCAATATCATCGGCGAGCAGGCCGAGCGCATCTACGTCCAGTTTTCGCACGACCGGCTGGCGACGCTCGGCGTTAGCCCGCAGGACGTGTTCGCCGCGCTCAATAGCCAGAACGCGCTGACGCCGGCCGGCTCCGTCGAAACGAAGGGGCCGGAGGTGTTCATTCGTCTGGATGGCGCCTTCGACAAGTTGCAGAAGATCCGCGACACGCCGATCGTCGCGCAGGGCCGCACGCTGAAACTGTCGGACATCGCCACTGTCACGCGTGGCTATGAGGATCCGGCAACGTTCATGATCCGCAACAACGGCGAACCCGCGCTGCTGCTGGGCATCGTGATGCGCGACGGCTGGAACGGACTCGACCTCGGCCAGGCACTGGACAGCGAAGTCGGCGCGATCAATCGCGAGCTGCCACTCGGCATGAGCCTGACCAAGGTCACCGATCAGGCCGTGAACATCAGCTCGGCCGTCGACGAGTTCATGGTCAAGTTCTTCGCCGCGTTGCTGGTGGTCATGCTGGTGAGCTTCGTCAGCATGGGCTGGCGCGTGGGCCTCGTTGTCGCTGCCGCCGTTCCGCTGACGCTGGCCATGGTGTTCGTCGTGATGGCCGCGACCGGCAAGAACTTCGACCGTATCACGCTCGGCTCGCTGATCCTCGCGCTGGGGCTGCTGGTCGACGACGCGATCATCGCGATCGAAATGATGGTCGTGAAGATGGAGGAAGGCTACAGCCGCGTGGCCGCGTCGGCCTACGCGTGGAGCCACACGGCCGCGCCGATGCTGGCCGGCACGCTGGTGACCGCGGTAGGCTTCATGCCGAACGGCTTCGCGCGCTCCACCGCCGGCGAATACACCAGCAACATGTTCTGGATCGTGGGGATCGCGCTTATTGCGTCGTGGGTCGTCGCGGTGGTCTTCACGCCGTACCTCGGCGTTAAGATGCTGCCCGACTTCCAGAAGGTCGACGGCGGTCACGATGCGCTCTACGATACCCCGCGCTACAACCGCTTCCGGCAAATGCTCACACGTGTGATCGCGCGCAAATGGCTGGTCGCCGGGTCGGTCGTCGGCCTGTTCATGCTGGCCATTCTTGGCATGGCGGTCGTCAAGAAGCAGTTCTTCCCTATCTCCGATCGCCCTGAAGTGCTGGTTGAAGTGCAGATGCCGTCCGGCACTTCGATCTCGCAAACCAGCGCCGCCACGGCGAAGGTCGAAGCCTGGCTGGCCAAACAAAAGGAAGCCAGGATCGTCACTGCCTACATTGGCCAGGGCGCGCCGCGCTTTTTCCTGGCAATGGGGCCGGAGCTGCCCGATCCGTCGTTCGCGAAGATCGTCATTCGCACGGACAGTCAGGAGGAACGCGACGCATTGAAACAGCGACTGCGACAGGCCATCGCCGGCGGTTTTGTTCCCGAAGCGCGCGTGCGAGTCACACAACTCGTATTCGGTCCGTATTCGCCGTTCCCGGTGGCCTATCGCATCACCGGCCCCGATCCCGACAAGCTTCGCGGAATTGCGGCGGAAGTTCAGCGGGTGATGGACGGCAGTCCGATGATGCGCACGGTCAATGCCGACTGGGGCACGCGCTCGCCGACGCTGCACTTCACGTTGCAGCAGGACCGTCTGCAGGCGGTGGGACTGACGTCCAGCGCTGTCGCGCAACAACTGCAGTTCCTGCTCACCGGCGTGCCCGTCACCGCCGTGCGCGAGGATATTCGAAGCGTGCAGGTCATCGCGCGCTCGGCCGGCGATATCCGGCTCGACCCTGCGCGGCTCGGCGACTTCACGCTGGCCGGCGCCAACGGACAGCGCATTCCGCTGTCGCAGGTCGGCAAGGTCGACGTCCGGATGGAGGAGCCGATCATGCGCTGGCGTGATCGCGTGCCGACGATCACGGTGCGCGGCGATATTGCCGACGGCTTGCAGCCTCCGGACGTATCTGCTGCGATCACAAAGAAGCTTCAGCCGATTATGGCGAGACTGCCGAGCGACTATCGGATCGAGCAGGCCGGCTCCATCGAGGAATCGGGCAAGGCGACGACTGCGATGCTGCCGCTCTTCCCGATCATGCTGGCGATCACGCTGGTCATCATCATCTTCCAGGTGCGCTCGATCTCCGCGATGGTGATGGTATTCATGACCAGCCCGCTTGGCCTGATCGGCGTGGTGCCGACGCTGATCCTGTTCAAGCAGCCGTTTGGCATCAATGCGCTGGTCGGTCTCATCGCGCTTTCGGGGATCCTGATGCGCAACACGCTGATCCTGATTGGGCAGATCCATCAGAACGAACAGGCAGGGCTAGATCCCTTCCACGCAGTGGTCGAAGCCACCGTGCAGCGTGCGCGACCAGTGATCCTCACGGCCATGGCGGCGATCCTGGCCTTTATCCCGCTGACTCATTCGGTGTTCTGGGGAACCCTTGCTTACACGCTGATTGGCGGTACGTTTGCAGGGACGATTCTGACCCTAATGTTCTTGCCGGCCATGTATTCCATCTGGTTCAGGATCAAGCCGGGCCATGCCGCCGGTTCACGCCATGGTCGACGTGCGCCGGCGTCACCTGCCGAGCACGCGCTCGACGCGCGCGATTGACACACCCTCCATTCACCGTATCGAAGGAAACAGCCATGTCGAATTCCACCGTTGTCCTCGTGACCGGCGTGTCGTCGGGCATCGGGCGCGCCGCAGCAGAGAAGTTTGCCAAACGCGGGTGCCGCGTGTTCGGCACCGTGCGCAGCATTGCCAGAACGGCGCCCGTCGCCGGCGTCGATCTAATCGAGATGGACGTTCGCGACGATGCGTCCGTTCAATCAGGTATTCAAACGATCATCGATCGCGCCGGGCGTATCGACGTGCTTGTGAACAATGCGGGAACGAGCCTGATCGGCGCGGTGGAGGAAACCTCCGTGACGGAGGCAGCTGCGTTGTTCGATACCAACGTATTCAGCATCCTGCGTACGACCCAGGCCGTACTTCCGCACATGCGGACACAACGGCGCGGACGGATCGTCAATGTCAGCTCAGTGCTCGGTTTCCTGCCGGCGCCCTATATGGGACTCTATTCGGCATCCAAACATGCGGTGGAGGGGCTGACCGAAACGCTGGATCACGAGGCGCGCCAGTTCGGCATCCGCGCGACATTGGTCGAACCGTCGTTTACTCGGACCAACCTGGACGTCAATGCGCCGCAAGCGAGCGCGACGATCGCCGATTACGACCGCGAGCGAACGCTTGCATCGCGCGCTGTCGTCAACAGCGTGAAAGCCGCGCCCGAGCCCGAGGGCGTGGCCGCCACCATTGTCGAGGCGGCGCTCGGCGCGTGGCGCATGCGGCGCACGCCGAACGGCGAGGCATCGCTTTTGCGCAAATTGCGGCGTTTCATGCCGGCCGGTCCCGTTGATGCGAGCCTGAGGAAAAAATTCCGGCTTGCGTAAGGCGGTTGGTCAGCGAAACGTCTCTAACCGAGCTGCCCGTCACGCGGAAACTACAGACGTGTCGCGAACTCGAAGAGCTGAGTTGGACAGCCGGCGCGGGGCACTCGGTGCATTGTTCCATGGCAGCAGCAATGTCGTCGAACTCGGTACGCTCAAGGACCGCGGGCTCTGCAACTCGGAAGACCGCCAGCGATGTACAATTCGATCCGTCGCCACTCGCAAATCCGATGATGCGGCTCGGTGTGATTCTCGCTCCTATGTCCGAAACACCGGACCGGCCTCCCCGAAACCGTGTCAGTTCAGTAGGAGTCCAAACAGTTACCGCTGCGAGCTTGCTGCCGATGAGATCGCCGCCGTAGCTCATGCTCCGGCTCTTTTAACCGCCCAAAGAGGCTAATAGTGACCTCAACTCTCATTGAAATCGCTGAAACCTTCTTTACGCATTGGACCGCCGATCGCATGGAAAACGGCCTCGCCATGCTCACCGATAACGTGCTATACGATAACGTGCCGTTCCCGACTATTATCGGTCGCGATGGTGTTCGACAATTCCATGTTGATTTCGGATTCGGCAAGGATTTCAGAGCCGAATTCAAGGTCGTGAATATCGCAGCGTCCGGAAACATAGTGCTTAGCGAACGCGTGGACACTTTCTTTCACTCCGGTGGCGGCACAATCACTCTACCCGTCATGGGAACGCTCACGATCGAAGATGGCATGATTACAGTGTGGCGGGACTATTTCGATCCGACCGATTTCGATCGCCAGCTCGCTTTGATCAAGCGCTAAATAAAGAATTTGCCGATGAATCAACCGGCGACCTGATGGCGTCGGCCGTGCTTATCAAAAAAATGGCGCAGCCGCTGTGATCGGGCACAACAAGTGTTGTTCATAAATCAGGTATAGCTGCCTCCCCGTAGTGAAGCGACGGGGACGCTCCTGTCTGATATAAGGTCGTTGCGACTGTAAGCATGGCAATTCATAGAGCCACGAACCGCAATTGCGATAGGCGCATTAACGCCATGGCCGCGCGCCGTCGGAAACGACGGTGATCAACATTTCAGCTTTTCTAGAGCGCGGCGGCGTCCGACAAGAAGTTGCCGCGCGTTTTGATAATTGTCCGAAGCTGCACGTGCCGCGACCCAATGCAGTCCGTCGTATGTGCGATTCGGCTCTGTCGCATTAACGCGGGCGAGGTAAAATTCGAGGCGGACGAAAACGCTCTGGCCGCACGATGAAGAAGACAATGACGCCACGAACGACGCTTGCTCCAGACATCGCTAAGGTTCTGAAGCGGCTGCACTATCCGCTTGAAGTGACCCTGCTGTGTGTGCGATGGTACCGTGCCTACTCGCTGAGTCTTCGCAATCTCGAGGAAATGATGGCCGAGCGCGACATTTGTGTCGATCATTCGACGGTTCATCGCTGGGTCATCAAGGTGGTGCCACTGTTCGAAAAGACATTTCGTAAGCACAAGCGTCCGGTCGGCAAGAGTTGGCGTGTTGACGAAACCTATATCAAGGTCAAGGGTTCGTGGAAGTATCTTTACCGGGCAGCGGATAAGACGGGCAATACCATCGATTTTCTGTTCAGAGCCAAGCGGGACAAGGCTGCTGCGCGGCGCTTCTTCGAAAAGGCAATTGGTCAGAACGGCTCGCCCGAGACCGTAACCATCGACAAAAGCGACGCCAATCTGGCCGCGCTTAGCGCGGTGAACGCCGAGCGCGAGATGCCCATCAAGGTTCGTCAGATCAAGTATTTGAACAACATCGTGGAGCAGGACCATCGGGCCATCAAACGCCGAACCCGACCGATGCTCGGGCTCAAGGATTTCAACTGCGCGCGCGTCATTCTGAGTGGCATCGAATTGATGCACATGATCAAGAAAGGACAGGTGAAATGTTCAGGCAGAACTTCGCTGTCTGCCGCCCGGCAATTTTACTCGTTGGTTTATTAAGCCAT